>JAFTVH010000010.1 GCA_017465845.1 Lachnospiraceae bacterium | reverse complement strand
CTATCATGTGCAGAAATCGCTTGGTGATGAGAATATGCCATACGACGACGGAAAACATGTGACGTATGTAAATGCAGCAGTGGATGATGGTTCTGCCATTGCAAAATTGATGGAATACTTTAAGACTGCAGATCCAAAGGATATGAACCAGGGAGATCTGTCGAAGAGAGTCCAATTTTTAAAGTGTGAGGAAGGAGGAGATGATATTATGTGTGAGATTACGGATAGGATTTTGGAGGAAGGCAAAAAGGTCGGAAAACGTGAGGGCAAACTGGAGCAGGCCAGGGTGACGGCGATGAATCTTGCTAAGATGGGCTTTCCCGTTGAGAAAATAGCTGAAGCAGTGGAAGTGAAAGTAGGACTTGTAAGTAATTGGGTTGGGGAAAAGAACTTGGCGTAATTAGGCGAAAATTAATTTTTCTTTAATCGTTGCTGTCGTTGAATAAAAAGCGGAAAGAGAGTATAATAAGGATATAGCGTTAGGAAAACAGTAAAAATAATCGGGAAAGGAGATGCCGGGTCATGAAAGCAAAAACATATTCAAAACCAAACATGGCGAATTTACATGGCAGAATTGGGGAACAGATATTAAGAACACTCCGTCATCAGACAGTGAAATCGGATGACAATATCCGCAAGGTTGCAGATGAATGCAAGGCAAGAATCTTGGCTGGCAGAGCAAATGAGCAATAGGCTGAATGAAAACGAGATATTTTATTGTGAACCGCTAATGGCAAATGAAGAAAATCTTCGCCTGATTCAGAAGTTTCATGTTGCAGCAGAAACCGGACTTGGCTTGGAATTGTATCTAAAGAAACATGCTGTTTCTGATGAAATATCACATGGAGCAGGCCTTTGTACGCAGAAGATTGATAGATATTGTAAGAAAAGGCATCCCAAGTGGGACCTTTTTCCACGAGAACAGGACATTGCTTTCTCGTACAACATCAAGAGAATAGAACGGCTGTTATTTGGTGAGGTGGCGTTAAATGAGGCTGGAGAGGCGCAATGACTTTGTGATTGCCCTACCCTTGGCTTAATTATTTTTAACGAGCCTTGACAAATATCGCTCATCAGCTTATAATGTCACTAATTTAATATTCAAGCAATTGATTAAGAAAAGCAATGATAAGAAGAAGTAGCTTAAAGTGAAACATACAGAAAGCAGCCGGTTGATGAGAGGCGCATGGGAAACTTTACGTGAATACATCTTTGAGCTTCGCACCGAATAATCTTTGGGCAGTAATCACTACCGGAGAAAATAGTAGGCTGCGACGGTTCCTGCACCCGTTAACGTGCTAGAGTATAAGCCGGAAATTTCAGCCGTACTCGAAGAGGTAAACAGCGCGAGCTGTTTATAAACATTAGGTGGTAACGCGAGACATCAGCTCTCGTCCTTTTGAAGGACGGGAGCTTTTTTGCGCGAAGCGATACAAGGCTGCTTATCGCAGATAGCAGAGCCAAGTGCTCAGATCATGGCTGTTGCCACCCCGATTTCATTGATTGTCTTAATCCGCAAGGATATTAAAGCAATAAAATATTTTGGAGGAAAAGACAATGACAATCAATGAAACAAGCAAACAAGAGACACATGCAACAGGTATCCCAATGACAGAGGAAACCGTTAAACAGGAAGTTCGCCGCCAGATGCGCATCATTCTGCAAGGCGCCGCTCAGGTAGTCAGCGAGGAGGAACTGGCTGCAAAAGTAGAGCGTTCCATCCGCACCGGAACCCCTCTCCGCATTAAGCTGGGGCTTGACCCAAGCGCCCCGGACATTCATCTGGGCCATGCAGTAGTACTACGCAAAATCAGGCAGATGCAGGAGCTTGGTCATCAGGCTATTATCATCATTGGGGATTTTACGGGAAGAATCGGCGACCCCACAGGAAAATCAAAAGGCAGAAAAGCACTTTCTGACAAAGAGGTACTGGAGAATGCCCAGACCTATCAGGAGCAGATTTTCCGGGTGCTGGATCCTGAGAAGACCCAGGTGCGCTACAATGGTGAATGGCTGGAGCTTCTGACGCTGGAAGAGGTGCTGCGGTTGGCTGCCACCACCACTGTGGCCAGGATGCTGGAAAGAGACGATTTTCAGAATCGTTACAGTCATAATGTACCGATCGGTCTGCACGAATTTTTCTACCCGCTGATGCAGGCATACGATTCCGTTGCCATAGAAGCGGACTTGGAACTGGGTGGTACGGACCAGACGTTCAATATCTTGATGGGGCGCGCTCTTCAGAAAGATAAAGGGATGGAACCCCAGGTGGCACTGTTCATGCCCATTCTGGAGGGACTGGATGGCGTGGAAAAGATGAGCAAGAGCCTGGGCAATTACATCGGTGTGAATGAGGATGCCAAGGTCATGTTCAAGAAGATCATGGAGGTGCCGGACCGTCTGATCGTCAGATACTTTGAACTGACTACTGATATTTTGCCGGAAGAACTGGATAAAATAAAGGAATTGCTTGCCGATGGATGCAACCCAAGGGATGTGAAGCTGACTCTGGCCCGGACAGTGACGGCTTTGTATCACACGCCGGAGGAGACAGAGGCCGCCGAACAGTTCTATCAGGAGGCTTTCTCCAAAAAAGCGATTCCTCAGGAAATCCCGGTGCTCCAGGTCGTTATGGAAAAAGAGAATGACATTGTGACTTTGCCGGATGTAATCCGCCCGCTGGTGAACGGCGGTTTTATTGCCAGCGGCGGCGAATTCAGACGGCTGGTGACCCAGGGCGGAGTGCAGAAGAACGGTGAGAAAGTAAACGGTGTGGAAGAGGTGGTCCATACCGGGGATGTTCTGAAAATCGGGAAAAAGAAATTTGTGCGGATTGAGCTGGTGTAAAAGGTGCTTACAGTTCAACCCGCGGCAGGACGAAAGCATAAATAAATTTGTTCAATCTATTTCTGCTTCAATGATGTGGGAGCATGCCCAAACACCCGGCGATAAGCTTTGTAAAATGTATTATCGTTGGTGAAACCACATTTTCTGGCAATTTCGGAAATACTCCCCGCTTCATGAACCAGCAGGTCGTTAGCCAGTTCCATTCTCTTTTTTTCAATATAAGCAGAAACAGCGATATCCGTTACCTGGGAAAATGCCCTGCGAATGGTGGAAACGGAACAGTCGAAATGCTCTGTCAGTGTTGTCATGCATAGGTCTTCATCTGTAAAGTGAAGATCTATGTATGTTTTCAGTTCCTGTGCAAAATGGTTAGTCTGGGTCTGTATTTTCATCTGATTAAATGCATTGCAAAAAGAACAGATGATGTCTTTCAGGGTAGTGTATAAGTCTAAATCAGAATGATAGGATGGAATTTCGATGTCCATCAGCACTTCAGTATATTCTTGCTTAATACACAGCAGAATGGAGCGAAACATTTCGTAACAGGAACGATTGCGTGCGCTCAGATTGTGAGAATAACTTTCCAGCTTTAGCAGTGCAATATCTTTATTCCCACAGATAATTGCGGAATAGATAGTCGGTATATCGGACATCTGAAAATAGCTTTTAGGAGAAAAGGTATAATCCGAAACACTGCATAGCTGTGAAAGACTTTCGAGGGATATTCTGCTGTATAAATCTTGCATTTGCCAGTATGCTGTAGGAATGTCTTTCGGATGACTGTAAAATTTACTTGCAATTCCCCATGCATGATAGCACGGCTCCTCGCTGTTGATGTTTTTTATCAGGAGGTTGACGATGCAGGAATATTCTTTATAATCGTTTTCATCAATAATCAACAAAAGTTCCATATTGTTTAAACGCTGGTGATATGCATTGGGCAGATTGGTCTGTAAATAGTACTGCATCAAAGATAATGCATCCTCGTAAAGGTTTTCGCCTTCTGATGGCTGTTCGATCAGACCTACTTGGAGCAGGCTAAAGCTCGCGGGGAATTGAGGAAAATAAGAGGAAAATAAGGCGTAATCCTTGTCTGTGACAAGAGCGCCCTGCAGTGCATTTTCCAGAAAACGAGCCCGTAAAATCTTTGATTGTGAATCAATGGTGCCCCGACAGGTGTTCAGGTTATTTTCATATGTTTGCACTTTACTATGAATGTAATGAAATCCATAAAGTAATGACGGCCGCCTTGCCTTATGTTTGTATTTAGAGCCATCATCGGTACATGCATTGTCGGACTCCAGCAGGTCGATGATTTTGATCAGAGGTCTGGAGGAAATATGGGAGCCGACAATAATCGTGATGATGAAAACCACGATACAAAGTGTCAAATAAAGAGCCAAAAAGCAGTAAAGAGGAGTCATATGGGCAGCTAATGAGGTTTTGGGAATATGTACAGTAACTGTTAAACCTCCGATAGAGGATTTTTTTGTGATGGAATGATACTCAGACACTGTGTCGGTCAGGTCTGAGTAAAGGAGTTTTCCGTCAGTGCGTTCAATGGTAAGACAATAGTTACCAAGATTCTCTTTCGAAATCAGTTCCTGTTTGATATCTGTAATAGAAAGACACGCGTAAAAATAAGAGGTTCGTGTCCAGCGGGTGCTGTAAATAAGTGCATCATAACTTTTGTCAATGGTAGTGACATGGCAAACGGGTGTAAAACAGGATGCATTTTCTTCAAGAAGCAGTTCCCAGTCAGTGTAAGACAAATTGTTGGCTCTAAAACGATCCGGGTAATAGGGTAAAGTTGAGTAAAACAGCGTGGCTTCCGGAGTAATAACTAAATTATCGGAGAAAAGCAGGGCGCAATCTGAAACAAGCTCCAGAGGAAACATTAAGCCGTGCAGATATTCTACCATCTGCTTTCGGACAGACGGCGTGATTTCAGAGTAATCGGGTTCAAGATAACGAAAAGGCCGAAAACGGGTGTCACGAGCCAGGCTTTGAGATGCGCTCACAAAGCTTGTAACTGTATTTTCCAACTCTGAGATGCCGGAATCCATCTGCTGGGTGCTTTTTTCAATTGTAAGTTCGGTGAATATATTTTTACAGTACGAAATTAAAGGTAACAACGCAATTAAAAATATGATAGAAAAACAAAGAAAACAGATAATAAACCATTGTAAAATGGAACGTTTTTGCGGGGAGGTCTGTTGGATTGCGAAATTGCTCATGGAAATTACTCTTTCTGAATTTATAGTTTATTTGTTACAATGAGAATATAGCATTTTATGCAAAGTGGTGTCAATTTGAAATCGGCCGATGGTCTAAAATTCATGTGAATGATTCATTTATCATGATGAAATTCAGTGAGATATAAGATATGCTGAACTTGCCTTCAATACTGATCTGCCGGCAATTCAGTATGGAAGGCAGCCTAAAAAACAGGAGGTAAAATGTATGAAATACCAAAACTTAAAAAGACTGCTGGCAGCAGTGCTTTCCTGCAGTATGTTGGCAGCAGTATTTACAGGCTGCGGAAATAGTGGCGACAGTGTAAAGGAAGGTTCAGAAAGCCGGAACACGGTATCTGTTTCCACAGAAACAGATAGTGCAGAAGAGGTAACGGAAGCTTCGGCCGATGAAGAATTTGATCCACGGTCAATAACCGAAGGCGTGACACTCACGATTGCAGTTGCGGATCAGGTTCGGGTATCCGATTGGAATACGAATGCTACCACTTTATTAGTGGAAGAAGCACTGGGGGTAGATCTGGTATTTGAAGCGTATGCATCGAGTGATTATATGAATAAACTCACTGTAATGGTTAATGGCGGAGATGAACTTCCGGATATTATTTTTGCAACGTCATCAGGATTTTCAAGCAGTGTGGTAACAGACTGGGGTGATAATGGAGCAATCATCCCTCTCAATGAATATTATGAAAACCCGGATTATGCAAAGAATATTAATGAAGGAAGTGAGAGAGCTGGTATCGATATTCCTTCTTTATTAAAAAATGTAAACGGCGATATCTGGGGGGCACCCCTTTATTGCGACCAGCCGACCAACGCGGTGCCTACTAAGCTCTGGATCAACAAAGCTTATGCCGAAGCATTGGGATATGAGACAATCCCCACTACCACAGAGGATTTTTATGAGCTTTGTAAGGAATTTAAGGCAGCAGGTGATATGAACGGCAACGGAATCGATGATGAGGTGGTATTTACCGCTCATTCAACAAGTACAGCTTGGTTTAAGTTTTTGATGAGTCCTTTTGTATATGCCTGGGATGATTATTATCTGGATGTTACCGACGGAAAACTGGAATTTGCTTATACGACAGATGAGTGGAAAGAGGGATTGAAATATATCAAGCGCTTCTTTGATGAGGGAATCATTGATTCTACGATCCTTACCAACGATTCGGCGGCATATAATGCGATTGCAAAAGACAGTTCCCTTCGCATGCTGGCATATTTTGACTACTATGCAAGACCTGAAGGCAGCGATACAGTAGAAACATACGGATATAGATGTGCTTATGATCATGTGCCTGCACTGGAGGGATCCGAAGGCAGAATTGAATCGCGCTATAACCCGGTTCTGCCGAAAAATGGAGCGGTTATTTCCGCTGATTGCGAAAACCCGTTGGCAGCATTTCTTGTTCTGGATTACTTCTGTCGTGAAGATCTCAGTATCTCGTACCGTTATGGTGAAGAAGGTGTGGATTGGGACTACTGGGAAAATGTAGACGAATCCAAGATGATGGAGGGTATCGCTAAAGAAGGCGTACAGGCGAGAACACCGGAGTTTGATAATCCTGTTTTCTATCCTTATGACGCATCAGGCTATTGGACAGGATCAGATCCTCAGAACGGCGGATATTTACAGGCGGGGCCTGCAATCCAGCAGACGGACCTGTATTGGGGAATCGGAATAGAAGTTGATGAATCCACAGCACTGGGAGCAGCCACAAGAGAATACTGGGATTTGTATATTGCGTCTATTACGGATTGTCTTGCTGTGAAGCCTGATGAGAGCGTCATCAGTTTACCTATGACAGCTGAGGAAACAGTAGATGCAAATGAAATTCAGGGTAATCTTGACAGTTATATTACTGAGAGTATCGGAGCTTTCCTTACAGGAGAGTGGGATATTGACAGTTATTGGGATACGTATCTTACAGAGCTTGAGAAGATCGGTGTAAATGAGGCACTGACGCTTTATCAGACTTCCTATGATCGTACAGTAGAGTGATACATATGAGCGGTGCAGATGCTTAGTGCGTCTGCATCGCATCTTAATTCATAATGAGGGTAAAATGAAAAAAAACAAGACTTCTGTTACAGGAACAGTGAAAAAAAGAGATCCCAGAAAGGACTGGCAGCTTTATTTATTTCTGCTGTTGCCAATGATTTATATTATTTTGTTTAAATATATTCCAATGGCAGAGTTGGTGATAGCGTTTAAAGACTATCATGTAAGAAAAGGAATCTGGGGTAGTGATTGGGTAGGATTTGCTAATTTTATCAAATTCTTTGAGTCTTATAAGTTCTGGAGAGTCATAAAGAATACAGTAATTCTTTCTCTATATGCCATAGTGGTTGCTTTCCCGCTGCCGATTATTTTTGCATTGATGGTGAATTGCCTGAGAAATAAAAAATTTAAAAAGGTAGCACAGGTGATTGTCAATCTGCCGCACTTTATTTCAACAGTAGTTATGGTAGGAATTGTGTTTAGTGTGCTAAATAGCCGAACAGGGCTCTATGGTATGCTCTTTCATGAACTAACCGGATCGTATCCGGAGGACTTGTTTGCTTCGCCGGGAGCCTTCCGACACATCTATGTGTGGTCCGGGGTCTGGCAGAATTTTGGCTGGAACAGTATTATTTATCAGGCGGCACTCACCAGTGTGGATCCGTCTTTTCACGAGGCTGCCCAGATAGATGGGGCTTCCCGCTTGAAAAGAGTATTCTATATCGATCTGCCGGCTCTTTTGCCCACGATCATTACCATGCTGATTCTGCGTATGGGATCCGTAATGAGTATTGGATTTGAGAAAGTATTTTTGATGCAGAATTCTTTGAACTTATCAGTCAGTGAGGTTATTTCTACTTATGAGTACCAGATTGGTCTCTCGTCCAATGGTTCAGGAGATTTTTCTCTTGCAACAGCTGTGGGAATGTTTAACAGCGTGATTCAGTTTGCTTTGGTGATTATTGTAAATAAAATATCAAAGCAGGTCAGTGAAACCAGTCAGTGGTAAGGGAGAGAAAGATGAAAACAAAACAAAAAAATAGTCAGGACCGGGTTTTTTATTTAGTCAGCTATTTCATTTCAGTTGTATTGGTGTTAATTGTTCTATACCCGATTATATATGTGCTTTCTTCCTCTGTCAGTGATGCAGATGCAGTAGCGCAGGGAAAAGTATGGCTGGTTCCGGTAAATTTTACGCTGGATGCATATAAACGTGTATTGGCCTACAACAAAGTATGGACCGGATACGGAAATACAATTATATATACTGTATCAGGGACCCTGATCAATCTGGCGATTACACTGATGTGTGCATATCCATTGGCAAGAAAAAATCTGCGGTGGCGGGGTACAATCATGCTTATATTCTCTTTTACAATGATGTTTGGCGGCGGTATCATTCCAAACTATATACTGATCAGAGAATTAGGGATGCTGAATACGCGATGGTCTATTATTATTCCGGGTGCTATGAGTGTGTATAATATGATTGTGTGCAGAACCTTTATCGAAACAAATATTGCAGAGGAAATGCAGGAAGCATGCCAGATTGACGGCTGTGATGATTTCCAGTTCTTCTTTAAGATGGTTTTACCGTTATCGAAAGCAATTATAGCAGTGTTGGCACTGTGGTATGCGGTTGACCATTGGAACTCTTATTTCAATGCATTTTTGTATTTGAAAGATAGTGACAAGTATCCTTTGCAGATTATTCTTCGTGAAATTCTGATTCAAAGTGAGGGGATGAAAGGAAGTGACGACACACTTGCGGAGGATATGGCCAATAGCCAGAATCTGTATCTCACATTAAAATATGCTGTCATTGTTGTGTCCACATTGCCCTTATTCTGTGTTTATCCTTTTGTGCAGAAATATTTCCAGGAAGGTGTTATGGTCGGCAGCGTGAAGGGCTAGTGTACCGGCATTTTGGAGAACTTAGTTATGAAAAAGATTATCTGGCTTGACAGTTGGACTGAAAAGTATATAGAGGGCCTGCCGACAGGAAACGGCAGGCTGGCAGCTATGATGCTGGGGACTCCCGGGAGGCTTAGAATTGCGCTGAATCATGAGTGGATGTGGCGCGGTGAGAATCGTTTTCGGGAGCAGGAGGATGTGGCGGAGCACTTAGCTGAGGTGAGAGATGCTCTCTTGCAGGAAGATTTCTTAAAGGGAACAGAGCTTGCCAACCGGTATTTTGCCGGAAAGGGCGGTGTGTCCGGAGAAAAGGGACGGGTAGACCCCTATCAGCCTGTCGGGGATGTGTGGATTGAGCTGAATGCCGGAGATGTGCGGGATTATGTCCGCAGCCTGGACCTGGACACCGGACTGGCAAAGACTGTATTTCAGACAGATATGGGAAAAATAGAGCAGCAGCTGTTTGTCAGCTGTGCGGACGGCTGTGGGGTTCTTTTGGTGACGGCGGAAAAGCCTTCTGACATGACAATCATTTTATCCCGAAAGGAAGATCCACGCTGCACCATTACTTATGAAGAGGAATCGGACGGATTACGGATGGAGGGGATCTTCCAGAATGGGATTTCCTTTGCAGCATCCATAAAAGTTATGACGGACGGCTTTCAAGTGTACGTCGGAAACAGTCTGCAGGTAAAGCAGACATCTCAGTTGCTGCTGCTTATCCAGGCAGGAACGGATGCCAACGGAGAAAGTCCCCTGGCAGAAATGATTTTTCTGAAAGGGCATTGTTTTGATTCTTTGTTTGCCCGCCATAAAGAAAAATTTGCATTCTTAAAGGGAGATGCAGCGGTGGATATAGAGGTGGAAGAGAGTGAGCTGCCTACAGATCAGAGGATTCGCCTGTTTAAAGAAGGCAAAGATTCAGGGCTGCCCCTTTTGTATTTTGAATATGGCCGATACCTTATGGTCTGCGGTTCTTCAGGAGAATTGCCATTAAATCTGCAGGGAAAATGGAACGAAGATTTAAGGCCGCCCTGGAATTGTGATTATCATTTGGATGTGAATCTGCAGATGTGTTATTGGTTCGTGGAAACCCTGGGAATGAAGCAGGGGGCAAATACCTTGTTTAACCTGATAGAGCGCTATGTGCCCTATGGAAGAGAAGTGGCCAAGAAACTGTATGGCTGCAAGGGTGTTACCATGTGTATTCAGACGGATGTCTGGGGGCGTGTGACGCCGGAATCCTGCGGATGGGCGGTCTGGATCGGGGCGGCGCCCTGGCTGGGACAGCATATGTTCATGCATTGGCGATATACCAAAGATGAGCAGTTTCTGCGGGAACATTGTTATCCTTATCTGAAAGAGGCGGCAGCTTTTTATGAAGATTATCTGGTGGAAAAAGAAGGAGAACTGTGGGTCCTTCCTTCCCAGTCGCCGGAGAATCGGTTTAAAGGAACAGGTGAGTGGCCGGTATCCATCGGGGTAAACAGTGCGTTTGACGTAGAACTGATCACGGAGCTGATGCAAAACGCGGCAGAATGTGCGGATATTCTGGGAGTGGATGCACAAAAGGCGGACAAATGGCGTGACATGGTAAGTCGCCTGCCCAGGTTAAGCACTGATAGGATAGGCAGATTGAATGAATGGGATAGGGAGAGGGAGGAAGAAGAACCAGGACATCGTCATCTTTCTCATTTATATGGTCTGTATCCTTCCCAGCTGTTTGAACCGGGCAGTTGGGAGTGGAAAGCGGCGGAGCGGTCTTTAGAGGAGCGTCTGAAGCATGGTGGCGGTCATACCGGCTGGAGCCGTTCCTGGGTTGCCTGTCTGATGGCGCGTCTTGGAAGGGGAGAAGAGGCATGGGAGCATTTTAAAGCTTTGATCGGTGATTTTGCTACCGTATCTCTGTTAGACCTTCATCCGCCCGGGATATTCCAGATTGACGGCAATATGGGAGGAACAGCTGCTGTCTGTGAGATGCTGATGCAGTCCAGGCGTGACAGACTGATCTTACTGCCTGCATTGCCGGGGGATTGGAAAAAGGGAAGTGTCAGCAATTTCCGTGCCCAGGATGGGGTGGCAGTAAGCTTTGCATGGGAAGATGGAAAACTTACTTTCTTTGAACTTACAGCGCCGCAGGATATGACGTTGCAAGTCTTGTCCGGCGATCAAGAATGGAAAGTTGTGTTAGAGGCAGGTAAACTTCGTCATTTCAGGAGGATATAAAAACATGGATATTTTTGCGCAAATAGCCGGTAATGGAATCGGAGGCCGTGAGGAACTGCTGTATGACCCGCAGCCCATGAAATTTATTAAAAATTCCTGTGAACTGAAACGTGCAGAAGCACCTTATCCGGTAGAGAAAAAAATAAGCACAAAGGAAGAGCTGTATGAAGAGCTGAAATTGCAAAAAGCAGCATATCAGCCATATCTGCAGGACCTGGCTCCGGCCTTAAGCCCTTGCAAGGAAACAATCAAACTTGAAAAGTTCCTGTTAGACAGAGAAGAAATTACGATTCCCCATTATCAGGGACCACTGGGAAAACAGAAACAGATCTACACCACGTCTTTCGAACTGCAGAAATCGCCCGATAAGGCTGTTTATGTATGCTTTCAGGGAGCAGATTATTATGCGGTGGTGTATGTGAATGGCATCTGCGTGGGGACTCATGAGGGATTTTTCTCCCCTTTTAAATTTGAGATCACGGATGCAGTAAAGAGCGGTATCAATACGCTGCAAATTGATCTGTATAATGATTATATTTATATGGGGAATGCCTTTGCCAATCAGGAAAAATGTGAGGGAGACAAGCTTTATGCTGCAACCGGACCCGGTTGGGATGATCCGGCAGAAGGCTGGCATCACTGTCCGGCGGGTATGGGTCTCTATAACAGTGTCAGCGTGGAGATCAGAAACCGGATCAATATCACAGATTTATATGTACGCCCTATGGAAGAAAGTGCAGAAGTCTGGGTTGAGGTTGAAAATGCTGACTATGCGGACAGGAATATTGCCATCGAGGTGTCCGTATATGGGCAGAACTTCAGCGAAGTCGTGGTTGAGAAATATACATATGTCCCGGAAACGTTAAAGATGGTGGGCAGAGGAGACAGCCTGACGGAAGCTGCCGTCAGGGATGTGCTGGGAAAAGGGATCCCCATGCCGTTAAAGCATGGAAAAAACATCTACAAGATTCCCATTGCAATCAGGAATCCCAGGTTGTGGGAATTAGACACACCATATCTATACCAGGCACAGGTAAAAGTAATTTATGAAGGCAACGTAACAGATACGACGAAACAGCAGTTTGGTATGAGAAGCTTCCGGCAGGATACGGAAAGGGAACCTAAGGGAATGTTCTGGCTGAACGGACATAAAATCAGGCTTCGCGGGGCAAATACAATGGGGTTCGAACAGCAGGATGTGATGCGGGGCGATGTGGATGCCCTGATAGAGGATATCCTGCTTGCCAAACTATGCAATATGAATTTCCTCAGGCTTACCCAGAGACCGGTGCAGGAGGAAGTGTACGAATATTGCGATAAGCTTGGTCTTATGACCCAGAGTGATCTGCCGCTTTTCGGATGCATGAGAAGGACAAAGCTTTGTGAGGGAGTAAGACAGGCGGAAGAGATGGAGCGATTGGTGAGAAAGCATCCCTGCAATGTCATCGTAAGCTATATCAATGAGCCCTTCCCGAATGCAAATAATGAACCACACAGGCATTTGATACGAGAGGAGCTGGAGAACTTCTTTACCATGTGTGATATCGCTGTCAGGATGCAAAATCCGGACAGGGTAATAAAACATGTTGATGGAGATTACGATCCCCCTACGGAAGGAATGCCTGACAATCACTGTTATCCTATGTGGTATAACGGACATGGCATTGATATCGGCAGATTAAATAAGGGTTACTGGTTGAGCGTCAAGCACGGCTGGTACTATGGCTGCGGAGAATACGGGGCAGAGGGACTGGATTTTGCTGATGTTATGCGGGAATGCTATCCCAAGGAGTGGACGGCAGAGCCATTTGCCCCCGGAAATATTGTAAGGGCCCAGACGGGAGATTTCCATTATTTCTTTTATGATACCCAGGATACTATGGAGGAATGGGTTGAGGCAAGTCAGGAATACCAGGCATTTGCGACGCAGATGATGACAGAGGCGTTTCGGCGTGATGACAGAATGGTCTCTAATGCGATTCATTTGTTTATCGATGCATGGCCGTCAGGCTGGATGAAGACAATCATGGATTGCAGAAGAAATCCCAAGAAAGCTTATTTCGCGTACCGAAATGCGCTGGAGCCCATACATTTATCCCTGCGGACGGACCGCTATACTTACTATAACGGGGAGAAGATCAGTATGGAATGTTATGTCTGCAATGATACCAATCGCAGCGAAGATTGTACGCTGCGGTTTGAATACTATGCGGATGGCAGCTATATGGGAGCAGGCACAACGAAAGTAAAGATGTCTGACTGTGCCGTTAATTATGCAGCCAATGCGGAGTTTATACCGGAAGGAATCTTTGCAGTAGAGGATGGGAAAGATCGTTCGAAAGTAACGGTTCGTGCAATCCTTCTTGATGAAGAGGGAAAGGTGTTATCTTACAATGACCTTGCGGTTGAAATTTTTAAAGAGAGTAAAGAAGCCGGCGAGGTAAAAGTCCGGGGAGACAATGTAATCTGGATAGAGAAGCTTCCGATAGGAACACATGAAATTGCGGGAGAGACAGTAGTGGTAAAGCGCTGCGGGATGCAGAGTGTCCATTTTGTATCCAGAAAAACGGGCCATAGCGCAGTAGAAGGCTTTGAGCCACGTGACTTTTCATATTGGTATGATGAAGAAGCAGACATGATCACACCGATACTGGATACGACTTTTACGGCAAGTGGTTTTACTCCCATTTTAACAAGTGGCAACGTGGATGAGAATGGAGTGTGGGGTACAGCCCTTGCCTGTGCAGAGAAGGAGTATGAGGGTAAGAGGTATATTATCTGCCAGGTGGATCTGCGTCAGGAAAATCCGGTGGCCAGAAGATTTTTGGAGCGTTTGTAGATGGGATAATCACTAACCTACAGCCAGGGCTTTCAGCCCGCGTCGGCAGACCTTGCTATTTTCCCGGAATAATGTTAATCTAATAGAAAAGAACAGAGAGGAGCTGCAATATGAGACTGATTTCCTGGAATGTAAATGGCCTGAGGGCTTGTGTGGATAAAGGATTTATGGATTTTTTCAAGGAGGCGGATGCTGATATCTTCTGCCTCCAGGAGACTAAGCTGCAGGAGGGGCAGATCGATCTGGAGCTGCCCGGGTATCATCAATACTGGAATTATGCGGAGAAAAAGGGATATTCGGGAACCGCTCTTTTTACCAAGAAGGAGCCCATCAGTGTTGCCTATGGAATCGGTGTAGAGGAGCACGACCATGAGGGCAGGGTGATCACTGCCGAATTTGAGGAGTTTTATGTGGTGACAGTCTATACGCCCAATTCTCAGGATGAGTTAAAGCGCCTTGACTACCGCATGAAGTGGGAGGCTGATTTTCTGGCATATTTAAAGAAGCTGGAGGAGAATAAGCCAGTGATCTTCTGCGGCGATCTGAATGTGGCCCATAAAGAAATCGACCTTAAGAATCCTAAGACCAACCGCAGGAATGCCGGCTTTACCGATGAGGAGAGAGCTTGCTTTGGTAAGGTTCTGGAAAGCGGATTTGTTGACAGCTTCCGGTATTTTTATCCGGACCAGGAGGGTATCTATTCCTGGTGGTCTTACCGTTTTCAGGCAAGAGCCAAGAACGCAGGGTGGCGTATCGACTATTTTGTGGTGTCGGAATGTCTGAAGGGCAAGTTGCTGGATGCGTCTATTCATACGAAAGTCATGGGGTCTGACCATTGTCCGGTGGAACTGGCATTGCGGGATGAGCAGTAGGAGATAGGCTTGCAAGATATGTAAAGGAGTTGGCAGGATGGCGAAAAGCAGCACAGATTATCATTATATCAGGCAAAGCAGCGTAACAGCCTGCGGCAGCCGCCTGCCCAGAGAGTTCTTTGCCAGGGACGGCATCACTGTGGCAAAGGAGCTTCTGGGCAAGATACTGGTTCATGAGACTTCGCTGGGAACGGTGCGGGGAATCATTACAGAGACTGAGAGCTATATGGGTGAGGAAGATAAAGGCTCCCACACCTATAGCGGAAAGCGCACCGAGCGGACGGAACCCATGTATCATCAGGGCGGGACTTCTTATGTGTATCTGATATACGGCATGTACAGCTGCATGAATATTGCGGCCATGACGGAAGGGATTCCCCAGGCGGTGCTGCTTCGGAAAGTAGAGCCGGCGGACGAGGAATCCAGAGCGCGCATGGAGCAGCTTAGAAGGGCGAAAAAGCCCGGCCAGAATCCGGAGTCTATCGGCCGCCATCTGGCAGACGGACCCGGCAAGATGTGCATTGCCATGGAGATTACCAGGCAGGACAACGATATCGATATGGTCACCAGCCCTTCCTTTTATGTGACGGAAGGCTTGACTGTGCTGCCTGAACAGATTCGGGAAGGCAAACGAATCGGAATCGACTATGCAGAGGAAGCCGCTGACTATCTGTGGAGGTTTTATCTATGAGTTTACGTTTCTACTTCGGACCGTCCGGCGCGGGCAAGAGCAGGCAGCTTTATCAGGAAATCATGGAGCGTTCTTTGAAAGAGCCCAAGAAGAATTTCCTGATTATCGTACCGGATCAGTTCACCATGCAGACACAGAAGGACCTGACGATGCTTCATGAGCGTGGAGGAATCCTCAATATAGACGTTTTGAGCTTTGGCCGTCTGTCTCACAGAATCTTTGACGAAGTGGGAGAGCTGGATACCCCTGTGTTGGACGATACGGGTAAAAGTCTGGTGCTGCAGAAAGTAGCCCTTGGCATGAAAGACCAACTGCCTACTTTGGGAGGCCACTTACATAAGCAGGGCTATATCCATGAGGTGAAGAGTGCCATCTCCGAATTCATGCAGTACGGAATCGCGCCGGCGGACATGCCCAAGCTGATTGCATTTTCTGAGAAAAGAGGTGCTCTGGTACATAAGCTGAAAGACCTGGCGGTATTGTATCAGGGCTTTAAAGATTATATTCAGGGCGATTTTATTACCACGGAAGAGACCCTTGATGTGCTGCGGCGAAGCTTAAGTAAATCCGGTCTGGTAAAAGGAAGTGTCGTGGTATTTGACGGCTTTACCGGTTTTACACCGGTGCAGAACCGGGTGATTCAGGAGATTCTGTGCCTCAGTGAGGAGACCATTGTGAGCCTGACTTTGGGAGAGGGGGAGAATCCTTACCAGCCTGACGGGGAACAGAAGCTGTTCCATTTGACCAAGAAGACGGTACATGATCTGGAAAAACTGGCTTCCCAGGCAGGGGTGCAGCGCGGAAAGGATGTCTTTGTAAAGCCGGGAGACAGGGATCGTTTTGCCCAAAGCCCGGCTCTTCGGGCACTGGAGCAGAATTTGTTCCGGTATTCGGTAAAGCCTTATACGGACGAGCAGGACAGCATTCATTTGATGGAGACGACCACTCCGGCAGAAGAAGTACATCAGGTAGGATTAAAGATTCTGGAACTGGTCCGAAACGGTGACATGGCATACCGCGACATTGCACTGGTATCCGGAGATTTGGAAGCCTATGCCCCCTATGTGGAAACGGAATTTTCCAAAATGGGCATTCCCTGCTATATCGACCGTACCAGAGGTATCGTGTTGAATCCTATGACGGAGTACATCAACAGTGCGCTGGAGCTGTATCTGAAGAACTTTACCTATGAAGCAGTTTTTCATTATCTCAGAAGCGGCCTGTCCGATATCACTGCCAGGGAGGCAGATATGCTGGAAAACTATGTGATTCGCACCGGAGTTCGCGGTTACAGTAAATGGAGTAGGCTCTTTACCCATAAAATGGAAGAAAGCGGAGAAGAGGAAGAATCGCTTCTTATTATAAATAACATCAGGGAACGGCTGATGAACCAGATAGCCTGTCTGCATGGCAAATCAAAGGATACAGTGGAAAATTATGTGAATCAGCTGTATGAGTTCCTGGTAGCCAATAAGGTGCAGGAAAAGTTGGTAAATCTGGAAAAAATGTTCACAGAACAGGGAGATTTGGCAAAGGCAAGGGAATATGCACAGATTTACAGGCTGGTCATGGACCTGCTGAATCAGATTTATGAGCTGCTGGGTGCAGAGACCATTACCTTACAGGAGTTTGCGGACATTTTGGAGGCTGGTTTTGGCGAGATTCAGGTGGGTACCATTCCCCAGAATGTGGACCGCATTCTGGTGGGAGATATGGAGCGAACCAGGTTAAAACAGGTGAAAGCTTTGTTTTTCCTGGGGGTAAATGACGGGAATATTCCGAAGAGTGCTTCCAAGGGCGGCATCATTTCCGACATGGACCGGGAATTTCTGAAGGAGTCTGATATGGAACTGGCACCTTCGCCCAGGCAGCAGATGTTCATCCAGCGCCTGTATTTATACTTGAATATGACCAAGCCCTCTCGCTACCTGTATCTTTCTTATGCGAAAGTAAACAGAGAGGGAAGGTCTATTCGGCCTGCCTATCTGGTGGACGTGATGAAAAAGCTTTTCCCGGGGCTTACGGTGGAGTATCCCCAGAACAGGCCTATGCTTGACATGGTGGTGACTTCCGGCGAGGGTGTAGATTATCTGGCACAGGGACTGCGCCTTTACGTGCAGGGCATGAGTTCACCTGAGGAGGAACAGCTTTTCCTTACTTTATATGAAGCTTACGGGGAGAGCGCGGAGTTGAAGGCACTTCGTGAACATCTCACGAAAGCTGCTTTCAAGCGTTATCAGGAGAGCGGTCTGTCTAAACAGGTAGCCAGGGCGCTGTACGGCAAGCTTCTGGAAAACAGCGTGACAAGGCTGGAGACTTATGCGGCCTGTGCCTATCATCATTTTCTGCAGTATGGGCTTTCTTTAAAAGAACGGGAAGAATTCGGGTTTGAGAGCGTGGACATGGGAAATATTTTCCATGCGGTACTGGAAACCTTTGCGGAGAGACTGGCGGGGAGCAAGTATACCTGGTTTGATTTTCCGAAAGAATTCGGGGAACGTCTGGTACGGGAAGCATTGGAGCAATATGCGGCTCAGTACGGGGAGACCATTCTTTACAGCAGTGCCCGCAACGAGTATGCCATTACCAGGATGGGCAGAGTGCTGACCAGAACGGTGCTGACGCTGCAGGAACAGCTGAAAAAAGGAGAATTTACGCCGGACGCTTATGAAATGTCTTTCCATTATGCAGACCATCTGGACAGCATCAACGTGTCTCTTTCTCCCGAGGAAAAGATGCGACTGAAAGGCCGGATTGACCGTATCGATACGGCGGAGGATGGGGAGCACGTGTACGTGAAGGTCATCGACTACAAATCCGGTAACAGGCAGTTTGACCTGGCGGCCCTTTACTATGGGCTCCAGCTGCAGCTTGTGGTATATATGAACGCGGCCATGGAACTTGAGGCAAAGAAGCATCCGGAGAAGGAGATTGTGCCGGCGGCTCTTTTATATTACCACATTGATGACCCTACGGTGGAGACGCCTACAGAGCTTTCCGAGGAGGAGCTGAATGAGCAGATTCTGGAAAAGCTTCGGATGAAAGGCGTGGTCAATGGGGAAGAGGGCATCGTGGAGAAGCTGGATAAGTTTATGGGCAGCAAATCCAGCATCATTCCGGTAGAACGTAAGAAGGATGGCAGCTTCTCCGCCCGTTCCTCTGTGATGTCTTCGGAAGAATTGAAAATAATTTCGGATTATGTCAACTATAAGGTGAAGAACATAGGGCAGGAAATCCTGGCGGGTAAGATGGAGTTGAATCCTTATGAAAAAGGAGCTGCTTCGGCCTGTACCTATTGCGCCTACCGGAAGGTATGCGGGTTTGACCCTTCTGTTCCCGGATATGAAAAGCGCATCCTGGAGGAATTGGACGGGAAAGAAGCTTTGCAGCGAATGAAAGAAGCAAAACAGTAAGAATTTGGAGTGGGCTGCGGGTAAGCGGCTTCCTACGGAGGCATTATGGCAATATCATTTACACCACAACAACAGAAGGTAATCGACCTGCATAACAGGAATATCCTGGTATCTGCGGCAGCAGGAAGCGGTAAGACGGCAGTACTGGTAGAGAGGATCATCAGAATGATCTGCCGGGAAGAGGACCCGGTAGACATCGACAGGCTGCTGATCGTTACCTTTACCAATGCGGCAGCAGCTGAAATGCGGGAACGAATCAGTCTTGGAATTAACAGGGAGCTTGCACTGCATCCGGAGTCGGAGCATCTGCAGAAGCAGGCGGCCCTTCTTCATAATGCCCAGATTACCACTATTGACAGCTTCTGTATGTTTTTGCTGAAAAATCATTTTAATGAAATCGGCATCGACCCTGCTTTTCGTGTCATGGATGAGGGAGAGAAGAAGCTGCTCATTCAGGATGTGCTTGCCGGACTTTTAGAGGATAAGTTTGCCCAGGGAGATGAAGCCTTTCATTATTGTGTGGAATATTTCTGCACCGGAGGCAGGGAGAAGGTCCTGGAAGACTATATCCTGGAGCTTTATGAATTTGCGGAAAGTCACCCCTGGCCGGAGGAATGGCTGGAGGAGCGTAAGAAAGATTACGATGGCACAGAAGACTGCCTGGAGCAGACCGACTACGGCAGCTACCTCGTGAAGCATATCAGGAGTATGCTGGAAAGCTGTCTGGAGCTTTGTCGGGAAATTCAGCAGTTGTGTCATGAACCGGACGGTCCTTATATGTACGGCGAACTGGTGGACCGGGAGCTGGAACAGTTGGAGCGTCTGCTTCGGTTCGACAGTCTGGAGGGGTATGCGTCTCACATTCCCGCAGTAACCTTTGGCAGATTGCCCTCTAAAAAAGACGATTCCGTGGATCCTTTCAAGCGGGAACTGGCGAAAGAACTACGTGGAGAGCTGAAAGAGGTGTTGAAAGGCTTAAGCGAGCGCTTCTTTGCTACGCCGCTGCCCCTTGCAGTCAGTCAGATGGCAGCCTGCAGGGAGCCGGTAAATACTCTGATTGATCTGGCACTGGAATTTCGCAGACGACTTCAGGATAAGAAGCAGGAAAATAAGGTGGTAGACTTTGCCGATATGGAGCATTATGCCCTGGAAATCCTCTTAGACCGTAAGGATGGAGAAATTGTTCCAAGTCAGGTGGCATTGGAATATCGCCAATATTTCAAAGAAATATTAATCGATGAATATCAGGACAGTAACTTGGTGCAGGAATATCTGCTGCGGGCGGTGTCAGGAGAAGAGGACGGTCAGTTTAACCGGTTCATGGTAGGTGATGTGAAGCAGAGCATCTACAAATTTCGACTGGCCCGGCCGGAGCTGTTCCTGGAAAAATACGATACTTACACGCAAGAAGACAGCAGCTGTCAGAGAATTGATCTGTCGAAAAATTTCCGCAGCCGCAGGGAAGTAGTGGATACAGTAAACGGTATCTTCTCGGGTATCATGAGTAAACAGATGGGCGGCATCGCCTATGATGACAGTGCGGCTCTGTATGTGGGGGCAGATTATCCGGAGAATTCGGGATGCGGCAGTGAGCTGTTGCTGATTGAAAAGCCGGGGGAGGAGAAGGCTGGCAGGACAGAGCCGACAGTTGGTGCAGCCCAGACAGTCGGTGCAGCCCAGACAGCCGGTGCGGACCAGACCGCCGGTGCCCGGCAAGCGCCACGAGCAAATGGCGTTGCTTCCGGCTTGACGGATAAGCAGGCAGAAGCACTGGCGATTGCCCATAAAATCAAAGCGTTACAATCTTCTTTCCGGGTGACGGACAAGGCAACAGGGCAACTTCGCCCTCTTAAGTATAGTGATATCGTAATTCTGCTTCGTACTAACAGCGGTTGGGACGAAGAATTTAAAGCGGTGCTGGAGGAAGAGGGCATTCCGGTTTACATTACTTCTAAGACAGGATACTTTGCATCCTCCGAAGTGCAGGAAATCTTGCAGCTTCTTCGAGTGCTGGATAATCCGATGCAGGATATTCCTCTTTTTGGGGTGATGAAGTCTGTATTTGGTGGGTTTACGGAAGAAGAGATTGCATTGATTCGCAGTGTTTACAGGGACAGGAGCCTGTATGAGGCGCTGGAGGCAGTAAGCGCGTTGGAAGGAGCAGAGGGCCGGATGAGGGCAGAACGGGATTTGGCGGCTCGTCATGTGGCAGATGCCGCAATGGAGCAGATTTCCCCGCAATTACAGTCCAAAACCAAAGATTTCCTTCAGAAAATCACCCGCTATCGTACTTACACCTCCTACATGCCCATCCGCGACCTGCTTCAGGAGCTAATACGCGAAAACGGCTATCTGGCCTACGTGACCGCACTGCCCATGGGCAGCAGACGCCGGGCCAATGTGGAGATGCTTTTCACCAAGGCTTCTGATTTTGAGAAGACCAGCTATCACGGTCTGTTCCATTTCATCAGATACATGGACCAACTGGAAAAATACGATGTGGATTACGGCGAGGCAGAGATGCTGGATGAAAATGCGGACGTGGTGCGTATTATGAGCATCCACAAGAGCAAAGGTCTGGAATTCCCGGTGACATTTGTGTCAGGTCTCTCCAAGCGCTTTAATATGCAGGATGTGAATCGTTCCCTTATTCTGGATGTTGATATGGGCATCGGTACAGACTATGTGGATCCGGAGCGCAGAATCCGAAATAAGACGCTGCGGCGCAGAGTCATCGCCCGGAAAATGCGGGAGGACAACCTGTCAGAGGAACTGAGAGTTCTTTATGTGGCATTGACCAGACCCAAGGAAAAGCTGATTATGACCGCAGTACTGGAGGATGCAGCTGCCAAATGGGAGAAACAGAAAGAACTGAAGCGAGACCGCCTTTCCTATCATGAATTTATGGAAAGCAGCGGCTATCTGGACTTTCTCATGCCGGTGGTGGAGCGTGCCGGAGTAGATGTGCAGATTATTGGCAGTGATGATCTGGCAAGTGGGCAGAGCAAGGAGCAAATCCAGCTGATGGACAGGCGAAACCGCCTGGAATATGCCGGGGATTATGCGGATACGGAGGCGCTGGAAGCACTGAAGCAGCGGTTTTCCTGGCAGTATCCCTATCAGGCGCTGGAGAAGCTTTATACCAAGACCACAGTATCTGAGCTTAAGATAGCGGCTATGGCTGAGAAAGATGAGGCTGCTTACCATGCGTTTGAGGAGCAGGAAATTGTGCCTTATGAGCCCAAGTTCAAACGGGGAGAGGAGAAGGTCAGCGGTGCGATACGCGGTAATGCATTCCATAAGGTGATGGAACTTATGGATTTTGAGGCGGTGTATAAGGATGTGGATGTGAACGTATTGAGCTCTCATGTTTTAAAAAGAGATCCGTTTGATGAAAATACGGAGAAAACCTTATACCGCAATCTGAAAGAATTCCTTGCAAGAGAGGTGGCAGGCAGACGGCTTAGTGAAGAATACCGCAATGCGGTAAATGACAGCAAACTGGTTCATTTTCTCTCAGGCGAGCTTGCTGTCCGCATGTACCGGGCATCAGTTCGCGGAGAATTGTACAGGGAGCAGCCCTTTGTCTACGGTGTCAGTGCAGACAGGCTGGGAGAGGATTATCCGAAGCAGGAAAAGGTGTTGATACAGGGTATTATTGATGCTTTTTTTGTGGAGGATGGAGAACTGGTGCTGGTGGATTATAAGACAGATGTGGTGCAGACGGGACAGGAACTGTGGAATCGGTATGAGACACAGGTGCAGTATTATGAGGAAGCACTTTGCAGGCTGATGGATATGCCTATGAAGCAGAAGATACTATATTCTTTCTATCTGGAAAAATGTGTGGAAGCATTGAAAATGTAGTGGCACAGGAGTTGATTGATCCGATAAGGGGGTATTCAGGTAAAGGAAATTTTATGGTTAGGCAGAGATTTTTCCTTGACTGTAAAGTGTCCTGCGTCTATTATGATAAGTAGGGTTGGTGAATTTTATTTAACAGTTGCATTTGCAATATATCGGGTTGGATGCAGGGCAGTATACAGGAAGGAGAGCATATATAGATGGGAGTATATTTGAATAGCAAAAAACCATATCTGTTGTTTCAGGAAGATTCCTCTTCAACATATTTCGTTGATAAAACAGAAATCCTGAAAGAGCTGGTCCCTCTTGTAGAGTTAAAGGAAAACATTATTGAAAAATCCGAAGAAAACGGCGGAAAAGGGCATAAGTATGTATGTATAACCAGACCTCGGCGTTTTGGGAAGACGGTAATGGCTAATATGATTTCTTCTTATTTTGGCAAAGGAGTGGACAGCAGTCAGGTTTTTGGCAGATTAGCGGTTTCCGGTTGTGACTGGTATGAAAAGCATTTAAACAAACATAATGTAATACACATAATGTTCAATGAAATGCCGAAAAATTGCAAGACTTACCAACAATATATTGATAGAATTGAAGCAAGGCTAATCAGTGATCTGGTCAGAACTTATCCGGATGCACATATCGGGAAAGATGATGCTTTGTGGGATGCGTTCAATAATATTGTAGAGTTTGTTGAAGAAGAGAAATTTATTTTTATATTGGATGAGTGGGATTTTATATTTCATCAGGATTTTGCGACAGATGAGGATAAAGAGTCATACACAAAATTTCTCAGTATTCTGTTAAAGGATCAGCCTTATGTGGAATTAGCTTATATGACAGGCATCCTGCCTATTGCGAAGTATTCCAGCGGTTCTGAACTGAATATGTTTTATGAATATACTATGGCTTCAGAAGAGAAATTTAGTGATTCATTCGGATTCACTGAATCTGAGACAGATGGGCTATACAAGAAATATCTGTTAAATTGTAGCGATCCTAAAGTAACCAGAGAAGGTCTTCGGATATGGTACGATGGTTATCATACCCGCTCTAAAGAGCGTATCTATAATCCACGTTCGGTGGTTGCTTCGTTGCTGAATAATAATCTGGGGAATTATTGGACCAGTTCGGGTCCTTATGATGAGATTTTCTACTATATCGAAAAAAATGTGGATGATGTAAGAGATGGCATTGCATTAATGGTATCCGGTGAGCCTGTTCCTGCAAAGGTACAGGAATATGCTCATAACACGGAGGTTCCATTACTAAGTTATAGCAATGAAGCAGACTTGACAGCGGTTGTCAATTTAGTATATTTGGCTGCAAGGGATTTTTACAGAATTGAACGAGAAGACAAAGCAGGTCTTGGTTATGTCGACTTTATCTTTTATCCCTTGAAAGAGGGTGATGATTGTATTATCCTTGAGTTAAAAGTGGATCATACAGCAGAGGAAGCAATACAACAGATAAAAGACAAGAAGTATGCGCTTAAATTCCAGGGAAAGATGGGCGATCGGCAGCAGTATACCGGGCGAATTCTGGGTGTTGGTATTGCCTACAGCAAGGAAGATAAAAAGCACAGTTGTAAAATTGAAGAGTTACGGGAGCAGATTAATGAGATATCAAAATGTAGAGTTATATAATGTTGAGGAACTTATTCACAACGAAGACGGCAGTGTTTCCTGGATAAGGGTACCGTCCTCCGTTCAGGACAAGCTGGAATCCGACCAGGGAAAAAGAATGGCTATCAATGCCACGGGTGTGGAATTTCGATTTGTTTTAAAGGGAGAGAAAGCAGTTATTAAAATGTGTGTCAAGGATGTTATAGAAGGCGTTTTTCACGTTTTCAGAGGCGGAATCCAGGGTGGATGGGAGGACCATGAAATGCATAAAGTGGTCACCACAGAGCCACAGGAGTTTGTCATAGAGCGGTCTAAAAACCTTGACAGATTAAAAATCATGGCAGAAAGAATCGGCGACAGCTGGGATCCCGAAGTAATCAGGGTTATTTTCGACAGAGGATATTTTAAAATCTATGATATTACCGGAGATATCGAGCCACCAAAAGAAGAGCAGTGCCCTGCAAAGACACTGTTATCGTACGGTTCTTCCATTACCCATGGCTCTAATTCCATTGATATGTCTCATTCCTGGGTTTCTGTTGTGGCACATAATCTGAATATGGATGCGAGAAATTTAGGTATGGCAGGCAGCTGCGCCATGGAACCTGAAATGGTAGATTACATCGCTTCCGAAGGAGAAAAAGGACGCTGGGATATTGCTACTTTAGAGCTTGGCATCAATGTGCTGAGTTGGGAAGAAAAAAAGATACTTGAAAGAGTGGAGAATACCATCAGACAGGTGGCCGGAAGGAATCCGGAGAAGCCTGTTGTCGTGATTTCACCGTTTTATCATTGCGGAGATGATTTTGACGAAGAAGGTCGTGCCGGAAAATGGAGACGACTGATAGAACAGGTAGTCAAGGAATTGAATTATTCCAACGTAACGTACGTCAATGGTCTGGATATCATCGGTGACATGTCCTTTATGTCTGCTGACGAGGTACATCCTAATATTTATGGAGTGCAGCAGATTGCAGACAGGCTTACCGAACGGATTAAGGCATTATTATAGGCTGCAAACAGCAGCAAGACCAGGCTGACCTGGCTGGTTTAAGCCCTCACCCTTGCACAACCCCTCCATTTATGGTACACTAAAAAGGAACGCTAAGAGAAAGAAGTTGATTTACAATGGAGGAAGTTACAGGCTTAATATTGGAAGGGGGAGCCATGCGCTGCGTATTCAGTGCGGGGGTGCTGGACAGGCTGATGGAGGAAGGAATCCGGATTCCTAATGTGCTGGCAGTGTCAGCAGGTGCGTATGCCGGCATGAATTATGTGTCCGGACAGAAGGGGAGGATTACAAAAGCGTTGATTGCACCCCTTCGGGAATATAAATATCTTGGAATAGGGACTTTCCTGAAGAAAGGAACCTTTTTTGACATGGATTATCTGTTCAAGGAAGTGCCCAAGACTAGATCTCCATATGATTTTAAGAAAATGAAGGAATATGCAGGGCGTTTTATCACCAGCACGGTGAATGTGGAGACCGGTGAGACGATTTATCATGATAGCTTTCAGAATGAAGAGGAATTCTTTGATATTTGTCAGGCAGCTAATTCCATGCCTCTGATCTCAAAAATTTTCAAAATTAATGGAATTCCCATGCTGGATGGTGGTATTGCAGATGCCATTCCGGTGAAAAAAGCGCTGGAAGAGGGCTGGAATAAGATGGTAGTTGTTCTGACCAGGGATGCTTCTTATCGTAAGAAGCCAAGAGGCAATCTTTACATGACAGCGATTCGTCTTGTATACCGCAAATACCCGAAGTTTTTAGAGCTGATAGAAGAACGTGCCCGGAGGTATAATGACTCTCTGGATACAATATCAGAATTGGAAGCACAGGGCAGAGCTTTTGTTCTGCGTCCCACCACACTTACCGTGGGTAACAGTGAAAGCGACGTAGATACTCTGATGAAATATTATCATCACGGATACGAGACAGCTGAAGAGAAAATGACGGAATTGAAGAAGTTTTTGGGAAAATAATTTATAGAACCGCTCTTTATAGGGCGGTTTTATTATGTTCTGCAAAGCTTACCGATACCACTATGCTTCAAATTTACATATTTTTTCTCTATTTTTCCATGTTCTCAGATTGTGTACTGCTTTACAATAAAATCAGTAGTAAGTACGTACACTGACCGTGCAGAGAGGAGACAAAAATGAATTACAGACAGGTACATCTTGATTTTCACACAAGTGAAAAAGTAAGTGGAATAGGAGAAAACTTCGATAAGAAACAGTTTCAGGAGGCGTTAAAAGTCGGATATGTGGATTCCATCACCGTATTTTCCAAATGTCACCATGGCTGGGCATATCACCCTTCCAAGGCGAATGAGATGCATCCTCAGCTGAAATTTGATTTATTGAAAGCACAGATTGAGGCAGCCCATGAAATCGGAGTGAAGACTCCGGTATATTTATCGGCCGGTCTTGATGAAAAATATGCAGTAAAGCATAGCGAGCATCTGGTAAGAAACCGGGATGAGTCTACTATGTGGGTAAAGGATTTTACAGCTCCTGGCTATCATAAGCTGTGTCTCAATACCCCTTATCTGGATTATCTTTTAGCCCAGATTAAGGAAGTATGTGAAAATTATGATGCGGACGGAATTTTCCTGGATATTGTAAATGTACAGCCCTGTTATTGCCAGACTTGCCGGAATCAGCTGATCGCAGAAGGAAAGAATCCTTCCAATGCAGCAGATGCCCTCGATTTGGCTGAAAGAGTTTACGCCAATTATACCAGACGTGTAAGAGAGACTATCGACAGTGTGAAGCCCGGCCTTCCCGTGTTCCACAATGGAGGTCATATCCGTAAGGGAAGACGTGACCTGGCACATATGAATACGCATCTGGAACTGGAAAGCCTTCCTACCGGCGGTTGGGGATATGACCATTTTCCGGTATCGGCAGCTTATGCCAGAACACTGGGAATGGAATTCCTTGGAATGACCGGTAAGTTCCACACTTCCTGGGGTGAATTCGGTGGCTTCAAACATCCTAATGCGCTTCGTTATGAAGTAGCATTGTCCATTGCAAATGGGGCTAAATGTTCCATCGGTGATCAGCTGCATCCGGACGGAAGCATGGACATGGCTACCTATGAACTGATTGGCGCTGCCTATAAAGAGGCAGAAGAAAAAGAGGCTTACCTGAAAGGGGCTGAGAATATCGTAGATGTAGCAGTTCTGGGAATAGAGGCCATCGATAACTATCTGGAGGGAAGAGGCGCATCACAGGCTGGCGGAAGCACTAAGACAGCGGAGGCAGATGCAGGCTGTGCCAGAATCCTTTTAGAGGGCAAATATCTCTTTAACTATATTGATACCCGGGAAGATTTCAGTAACTACAAGCTTCTGATCCTGCCGGATGGAGTGATTCTGGACGAGGCATTAACGGAAAGATTGAAACAATTCGTGGAAGCAGGCGGTAAGATTCTGGCCAGCGGAACTTCAGGAACCGATGGAGCAGGCAGCTTTCTCTTAGATTTCGGCTGTCGGTTTGGCGGAGAAAATGAATATCGTCCCGATTATTGCAGACCTCGGTTTGAACTGTCCAGCCTTAAGAATTCTGCGTATATCATGTATTCTCAGGGCTATAAGGTGGAGGAAGTAGCAGGCGAGGTACTGGCAGACCGTGAGAATCCTTATTTTAACAGGACAATTGAACATTTCTCTTCTCACAAGCATACACCTAATAATAAGAAAGACATTGCACCGGCTATGGTGGAGGGAAAAGACGGAATCTACATTGCCTGGAATATTTTTGAGGATTATGCCAACTATGGTACGATTGTAGACAAAGAAATCGTCCTCTATGCATTGGATCGTCTGCTTGCGGATAAGAGCGTCAAGACCGACCTTCCTGCACAGGGAATTATTACCCTGACCAGGCAGGATAACCGCAAGATTGTACATTTACTGTATGCATCTCCTGTAAGGCGCGGTAAAAACACAGAGATTATTGAAGATATCGTGCCTATCTATGATACAAAGGTGGCTGTAAAATGCAGTGAGCCGGTGAGCAGAGTCTATCTGGCACCGCAGAATGAAGACGTTGCTTATAAAGTAAAGGATGGCTATGTGACGTTTACTGTGGATAAGCTGGAGAACCATCAAATGGTGGTTGTAGAATAAGTGCAATCAAAAAGCTATAAAAGAAGTATGAAAGCAAGAGCGGAATCAATTCGCTGTTTGCTTTCATACTTTTTCTATTGTGATTTGAGATGCATGGCTGAATGCTCAGACTATAGTAAAACCATTCTGCGAATGATAACGATATAGCTTCACTGTAGTACCATAACCTTCTTCACCGGACTTTTTGTCATGGGAGAAATAATAGTAACCATCTCCAAGGGCGATAATACCGGTGGCGCCATAGTCAAAGTGATATCCATAGACGCCGGTTGCTTTATGATATTCTCCTACACGGGCCAGTGCCAGTACTTCTCCTTCATGGCCGATTCCTTTAAGCTGCTCTGCATTAGCTTCTTTTGTTATGTCAATGACGAACATTGGATAATTAGGAAATTCTTCTTTGTGTCCGCGATATACTGCCGCAAACATGTAATTCGTATACGGGTCATACTCCAGATTCTGGATACCGTAAGCGGTATTTCCTGTATAGACAAAATACTTACTGTCAGGTTTAGCCGGTCCCTGCCTGTGCATATTTATCTGATTCAAGGGTTTTTCATACTTGCTCCAGTCTGTGGTGTCATATCGAAGGATGACCTGATAGTCATTATCCTTACGTTCCACATCGCTGTAAATACCATAGGCCACGTACAGATATTTCTTGTCAGAATGGCTGCCATTGTTGCTTCCGGGAATGGGAGCAAAGGTTGTACCGTCGATACCGCTGCAGGCGTATCTGTGTCCCGGTGCCATATAATCGTTGACTACTTCTTTCAGATAAACGCTGGTCATGACACCATCTTTTTCTGCATCCATGTCCATCCGGTCAATTTTAGTCACATCGAATATGGCAATATAGAATCCGTCTGTCACCTCAATCTGCTGGTCCATTTTCTTCAAAATACCGGAGCCGATTGCATCATGCTTGTACTCCAGAGAACCGTATACTCTGCCGTCTTCTTCACAGTAAGCGATGCATCCCAGATGCCCCGCAAGGCCTTTCACAGTTCCGACGATATTGCCCTCCATGTCCGTCTTGACCAGACAGGTAGTAAAGGAATAATACATATATTCCCGATTTTTGTCCACGGCAATGCCCTGGACGTGACCGGTGTGAAAACCACCGACTGATATATTGTTCTGATATTCCATAATTTTATACTGCGGTCTCCTTTCTGCTCTTTTTTAGTGTTCAGATCCAATATCCCAAACATTGCGTTTTTGCTCTCGCCGAATGGCTGTATGTGAAAAATCACTCTCGTATGCAAGCATTCATCGCAATTTTCTATACATCCGTTTGGCTCTGGACAGTTAATATTATAAAAAGAAGAGTAAAGGTAAGCAAGCGGTCGTCAAAAATAGGAAAATGCGCAGCTTTGACTGCATAAACAAGCAAAACTGCGCACAACATATAACTAATCATGAAACAATAGCTTATTCAGATACAATTAACCTACTCTGCAGCAATCTTCTTCACCTGCACCAAAGCCTTTTTTACCGGCGGCAGCAGGAGAATGATAACGGTCAGTACACCTTCTGCCAGAATGTAAGAATAGTTATATACAATAGGATAAATGGCAGCCAGTGACTGTGGAAAATTTTCCGGCATGTAGTCCATCCAGTACAGATAACCACCCAGCGTATGGAATGCACCACGGACCAGAATGCCCAGCAGATATCCTTTCAGCAGTCCATTCTTGCTTTTGCTGAAAAATCCGGCCAGACCCAGTCCTGCAAATGCCAGAATATAATCGCAGCATACCTGGAAAAAGGAGAGCACATAAGGTCCCTGCAAAAACTGCAGAATACCGTAAGCCAGACCGGTAAGGATTCCCACTCCGGGACCATACCAGTAACCGATCAGGCAGACAAAGAGCATGCTGAAAAGGGTAACGGAGCCGCCCCAGGGAAGTTCCGGACCGATTTTGATATAAGAAGTCACAAAGGCAAGGGCCAGAGCAGCGGCACAGAAGGTCAGCTGTTTGGTTGTCAGCTTCTTTTTAGCAGATGCCTGCCCGGCATCGGTTTTGCCGGAGTCTGCTTTCGCAGCAGCCTTGCTGTAAAGCCATGTGGCCGCAAAGATAAGTACGATAATAGCAACAATACATAAGGCGTAACCTAAAAAGGTCAGGCCGCCATCGGGTGTAACAATAGACATAAAAAAATCCTCCTTCGTTTGTGCGAGGAGGGACAACATCGGTATTCACGTTCAAGCCGGAATTGCCGCTGCACGATAACATGCAGATGTGCAAATCTGATAAACTGCCTGCAGTCAGTTCGTCAGTTCCCGATTGAAATGTGAAATGCTTCCTTACGCCGGTATTATCCGGGTCAAGTAATGAGGGTTAGAATCCCATGGGATTCAGTCTCAGCGATGTGCTCCCCTAGCTGTGTATTTCCGCGAGCAATGAGCCAAGCGGATGCGTCAGCATCCATTTGGCGGCGGTTACTTGTAGCGCCTATGCCGCGAGAATCAAGACCCCGCAGGTTGCTGTGGGGGGCTTGACTTGGTTGATAACTGCTGTTTGGGGCAGTTATTTTACATTCTCTACTATACGCCGGAAGGGGTGGAATGTCAAGAGCAATAATCCACTTGTGCGATTGGAAAGCCGTTTTCAGGGAATATTTTTCTGACAATCCAAAACTCTCATGAACCGTCAGTCTGTAAATTGAAGGATTAGATAGAAATTCTGTTGTTGCAAAATTTGCAACAACTGCTTCAGACGGCTATTTACTTCCTCTCATACGCATGCACCCAGTCCGACTTAAAGAAATAAATTGTAAAAATAATCGAGCTCAAAGACCAGGTCAGCGGATAAGCCCAGAAAATCACATTGATCACCGGTACAAATTTCACAATGATCGTAATATAAGTCACACGGATAATGCACCAGCACACCAGCATAACCGTCATGGGCACTGCAGAGCGCCCGGCCCCACGGAAAATCGCTGCCAGACAGTGAGAATAGGCAAGCAGAAAGTAAAACAGCGTCACCGTCCTTGCCTGGGTCACACCGTACCCTACCACCTGAGGGTCAGCGTTAAAGAGAGCGATCAAAACAGGAGAGAAAATATAAATCAGAATTCCCACCAGTTCCGCAATAGTAATAGAGCACAGAATACCGAATCTGGCGCCTTTTTTCGCGCGTTCATACTGCCTTGCACCCAGATTCTGGCTGATAAAAGTAGTCAGCGCCATGGTAAAACAGTTGATCGGCAGGAAACCGAAGCCTTCTATTTTAGCATAAGAGCCGCAGCCTGCCACTGCCATCTTACCGAACGCATTGATATTAGACTGCACCACTACGTTAGCAAAAGCAATGATGGAATTCTGCAGACCGGTAGGAAGACCGTTCTGAATGACCTGCTTTAACATGGGCAGGTCAAAACGGATACGCCTGATAACGATACGGTATTCCTCTTTTGCGCGTGTCAGCCGCAGGAAACACAGCCCGGCACTGAGGAACTGGGAAATCACGGTAGCCAAAGCGGCACTTCCCACGCCCAGCTTGAACACTGCCACAAACAGCAGGTCCAGCACCACATTTACCACAGAAGACATAATCAGGTAGTACAAGGGATGTCTGCTGTCTCCCACGGACTGCAGGATACCTACGCAGATATTGTACATGACAAAAGCCAGGGAACCGCAGAAATAAATGCGGAAATACAGGATGGAGGAGGGCAGTACATCTGCCGGTGTCCCCATCAGCTTTAAGATAAAAGGCGTAAACAGGATGCCGATAAAGGTCAGAGCCACCCCTGCCGCCAGTCCAAAAGCCACAGTGGTATGTACGGAACGCTCTACGCCGTCCTTGTCTCTGGCTCCGAAATACCTGGCAATGACCACACCTGCACCCACCGAGATACCATTAAAAAACCCTACCAGAAGGAAGATAAGGCTTCCGGAAGAGCTGACTGCGGCCAGGGCATCGCTGCCGATGAAATTACCTACGATCAATGAGTCTGCTGTATTGTAAAGCTGTTGGAACAGATTCCCCAAAAACAAGGGGAATGCAAATGCAAGTATTTTTCTTCCGATGGGCCCTTCGGTGAGAAGGGTGGCGGAAGCTTTCTGATTGCTCATGGAACAGTTACCTCCGAAAATTACTATATTAACTATAGAACTTTTGGGGGAATGTGTCAACCGCGGATACAAAGAAGTGACGTTCAGCACCGCGCCATTCGCAAAGCCGCGCCTGCGGCGCTTTCCGCTGCTTTGCAGCTACCTTTGCTCATAAGAAGGCGCTCCGCTCATAGCCCGTATAACGTGCTCATTCATGCAAGCATGATTCGCACGTCATATGGGCTATGGCTGAACCGGTATATCAATTGTTCTTGACATTCCCATATGGCAAAGTTAAAATAAAGATACTTGGTTGTAAGCGCCAGGTACTTTTTGTATGGGGAAAGCCATGTAAGCCTTTTCCGGATAGGAGATTGTGTATGCTTTTAAATCTGATACCGGCATCTATGTCGCCCGTAGCCGCCTTTTTAGGCATTCTGTTCGCTTTTGCAGCAACGGTAATTGCGACTGCAAAGCTGAGTAAGTATCTTCCCAAGGATGCGGGAAGAGATTTTGCACATGATGGAAAAAAATCAGCAGGGAAGCCGAGGGGGGCAGGTATTATTTTTGTCCTTGCCTTTGTGGTGGCAGCGCTTTTGTTTGCACCTGTGAATGCGGAGATACTGATTTACCTGATTTTGATCGTGATCAGCATGATGACCGGGTTTCTGGATGATGCTTCCAAGAATCCATGGGGCGAGTATAAGAAAGGATTTCTTGATCTGTGTGTAGCTGCCATGGTGGCTTTGACTTATCTGAAATTCAATTCCAATGTGGTAGAGCTGGCGCTGTTTGGTGTGAAATTCACCCTGCCGCCCGTGGTGTTTGCATTGGGCATTGTCATTCTGGTGTGGGCATCCGTAAATGTGACCAACTGTTCCGATGGCGTGGACGGTCTGTCAGGTACGCTGACAATTATCACGATTATGACAATATATGCAATTGACCTCATCAAAGGAGTGGGAGGAGATGCCTCTTTCCTGATTCTGCTGTTTGCAGTATGTATCCTGGGTTATCTTTGGTACAACGCTACGCCAAGCCGTCTGATGATGGGCGATGCGGGTTCCAGAGCTATGGGCTTATTTATCAGTATCGCCATTTTGAAGACAGGTTGCCCATTCCTCTATATTCCGGTAGCGCTGGTACTGATTCTGGACGGTGGACTGGGACTTGTGAAGGTGGCGCTGCTTCGTTTCTGTAAGATACATATTTTGAAAAATGTGAGAACGCCCCTGCATGACCATGTGCGCAAGGTGTGGGACTGGTCCAATACCCAGACGGTGTTCCGCTTTGCCATTATCCAGATCATTCTGGCGGTGGCAGTGATTTACGGAATTCAGATGTAGTTACGAGCCGGTGGCAAAGAACCGGCTCCTTTTATAAAAGCTGGATAGTAACAGAAAGGCAGATTGAAAATGTATGATGAATTAACTCCAAGCGATATCAAAAAAATGGAGGAAGAAATCGAGTACCGCAAGCTGGTGGTGCGTCCCAAGGCACTTGAGGATGTAAAAGAAGCCAGAGCCCACGGTGACTTGAGTGAGAATTTTGAATACCATGCCGCCAAAAAGGTGAAGAACCAGAACGAGAGCAGAATCCGGTATCTGGAGCGAATGATCCGTACCGCCAAAGTGATTTCCGAGGATTCCGCTGCGGACGAGGTGGGCATCAACAATACGGTAACGGTAGAATTTGTAGAGGACGGTCTGGAGGAAACCTACAAGATCGTCACTACAGTGAGAGGGAACTCTCTGGAAGGGTTGATCAGCAATGAGTCTCCATTGGGAAAAGCGCTTCTGGGGCATAAAGTGGGAGATACTGTACATGTACAGGTGAATGATGCTATCGGGTATGACGTATGTATCAAAAGCATAGAAAATACCGAAGACGACGGAGACAAAATCAGAAGCTTTTAGAATGGAGAAGTACAGATGAAGCAGTATATTTTATTTGACCTGGATGGAACTTTGACAGACCCCAAGGAGGGTATCACTACCTGTGTGCAGTATGCACTGGCAGATTTCGGAATCGATGAGCCGGATCTGGACAAGCTGGAGCCTTTTATCGGACCGCCCTTAAAGGACAGCTTTATGAATTTTTACAATATGACAGAGGAACAGGCTGACCGTGCGGTAGAAAAATATCGTGAGCGATTTAATGAGACCGGTATCTTTGAAAATGAACTCTACGGCGGTATTCATGACCTGTTAGGAACGTTAAAGAAAGGCGGTCTGCATCTTGCAGTGGCTTCCAGCAAGCCTACCGTGTATGTGGAGCGTATCTTAAAGCATTTTAAGATTGATAAATATTTTGAAGTAGTAGTGGGAAGTGAACTGGACGGCACCAGATCAGCGAAGCCTCAGGTCATCCAGGAGGTAATGCACAGATTTTTCCCCAACCATCAGGTGCGGTATGATGAAGTCTTCATGGTAGGTGACCGCAAATTTGATGTTGAGGGCGCCAAGCTGTTCCGCATCGAGACCATCGGTGTTACCTATGGTTACGGCAGCATGGAGGAACTGAAAGAAGCCAAGGCTGACTACATAGTCACCAGTGTGACGGAATTAAAGAAGCTTCTCATGCGGGAAGTGGAAGCCATTGCCCGTAAGCAGGAAGAGGAGAATCCCAGTGCTGCTGCCAAAAAGAACAAGCCTCAGGGGAATAAGATCCTCATGAGAATGCTGATTCCCTTTGCTTTGTATTATATTGTGAAGATGGCAGCTACCTCCATTGTATCTATGATGCTTCAGACCATCTGCACCAATATACCGGCATTGGAGAAGTACTTGTTCGTGAAGGACGAGGCGGCGCAGACGGTGTCATTTACCAGCAATGCCTATGTGGTATGCCAGATGATAGGATTCCTTGCCGGGGCATTTATGATCCGTAAATATGCTCAGAACGCGATTACCAAGATTGCAGATGAGACAAGGCTGTCCTATTTAAAGAAAGAGCCGACAAAGAATTATGTGCTGATAGCGTTAGCTACATTGGGGGCTGTCATCGGAGTCAATCTGCTGACGATCCAGTCCGGAATCATGGAAGCTACCGAGAATTATCAGGCAGTCAGGGAACTGCAGCATTCCGGTAATATCCTGTTAGGACTTCTGTGCTATGGTATTATTGTTCCTGTGGCTGAGGAGATGATGTTCCGCGGTATTATCTTTAACTGTATCAAGAAAGCTATGAACAATCTGAATCTGGCATTTTTACTGTCTGCGTTTCTTCACAGCTCGTTTAACAGTGACAACACGCAGATCATGTACATCTTTGTGATCGGTCTGATCATGGCTTATGCTTATGAATACTTTGGCAACTTCTATGTACCTATGGCACTGCATGTGGGAGCAGGTATTGTATCTTATCTGATAGGCAGATTTGCAACGGCAGAGAATACTGCTGCGGGTCAGCCGGTGGCTTATGTGGCGTTGATCATTGCGGTGGTAGCGATTGTGCTGTTGGAGAAGCAGAAAGGGATATTTAAGAAGAAGCTGGCGGCAGCGGAGCAGAAATAGTCGAATTGAAAGAAGCCCCATTAATGGGCAATGTCATTTAGTTTGCGAAAAATTTGTTAAGTTAAGGGATTAAGAAAAGAGAACCGCTCACTTTGCACAAATGTGAACAGTTCTCTTTTTTAGGATAATCTATACCAAACTGAAATTTTACAACGACATAATTGTATAAAAGAATTTTACAATTTAATCAAATGAGAACTTATTTGCGGTTTGACTGATACACCATTCCACCTATAGTCATGCAATTCAATATCATCTGGCGTAACAGATAAATATTCACCATCCATTCCACAAATTCTTATCTCGCTATCATCAATTTTTATGTACGCACTCATTGCTTGTTTATATTGAAGCATACCATGTAAATAAGAATATTTTTCTTGCAACACTTCCGAACTTGCTATTTGATTACCCAGCCATGCATAATTTGCCGAATTAATCGTTAAATATGATATTCCATCTACAAAAGAATAAGCATCTCCATGGTCATGACCATTCACACAAAGTAGTACCTGCTTTTTCACAAAGTTCTTTCGAATTTCTTCACGATTATTAATTCCTCTTTTGGGAAAATCGTTTATAAAACTATGATGAGAAAAGATTATACACTTCATGCCTTCACTTAATTCCTCTTGTAACCATCGTATTTCTTCTGCAGGAACAATAGGATATACTGCTGAATTGCATTTAAAATTCCTTTTATAGTATACTTCTTCTTTCTCATCGTTACGCAAATAACATGTGTTTAAAAAGATTAATTTGTAGCCATTACAAACTACAGAATAGTAAGGATTTTTTAATGAAAAGAAGTCTAAGATTTCACTAAGTTTACAATTATCTGTTTCATGATTTCCTATAACAGTATAAAAGGGTATGCCTAATGAATTAAATCGTTCCAAGACTTTTTTATTTCCACTTATAGGATTGCACAAATCTCCTAATGAAACAATAAAATCCAATTCTCGCTTTCGTGCGCTGGATAATAATTCCTCTATTCGCTTGTCTGCATCTCCCACTTCATCATAGTGTAAATCACTAAAAACGAGAAATTTTATCATATACATTATTCTCCGTAAAATTCAAAACTTCTTGAGCTTTGAAAATGCTATATACTTTGCTACATTTCCATTTCTTCCATTTCCTTTACATGTAAACTTAACAAATTTTTTGCAAACTAAATGACATTGCATTAATGGGGCATCTTTTTGTCATGTGGTGCGCCCGTCGGGCGCACATTATAATATCTCAATCTTACAGTCATGCTTCTTGGTCTCTTTATCATAGGCAATACCCACCGCCAGAATCCGTCCTGTGTATTTGGGCGTTTCCCCAAGCTTAGGAGCGAAACGGAGAGCATATTGCTTTTCTTTAATCTGCCGAATAGCTTCCTCGGCAGTGTTTTTCCTTCTGCAGCATATCGGCAAATTTATCCATCAGTTCCTTATTGGGAATAGAGACACAGCCGTTCTCGTAGGTTAAAAATCCATATACGATCATTGCAGAAAAAATCTCATCTTTTGTACTGAGATTCATGGAAGTGGCAGCATATTCCTGTACTTTAGCAGGCACTGGAATACCGGCCGCCATTAATGCAAGGTCATCTCGCACATCAGCAACATTTTGCTCGATATAGTAGAAGATTTCATCATACGGTCCGGAACTGGTCCAATAGCTTTCCAGATGATTGAATCTCAATGCCTGTACGACAGAACGTGGATTATACATGCGTTCGCCAAAAGCTGCATGATATCCGTCATACCAAAGCCGTAGCCCCTCTCTTGTAACTATTGGATCCGGACACAAGGTTAGATAGCGATTATATAGCGTATCTACTTCGACTTCTGTAAATCCAAAATAGCTGCTGAATGCAGGCGATTTTGCCATTGTAAATTCCAGAAACATATTCAATTCGGAGCCACTGGAGTATAATTCATCTGCAGGAAAGACTGCTTGCAGGCTTTCACCTGATGAATCAACGATGAAATCGTTAGATTTCAGAGTGTCATGAGGAATGTGTTCCTCATGACTTTTTGCAATCGGCAGGATGCCTGTCATGTACGCAAATTGTACATAGGATTTCCCTTTCAGCAGGTTGCTTAGAAAATCAATGTACTTTATCTTATCTTCTTCTGTGACGAAATCCCTGTGAAAAATATAGTCCCATTCATCCAGGACAAATACAAAGCGATTGTCAGCATCCATGGCATTGACTGCTTTGAAAGCATCCCAGACAGCGTCATCCTCTTGTATTTTAGCATCGGGGTAAGCTTCTATCAGGTCGTTTATCAATTTTGTCTCAATGCGTTCTATATATTGTTGATATGTGCAACAGTTCCGCGGAATTTCATTGAACACGATATGAATGACATTATAATGGTTTAAATACATATGGTAGTCTTCTGTTTTTGAAACATACAGAGAATCAAAAACGTCTGCCATATCACATCCCTTTGAAAGGAAAGAAGCAATCATATTAGCCATGACGGTCTTACCGAAACGGCGGGGTCTTGTGATACACAGGAAACTGCTGCCTTCTTTAATCAGAGGGAACAGTTCTTTTAATATATTGGTCTTGTCGACAAAATAAGGTCTTGTGGATTCATCTCTGTATAATATGCCTGCGGCTGTGCTATTCAAATAGAAGCCCATAATCTAGCTCAACTCCTCTACAATACCGGATAATACTTACAGCTAAAGTGTATCATAGGATGGATGATTTAGCAAGAAATTGATTTAGGTACAAGATGACCGGAGTTGTCTGAACTGTTACTTCGTAAAATTACCCCAATTAACATTTTTTTACTTACCGTCAAAATTCAGATAAAATCTTTGAACTGTTTTTTACATGGACAAGGTGACGGAATTTACATACGTCGCGATATAATGATTACAGTAACTAAGGTTTACTCAGAAAGGAAAAGCATATGAATACATATAAATTACTTACCCCCGGACCGCTTACTACAACAGAAACGGTAAAAGAAGCAATGCTCACAGACCATTGCACCTGGGACAATGATTACAAAATGATCACTCAGAATATCAGAAAAAGATTGATCGATCTGGCTAATGCAGCGGAAGAAAATTATACAGCGGTGCTTTTACAGGGCAGCGGTACCTACGGAGTCGAGTCCGTTCTTACAAGCTCCGTTGGAGACGGTGTAGTCCTGCTCATAACAAACGGCGCCTATGGAAAGAGAATGGTACAGATCTGCGACTATGCAAAGATCAGCTACCTTGAATACAACGTGGGATTTGCTGAACTTCCGGATGCTGACTATGTGGAGCAGCTTCTTCGTTCTCACGAGGAGATCACCCACATTGCAATGGTACATTGTGAGACCACATCGGGTATCTTAAATGACATCGAAAGCATTGCCCGCGTGGCAAAGGCTCACAATAAAACATTTATCGTAGATGCTATGTCCAGCTTTGGCGGTATTGAAATTCCTGTGGAAGCACTGGGGATTGATTTCATTATCAGCTCTGCAAATAAATGTATTCAAGGTGTACCCGGCTTTACATTTATCATAGCCAAAAGAGATGCATTGGCACAGACCAAAGGAAACTGCCGCAGCCTTTCCCTGGATCTGTATGCACAGTTTGAGGAGATGGAAAAAGACGGAAAATGGCGCTTTACCTCTCCGACACATACCGTTCTTGCTTTCGCAAAGGCCTTGGATGAGCTTGAAGCAGAGGGCGGTGTGAAGGCCCGTCAAAAAAGATATACGGAGAACAACCGTACATTGATCGCCAATATGCGCGCTCTCGGTTTTAAGACCTATGTGGCAGAAGAAAATCAAAGCCCCATTATTACATCGTTCCTTTATCCCGAAAATCAAAACTTTAATTTCGGAGAAATGTACGAATACATAAAGGAAAGAGGATATGCCATCTATCCGGGCAAGGTTACGGATATGGATACCTTCCGCATTGGAAATATCGGCGAGATCTACGCTGAGGATATTGAAAAGATCACAGAGATTTTCAGATCTTTTCTTGAAGTAAAAAATATCAGAGGAGACGAGAAATGAGAAAAATCGAAGCAGTTATTTTTGACTGGGCAGGAACAACCGTAGATTATGGTTCCTTTGCTCCTGTACAGGCATTTATCGCAGCATTTGAAAAATATGGGATCACACCTACCAACGATGAGGTGAGAAAGCCTATGGGAATCGCCAAAATCGACCATGTCCGTGAAATGCTGAAAATGGAGCGGATATCAAAAGAATGGGAGCGTCTTCACGAAAGACCATTTACCGAGGACGATGTGAGAGAAATATATGAACTGTCCGAGAAGCTCATTCTGGATATTTTAAAGGATTTTTCGGACCCCAAGCCCTATGTTTTGGAAGCAATTTCTGCTCTTAGGGAAAAAGGCATCAAGATAGGTTCCACAACAGGCTACAATGATGAAATGATGGAAATCGTAAAGAAAGCAGCTTCAGAAAAAGGATATACCCCCGATGCCTGCTTTACGCCGGACAGTACCAATAAAGTCGGCAGACCTTATCCCTATCTTATATTTAAAAATATGATGGAGCTTAAAGTGAAATCTGTGGACAGCGTAGTGAAGGTGGGAGATACCGTCGCAGATATTGTGGAAGGTAATAACGCCGGTGTGACAACGGTTGGCATTATTGAAGGAAGTTCAGTGCTTGGATATTCCGAAGCGGAGTATGAAGCACTTTCAGAGGAAGAGAAGGATCAGGCGAAAAGCAGGGCAGCTGAAACCTATAAAAACTGCGGTGCTGATTATATACTTGACAACATGAGCGGTCTGGTTGATCTGATTGATACTCTGGATCAAAAATAAAGGAGTGTGCATAAGGCACAGAAGGGAAAATTATTATGAAAAATGTAAAGAACATTTTAGCAGCAGGACTGGTACTTACAACAATCGGAGCTTGTATGACGGGATGTCAGAAAAAAGAGGAAGCTCCTGCAGGTAAGGAAACATCGTCAAATAAGTATGTGGATACCATCACAATGATCTGGTCTCCAAACGAATCCGCGGAAGATTACGATGTGGCAAGAGAAGAATTTTCAAGGCTGATTGAGCAGGCCACAGGTAAAAAGGTGGAGCACCAGCTCACAACAGATTATGCAGTTGCTATCGAGACTATGGCATCCGGCAAGGCTCAGATTTGCTTCAACGGCGCGGAATCCTATGTTCAGGCACATGAAAAGAACAATGCAGTGCTTCCCCTGTTCGTAAACAGCGGCGAATCAGGTACGCTTGATGATGCTATCTATTACAGCTTCCTGGCAGTGGAAGAAGCAAATGCAGATAACTATGCTGACGGCGACAGCTATGCGATTGACAATATCGAAGGTAAAAAGATGTCCTTTGTATCAAACAGCTCAACATCAGGCTTCAAGGTTCCCACAAGCGCCATCATCAGCCATTTTGCAGACAAGAACCTGACAACAGATTCCCTTGTGGAGGCAGGAACGTTCTTCTCAGAGGTAATGTTCGGAGGCTCCCACCAGGGTTCTGCATTCAACCTCATGTCAGGGAAAGCCGATGTGGCAGCGTTTTGTGATACCGAAATCAAACCTTATGCTGATTGTACTGAGGGCGAAGAAAATAAGGTGGGTGCTGTTTATTCCATCAAGAATGATGCAACTGCTCCCTTTGACCAGGTGCAGGGTGAGAAGTTCGTGCTGATTGCAAGCACACCCGTACTCAACGGCCCTTTCTTCTACAACTCAGAGACACTTAGCCCGGAAGATGTTAAGGCGATTCAGGACCTGTTCACTTCCGATGAAGTAACCAATAACCCGAAAATCTTTATCCCGGAAGGTTCTGACAGTGTAGGTGTCTTCCACAAAAAAGGCGATGCAAAATTTGTTCTGGTTGAGGATTCCTGGTTCAATCCGATCAGAGAAATGGGTAAATAAGAATGGCTATATTAAAATTTGAAAATGTCAGTAAAGTGTATGACAATACAACAAAAGCGCTTAATGATATTTCCTTTTCCCTGGAAGAGGGAGAATTCGTATCTATTATCGGTCCGTCGGGAGCCGGAAAATCCACGATCCTTCGCTGCTGCAACCGTCTGATTGATATCACGGAAGGGAAAATCTGGTTTGACGGAAAAGATGTCACCGCAATGAATAAAAAAGAACTTCGTGCGGTAAGAACCAAGACCGGTATGATATTTCAGCATTATAATCTTGTTGAGCGTCTGAGTGTCATGGAAAACGTACTGCATGGTAAGCTGGGGCAAAAATCCACACTTGCCGGTATGGCCGGCATCTATTCCGAAGAAGAAAAGCTGGAAGCATTCAATATCTTAAGAGGGCTTGACCTGGCAGACCAGACTTATAAGCGCTGCGATGAACTGTCCGGCGGTCAGAAACAGAGAGTCGGCATTGCGAGAGCAATCATGCAGCAGCCGAAACTTATCTTATGTGATGAACCCATTGCTTCTCTCGATCCCAAATCATCAAAGGTGATCATGGATCATTTAAGCAACATTAACAAAAGAGACAACATAACCTGCCTTGTGAATCTGCATCAGGTGGATGTGGCAATGAAATACTCAAAACGCATCATTGGTGTTACGGGCGGCAGAATCGTTTTTGACGGCCCCCCGGAAAAATTGGATATTAAAACCGTTCACAAAATATATCAGTCAAACGACAGCGATTTAATAACAGACGTGAAGGTGGGCGCATGAAAAAGAAAGAAAATATTTTGGCTGTAAGAAAAGTAACCTACGCGGTCGTCGCAGCAGTTATCGCGCTGATCTATTTTGGCGCGGCATATATCACAGAATTTAAAATGTCGGAAGGTATTGCCGCATTCCCGGGGGCTTTCCTCTGGATAGCGGAAAATCTGATGCCGGATGAGCAGGCCATCAGCAGAATCCCGAAGATCTTGTCAAAACTGCTGGAAACTACCCTGCTTTCTGTAGCGGTAACCGTATTTGCCGCCGTTTGCGCCTTTTTGTTCAGCCTGCTTGGAACACGTACAACGAAGATCAATCCGATCATAGGAAAAGCCGTTCGTATTGTGGCTGCATTTTTCAGAAATGTTCCCGATGTGGTATGGGCAATGCTCCTGATGTTCTCATTTGGACAGAATATTTTGACAGGATTTCTGGCATTGTTTTTTACCACCTTTGGTCTGCTGACGAGAGCATTTATCGAGACCATAGATGAGGTCAGCTCCTCCTGCGTGGAAGCGCTGAACGCAACAGGTGCTAATTTCATTCAATGTGTCTTTCAGGGAATCATCCCCTCGTCACTTACCGGCATCGTATCGTGGGTGCTTTATATGATTGAAACCAACATCAGAAGCTCCACATTGATAGGAATGCTGACAGCCACCGGTATCGGCTATCTGTTTGATATGTATTATAAAATGCTCCAGTTTCCGTCAGCAGGACTGATCGTTTTATTTATGGTTATCCTGGTGATCGTGATCGAGGGTATTTCAAATAAGATAAGGAGAGTGATCATGTAATGGACATGGCGATTCAGTTAACCGGAATAGAAAAAAGCAGAAACGGTAAGATCAGGGTCCGTGCGAAAAGCAAAAGCAATACTGCCATTAAGCTACTGATCTTTGTGCTTCTGGCGATATCTGTGATTGCACTTTTGACCTTTGACTATAAGGATATTGATTTAGGCAAAGCAATAGCAGATACTTTTGCCAATATTAAAACGGTATTCCTGGCACCGAAGCTCTCAAGAGGCACGCTGGCTGACATCCTGTATCAACTGCTTGTAACCTTTTGCCTTGGCGCATTATCTACGGTTTTCGGAATGATCCTAGCCTTTTTCTGTTCCCTTCTCTGTGCACAAAATATTGCCGATAAAAGGATTGCTAATGTGGTAAAGAGTATTGTTGCATTTGTCAGAGCTGTGCCCACGGTGCTGTGGGTGTTGATATTTGCGATTTCCGCCGGCCTTGGAAGTGTTGCCGCGGTATTGGGTCTGACCTTTCATAGCTTTGCGTATCTTACAAAAGTATATGCAGAGGCAATCGAGGAAATTGACAGCGGCACGATTGAAGCGCTCAGGGCAAGCGGCGCAGGCTTCTGGCAGATTATAACGCAGGCAATTTTGCCTTCAAGCTTAAGCTATATGGTCGCCTGGACATTTATGAGATTTGAGATCAACTTTACGAATGCAGTAGCAATGGGTGCGGCAGCAGGTGCAGGCGGAATCGGATTCAACCTCTTCATGGCGGGCAGCTTCTATTTTGATCTGCGGGAAATGGGCGCGCTTACCTATATCGTAGTCATTGCAGTTGTCCTTTTAGAGATGTTATCAACTAAGATAAAGTCAAAGGCAAAATAATAAAACTGAAAGGATAAAAAGGATATGAAGCAGGAAATCATTATTAATAAAAGCCCGTTGGAGACTATAAAAGAAATCGCAGACAAGCATGACATAAAGCGTTTTATGCTTGTCTGCGATACATCATTTGAAATGCTGGGCACTTTCGAAGAATATAACAGAATAGAAAACATTGCAATAAAATTCAACGCTTTCTCTCCCAATCCGTTATATGAAGAAGTGTGCGAGGGCGTAAAATTGTTTAAGTTCGAAAACTGTGACGGCATGATCGCTGTCGGCGGAGGCAGCGCAATAGATACCGCAAAATGTATCAAGGCATTTTCGAAAATGTCAGACGATAAACTTTATCTGTTACAGGAATTTCCCGAAAATGACATCCCCTTTATTGCAATCCCCACAACCGCCGGAACGGGCAGCGAATCAACGAGATATGCCGTCGTATATTATAAGGGAGAAAAGCAGTCCGTTACAGATAACACGTTAATTCCCGATTATGCCATTCTTGATGCAAGGAATCTGCAGACACTTCCGCTATACCAAAAGAAATGCACCATGCTTGATGCACTCTGCCAGGGAATCGAATCCTGGTGGTCGGTAAATGCAACCGAAGAAAGCAAGGCAATTTCCAAAAAAGCGGTCACGATGATCATGGCAAATTTGAACGGCTATTTAAACGGAGAGAAAGAGAGCTCCGAAAATATGATGATTGCCTCAAATCTTGCCGGTCAGGCCATCAATATCACACAGACCACGGCAGCACACGCGATGAGCTATAAGCTGACAAGCCTGTACAAAATTCCCCACGGCAGAGCAGCCTTTGTGTGCCTGCCTTATGTGTGGGAATATATGATAGAAAATGCGGATCAGGATCTTGGTAAGGTGTTTGATGCCATAGCTTCTGCCTTGAAGTGTGAAACTCCTTCGGATGTAGTTCGTCTTTTGAAAGAAATGAATAGAGAACTTTTTGGGGAAGAAATGGTAACTGTCAATTTCGAAGATATTCCTCTGCTTGCAGGTTCCGTTAATGTGACACGCCTTAAAAATAATCCGGTAAAGCTTGGTGAGGAAACGCTTACTATGCTTTATGCAGGTATTTTGGAGGAATTAACATTTTCAAAAAGAAATGACGGTATTGGCAAAAAGGTTATGTCTTTTCTGGACAAGTGCTTCAGCAATTATACATTGCCGCCGGAAGCAATTGCGTTTGGGAATTTGGTTGACAGATAGGTCATTGCGTGAAAGGGAGCATATCACATTGGCGCGACAGCTTTTAATAAGTTTCCAACAATGCACGAGAGCTATACTCTTTTGCACGATTTGAAATATGAAAAAAAGAGCCGCCGGAATACCGGCGGCTCTTTCTTCACATGAACTGCATTTCGCCAAGACCACCTTGGAATAGCAATTTGTTCTCCTTATTCGGGCTGTGTATTTCCGAATTTTTCGTTCTTATTAGCACCACTTGTTGTCAAAGTACCGATGTAGGTGCAGCCTTCGGTGGAAATAGACTTGATGTTGCCTACATAACCAACCAGTCCGCCACAGTAATCCTTTGCAGTAATATTGGCATTAATGGCACAGTTTTTCAGAACAATTTCTGCATTGGCACTATCTACATGACCAATGAGACCACCGATGTATGTACCCTTTGAGAAATTGATTGTTCCGCTAAATGCACAATTCTCTACGTTAAGTTTGCCACTAAATTTTTCATCAACACGACCAATGAGACCGCCAACATAATCCAGTGCATTGGTATCCTCTGCCATGGTACCGTTTACAGTAATACCCGAAAGTGTTACATTCGCATCCGTACCGGTTACCTTGGCAGCAATGACGCCCATAATCGTCTTATCCGCAATCGGACCACCGAAGTAGGTATTTTCAAGGGTAAAGTCTTTAATCACCGCATTACCGCTCACACCGCCGAACATAGCTCCGGAACCGTTGATGGTAATTTTCATATACAGACCGGAAATCGTATGACCCTGTCCATCAAAAGTTCCTTTAAATAAGTAAGCTGAGTTGATTCGCCTCCAGGGACTGTTTCCGTCACCGCGAAGAGCAATTTCTTCCAGGGTTCCTTTGTTGATCACCATATCGCGTCCAAGTTTTATTGTAACACCTTCGAAGGTAATTGCACCTTTACTATCATTTCTCAACTCCTGAATACCCATGAGCTGCTCCGCTGTAGTCAATACATACTCTGTTTGGTCGCCTGTATACCAGGAGGTATCCGGTGTACCGGAATAAACGGAAGGTGCATTAGGATCATCGGAATCCGAATCATCGGGATCTGTCGGCGAACCGGTGGTCTCTGTTTCAAAACAAATATCCGTAATAATAGGCAGATGATCAGAGGTATAAATGGTCTTTTCAGAACCATTTGCTGCAGTAATGGTTGCCTTTCCTGCTCCCACACTATATTTCTGAACTGTAATATTCTGATCTACAAAACAATAATCCAAGGTATCACCGGCGGAACCGTCATTGTCAGCAGGATAGTTATCACCCTGTACTTTCACGTCAAAGGAATTGTTCCAGGTTCCTCCATTGCTGTTATTTACCTGCGCAACAACAGATGCACAGGAATAACCGTGGTTATTACAAACATTATTGTAGACATCGGTTTCAGGAAGGTCGTTAAAGTCTCCTGTTACAAATACCACGGCATCTGTATAGGTTTCCTTTAATTCATCTACTACAGCCTGCAGCATATCAAAATGCTTTACTCTTTCCAGATTGCGCAGCATCTTAAGTGCATCATTATAATATACTGCATTCTGGTTTCTGTTTTGCAGATGGGTATTCACATAAATCACATATCGACCGTTTACTTCGAAGACACCGTAGGTCATCTTACGGCTGCCCAGGTATACATAGGTATCACAGGTTTGTCTTTCACCATTTGCATTCACATAGGTAGTCTGAGCAGTTCTCAAAACAGAGTCCTCAGAATTCTGAGAAATACCAAGCATCTCCAGATATTCTTCCGGCATCCGGTACTTGCCGCCTTCTTCAAAAAGATCCGCAACGGTAAGTGCTACACCTTTATTATCTCCGGTACTTGTCATCCATATGGTTTTGGCTTGAATGAGGTTCAGCCCTGATTTATAGTAGATAGCACAACGTTCATTACCGGGAAGACTGGTCGTATACTGAATCACACTATAACCATCCAACTTCAGATTGGAGTGCCATACTACATTATCTTCCTGTATTCCTAATAAATCGGGGGAATACAGTTGTATTTCATCCTTGACTGCCGCTATTCGATTCTTAGCTGCATCGGTAAGTGCGCCGCTGTCATCAGTCGGAAGCTCTATTTGAATATTAAAGCTCATTACACGCAGACCTGTGTTGCCTTCAGGAGCAGTAGGTCTGGCAACATCAACAGTGCTCTGATCAAATTCTGTTTTTTCAGAAGTACTTGCTTCGCTGGACTCCAAAGTACTTTCTGTCAATACCTCGATATCTGTTCCGCTAACAGAAACAGCATCAGGTCCTTTGGAAAATCCGCAGCCGCTTGTCATCATTGATACCACACATAGCAGTGCTACCAAAGTCAGCTTTCTACGTCTGCCAAACATTTGTTGAAATGTCTCTTTCATTTTTATCTCCTCATTTGATGGAATTCCGTATTATGGTTTATCCCTTCACACTTCCGACCAAAACACCCTTTTGGAAGTACTTCTGAATAAATGGATAGATACAGCACAGCGGTGCTGTTGAGACCACGATAATGCAATATTTCAGCACGACATAGATGTCCATGTTTTGCATTTCTTCCAGAGTCTCTGTGACTTCACTGATCTGCTGACTCTGAATAAGAAGTTCTCTGAGGAAAATCTGCAGGGGAAACAAATTATTGTCTCTCAGATATAGAAATGCATCGAAATAGGAGTTCCAATGGCCTACCCCATACCACAGTGCCAATACCGCGATGATTGATTTCGATAAAGGCAGTACCATCCGGAAGAAAAAATGTATATCGTTACAACCATCAATTTGAGATGCCTCAAGCATTTCATCAGGAACATTGGTCTGGATAAAGGTTCTGCATACAATCATATTATACACACTCATTGCTCCCGGGAGTAAAAGAACCCAGCGTGTATTCAACAGTCCCAACGAATTCATCAATATGTAGTAAGGAATCGTTCCTGCACTGAACAGCATCGTAAAGGAAAAGAAGAACATAATCGGTCCGCGTCCACGCAATGTTTTTCTTGCCATCGGATAAGCACACATCAGAGTGACCGCAAGATTAATCAATGTGCCGACTACGGTGTAAAATATTGTGTTGCGATAACCGATCCAGATATTTTTATAGCTAAGAATAATTTTATATCCCTGCAAGTTAAAATCAACGGGCAAAAGCCAGACATCACCCTGCACGACCCGGTCGGCACTGCTGAACGAAGTGGATATGACATATATGACCGGATAAAGTACTATCAATGTCAGGAGTGTGATAATCGTATAGCAGACGATATAATAGATCCGATCCTGCTTATAATTAATTTTGCTTTTCTTTTTCATTGTTCCTCCTTCCTACCACAGACTGGTCTCAGATACCGTTTTTGAAATCTTATTAACAATGATAACCAAAAAAAACTCGATTACATTGTTAAACAGGCCGATTGCCGTTGCATAGGAGAAATCTCCCGATCTGCCTCCCGATAATCCTACTTTATATACATAAGTGGAAATCGTCTGGCTAACCGACAGATTCAAGCTGTTCTGCATCAGATATACTTTCTCGAATCCGATGGACATCACATTTCCCATACGAAGGATCAACATGGTGATAATCGTGGGTACAATCGCAGGCAGATCCACATACACTATGCGCTGGATGCGGGACGCACCGTCCAGCTGTGCCGCTTCATGATAGGTGGGATCAACACCGGAGAGCGCTGCCGTGTAGATAATACTTCCCCAGCCGAATCCCTGCCAGACACCGGACCAGATATAAAAATGCCGGAAATTCGATGCTGAAGCAAAGAGATCATCCGGATACTCACCGGTGATGGTATGTAATAAGTTTCCGTAAAGACCGGTTCGGCAGTGAAATACGGAAAATAGAATACCAACAAGTACCACGGTAGAGATGAAATGCGGCATGGTGACAATCGTCTGTGTTACCTTTTTAAATTTTTCACTTCGTACACTGTTGATTACCAGTGCAAAGATAATCGGAAAGGGAAAGCTTGCCACAATACTGTAAATTGAAAGAGACAGCGTATTTTTCACCGCGCGACCGAACTCATAAGAGCTCAAAAAACGTACAAAATTTTCAAACCCTACCCAATCGCTCCCCCAGATTCCTTTTCGCACTTTATAGTCTTTAAATGCAATGACCAGTCCACCCATCGGCACATATTTGAAAATAATTATATATATAACAGGAATAACCAAAAACAGATATAACTGCCAGTCTTTCAACGGATTACGTTTTTTTACTGTCTTCCCGACCGAAATTTTTTTATTTCTCATAAACCGCTCCTTCCTTGGAAATTTTATCGGCGGTACAAATGATATAACATATCTGTACCGCCGTCAAGAAATTTACTTTAGTTCGAAAACACTTTACTTGGTACGATCATACACGGTCTGTACAGTTTCAAGAAGTTCTGCAGCACCGATCTTCTCTATTTCCGCAAGATAGGTATCCCAATAGCTGTCGATATCCCACTCTCCGGTCAGGAATGCACCAATACTCTCAGTAATATAAGAGTTCAGTGTTGACCAAATATCAGATATAGCATCAGACTCATCGGAAGTCATCGGCAAATAGTCGATGGTTTCGTCCGGTATGTATTCTCTCCAGATCCAGTAATTGGTATTATACTTTATATAAACGTCAGCGTTTGCTGCCAGATCTACATCGTCTGTATTCGCCAGAAGCGCACGTCCCCAATACATCTTATCCGGAAGAATCAACGTTCCGGCCTGCGAGTAGCCTGCATTCTGAGGAGCACTGGCTGCCCCATTGACGAGGCCGTACATCATAATGTAAGGCTCCTCATACAGATCCGGGTAGTAGCTGGTAAAGTCAGCCTTAGTCATTCCCTCCGGAAGCTTTGACTCGTCAACTTCATCCCAGTAATCCCAGTCTACGCCACGCTCACCGTAGCGGTTGGTAATGGACACTTCCTCAGAACACATATAATCCAGTACAAGAAATGCTGCATCAGGATTCTCACAGTCAGCAGTGATTACAGCACCTACATAAGGAAGGATTGGTTGGTAAAAGCACTCGGCTTCCTTGACAGGGCTCTCCAGTGCAGGTACATAGCCGTATTCCAGCCTAACCGTATTGTCACTCATTTGAGCCAGATAAGTAAGATCACACAAATGGGGAGCTTCATTATCCTTAGCAATAGCCCTGTAAGAAGTGTCGTCCTGTGTGAGCATAGTCGTGTTAAAAATTCCATCATCAAAGAACCTCTTAATATACTTTAACCCCTCTTTCCACTCATCACTGGTGAAAGAGAAACTAAGCTCACCATCTACTACATCCATATAATAATTATCAAACGCATATGCGTATGAACTCATCATAAACTGGAACCACCGAAGATTGTTGTATCCGGCAAAAGGAACCTCATCATCCTCACCATTTCCATTCAGGTCGCCTGCTTCCACGAACGCTTTGCAGACATTGTAAAAGTCTTCGGTTGTAACCGGCTTGTCCAGTCCAAGCATATCCAGATATTTCTCATTAATGACCAGCTTATATATGATCTCATTGGGAGGTGTTACATTATATTTGGGTGTTCCCCAGATCTTTCCGTCCGCATCCTTCAGATAACTTCCCAGATCAATACCCAGTTCATCACAAGCCAGATTGATGTAGTGGGCATAATTCTCATCTTCATAATATTCGTTCAGGGGAATGATAGCATCGGCTGCTGCCCAGGATGTATAGTTCTTAATGCCTGAAGAGGCCTTGGTTGATAAAATGATATCCGGAAGTTTATCTCCTCCCTGGACCATGACATTGATCTTTGTATCATAATCGGAAGAAGCATATACCTCAAATTCCAGATTCACACCCAATGCTTCTTCAACCATCTGGGTTGATAACGTTGTGTCCCAGTCAATTACCAGGTCGTCAGATGCAACTGCGACCGTAAGGGTTACACCTTCGCAGATTTTGCGCGCATCAAACACGTCCTCCTCGGTGGCTGCTTCAGCAGTGGTCGTATCACCGCTTTTGTCAGCACTTTCAATGTTTTTGGTATTCGTACCACTGTTTCCACATGCTGCCAGAGACAGGATCATAAGCATTGATAACAGTACTGCAATAGCGTGACTAAGTTTAGTTTTCATATTGATTGTCCTCCTTAATAACATTTTGTGATTTATCGCTGATACCGCCGGCCGTCAGTATCACTGACAATCTTAGCATACAACATTTTTTCCGAAATACTATCTGGAAATTTTTTGATGTTTGTGGAAATTTTTAGATACCGATTGTTTCCACGTTGACTTTCCCGTCAAACCAATGCTATACTTTAGGCACTTTAAAAGTTGGAACACTAATTTTCACGGAAAATTTCTAAAAAAGGAAGTGTGATTTCTATGTTTAGACCAAATACCAGACAATCAAGTTCAGCAAAAACACCACCGCAAAAATCTATCATACGCTGGTTCTCGACCAGTTTTTTATGTTTCTCCATTATTTTTCTCATAACATTGATTCCACTTATCTTCTACTGTCGAAACGTTTTCTATGAATTGGAAGTACAAAAAAGTACTCAACAAATGAATTCCGGCGTTTCTCAGATAGAGAATACGATCATCAGTATTATAAGGGCAAAATCTTCTTTGTCCGGGGATATACGATTCCTTCCTTTTCGATATATTGATCCTGATTATGAGTCGATCTCCACATTGACGCGTAAACAGATGCAAAAATATCTGGACAGTCTGATGTCTCCTATATTTTTGGTTTCGGATTGTACTCTGCATTTGTCTGAAAACGTTGTGATTACACCTTCCGTTACCATATTTAATGAAACACCTTCTTACTATCCTTCGCACTTTTATGTTCCCGGTCTAACCTATGAAGAATGGATGTCTTTGCTTTACGAAAAAGGTTCCGGATTTTTACCGGTAATGCGAATTACTGTCAACGGGAATTCCACTTACGATGCATTGATTTATTCTATTCCATGGGCAAACGGTTCCTATTTATATGCCTGTATGAATATTTATGATATCAAGCAGGAGGTGATTGCTAAATCAGATATGAATACTTATTACCTGACATTGACTGACTCGGAAGGTAACTGCCTTTACACAGATCTGCCCGCTGAGACTTCAGATATCTGCTCATTTACCCAGGCAATCTCCTCCGGCAATTTGGTTATCACAGTACATATTCCGGAAGCAGTCTTGACCGAACAGATGCATCCGCTTTACGTTTTTCTGGGACTATATCTGACTCTTTGCGTGATTGTCCTGGTGATTATCATATACATCGGTGCCCGGTTTTCCTCCAGACCCATGCTGAAAATCATCAACATGTTAGAAGGACACAGCACTCAGACCGAGCGCCCGGATGGCAATAAAGCCTATACAAAGCAGACGGCACCACTGCAATACGGTTTCCTTTATATTCAAAATAAGGTCCATTCCTACGAAAACAGTCTGGCTGCTTACCAAAATACCATTGAAACCCAGACAAAGGTACTTCAGGCACGTTTTTTGGAGAAGGCCCTCCACGGTTCATTGGTGACAGAAAGAGACTATGAACAGTTCAGGTCCTATTTTCCTGATTTCCCGGAAAGTTTTTGCCTGATTCAACTGGGCCTTCAGGAAAATCCGGATGGGGAAGGCACGCTGTACCCTGACGCTCTGTCCTTGATTCAGATATATATGCAGAACATTTTGCCAAACACTTATCACCAACAGTTAGACAGCACCAATCTTTTGATGATCGTAAGTAAGGAATTTTTTGATGAATGTTCTCACACGATCAATTACCTCATGGACAATATTAACCGCGAGGAACCGTCTTACCATGTATGGGCCATTGCCAGCAAATTTTACTGTCATCCCAAGAGCATTCCTTCCGCCTACTGGCAAATACAGGATCTGAGCAGTTATATATCACTGGACATGTATTCACAGTTGTGTACAGTTTCCGACTACCAGTATTCAAGGAGGACCAGCTTCCGGATGGCGGATGCAATAAGTCTTCAATCTGCTATTACCTATGGAAATAAAGAAGTAGCTCTGCTTAAACTGCAAACCTACTCCGACAGCCTGCTCTCAAACAATTGTGCAGTTTTCGAAATGCTGCGCTCCATCCTGCTGTGTATTAAGCAGGATTATGCCGGACCACTGCTTGATATTAGTATTCCTTCCTATTGCGCAGGGATGAATATGTATACAGCGCTGGAAGAAGCCATTTCCGGCTTTTGTAAAGTATTCCAGACGATAAAACAGCAGAATACCACAGATTCCTTTGCAAAACATGTGAAGGACTATATTGATTGTCACTTCGCCGAGGACGATCTTTGCCACGCAAAACTCGCAGAATACTTCCAGTGTTCTGCGTCGAAGATCCACAAAGCCTTTACAAAAGAGTTTGATCTTACGGTTTCTAACTATATTGAAAAAAAACGAATGGAACTGGCTGCTGAGCTGCTGAGCCGGGGCGAGGATACTGTTGTTGAGGTTGCAAGGAAGTGCGGATTTACCAATTATAACACATTCATCAAGGCATATCGAAGGGTATTTGGAGATATCCCTTCGGCAATGAAGGCATAGAAAGCTCACAACAGATTATGCAGTAGACATCGAGGGCTATAGATGAGGCTCACGCCTTTCGTATTGTTTCATTTTTGTGCAAAAGAAGTAATGTTTTGTGAATTTACTTTAAAGGTTAGTGTACGGTATCATTAAAAAAAGAATGAAAACAGTTGGCGAAAGGAAGGCAATATGTATACGTTAAGCGGAAAGAATTTTGCATTTACAATTGATGAGCAGGGGAGATGTGCTTCTTTTGTAAATAAAATGACCGGTCATGAGTATGTAGAAACTGCCGGTGAGATGTGGAAGATGATTTACGCCGAAGGGCAGAAGACAGAGAGACCCATTTATTCCAACGGACAGATCTTTTCAGTGAAAGAAGGGGAAAATACTCTTTGTCTGCACTATGAGAATTTAGTTACAGATGAAGGAAAGATAGATATTTCTTTGGAATTACTGTTTACATTAAAGGAAAATAGCATGGAAGTTACAGCTGCAATACAGAATCACAGCAGTGTTCCTGTGGTTGAATTTCAATTGACAGCTTTATCCGGAATGCAGCGTTTGGATAAGGAGCAGGAGGACTATATCGTCTGGCCGAATCTTTTGGGAAGGAAAGTCGATAATCCTGCATTTTCACATTTGTCCATAGATTCCGGATTCCGTATCTATGAAATGCCGGAACAGGTACATACTGATTTGAATGTCCTTTATCCGGGTGTGGGCTCCATGCAGTGGTTTGACTGGTGCAATGAAAAGGAAGGCTTGTACGTAGGTTGCCATGATACTTCTCATCAGACGATCTGCCTGCGTGCGGAAAGAAATGTAAAAGAAAATACCCTGCGTCTGGGTGTTATCAAATATCCTTTCTGCGATCCCGGAGAGAGTTGGAAGAGCGCGCCTGTCGTTTATATGCCCCACACAGGCAACTGGCACCAGGGGGCAAAATTCTACCGTGCTTGGATGGAGGAAAGCGGCAGCTGGAAGAACCGACCTGTTCCTGACTGGGCACAGGAGTTCCAGGGCTGGTTGAGAGTCATCATGAAGCCTCATCATTGTGAGATCAACTGGGACTATTCCCAGATTCCGGCGCTTTTTGACGAGGCACAGGCAGCAGGTGTCAATACTTTGTTCCTCTTAGGCTGGGAGCAGTATGGATTTGCCAGAATGTGGCCTGACTTTAAGGTATCTGAGGATATGGGTGGTGAAGCAGGATTGAAAGCCGGTATCGACTATGTTCATTCCAAGGGCGGTAAAGTACTGTTGTTCTTAAGCTATTACCTCATCGACCATGAAAGTGACTTCTACAAACACCAGGGCGGTGATAAATGTACGATAAAGACCATCTGGGGTGAGGATCTGCCGTTTGCAGAGACTTATTGCGGAGAAGGAACTTATCGAAAACTCTGTAATCCGCCTATGCCTATGTACGCTGCCTGTCCTTCTGTACAGGCATGGCAGGATAAGATGCTGGAATTGACCAAGTATTGTATGGACCTGGGAGCTGATGGTGTATTGTATGACCTTGGCGGTAAAAATGCAAGCTTCTGCTTTGCAAAGGATCACCCCCACAAAAAGCCCAGCCACTCTCACTGCGACAAAGATAAGCGGTATGAAGAGCTTCGCAAACTGGTAAAGAGCTACGGCGATGACAAGATTACCATGATGGAATACAATGTAGATATCTACGGTCAGCACATGGATATCGTTCATTCCAGTAACATAAAGGCCAGTGACAGAAAATTCTTCTCCGAACTGTACCGCTACACTTTCCCGGAAATCAGGGCAACTAATCGTAACATGGCTATGGATGAGAAAAATTACATAGAGAATGTCAACTACACCTTTATTATGGGCCTGGCGTTTGACCTTTCCATCTTCCGCTGCCTTGGTCTGCCAAGTGAGATTCCGAATTACATCGCATACATGAAGAAAGCAATCGAACTTCGTAAAGAAAATGCGAAATATCTGATTCATGGAAAATTTGTAGATACCGATGGCTTCAGTGTGGACCATCCGGCAATGCGCTGTATCGGCTATGTGGCAAAGGATGGTTCCTTGGGAGTTGCCTGCTGGAATACAGCGAAAGAGGAGGTTACCTTTACTCTTGCCGGTGAGAATGGTAATGTCAGGACAGAGACTATGGAAGCCAATTCCATTGCATTTTACACCTTATAAGACTTGCTGAATAATAAAAAGGAACCTGCCGAGTTTCTTTTGAATTAATCTTTAATCCGCCGGAAATGCCCGCTTTAGAGCAATTCCGGCGGATTAAAATTTCACTTTTATCAAAACTATCCGTTGGAAATTACCATTTTAAGCAATTCTGTCAGATGAAAACTTCACTTTTCTTAAATTTATCCGTTGGAAATAGCCACTTTAGAGCGATTCTGTCAGATGAAAGTTCGACTTTTCTCGAATTTATCCGTTGGAAACAGCCACTTTAGAGCGATTCTGTCAGATGAAAGTTCGACTTTTCTCAAATTTATCCGTTGGAAACAGCTACTTTAGAGCGATTCTGTCAGATGAAAGTTTCACTTTTCTCGAATTTATCCGTTGGAAGCAATCACTTTAGAGCGATTCTGTCAGATGAAAGTTCCACTTTTCTCAAATTTATCCGTTGGAAACAGCTACTTTAGAACAATTCAGTCGGATAAATATGTTGTTTTATCAATTTTATCCGCCTAAAGTGCAAATTTTATAGAAATTGCATCAGATAAATACACTGTTTCTTCTAAATTAATCCGCCGAAAGATCTATGTTAGCAAATTTGATATAAATATAGATGGCTCTTTTTTACGGATTTCAAATCGTGCAAAAGAGTATATCTCTCGTGCATTGTTGGAAAATTATTAAAATTGTACAATAAAAGCAAACCTAAGCGCGCTGTATTTGTGGTTATGACCACATAGAGCGGGATATGGGGCAAAAACTATAAACTTTTATTTCAAATGAGGAGGTTAAGATGAAAGAAGCATTACAACAAATGTTTGGCAGACGTAGAAAGCTGACTTTGGTAGCACTGCTATGTGTGGTATCAATGATGGCAAGCGGCTGCGGATTCTCCAAAGGGCCTGATGCTGTTTCGGTTAGTGGAACAGACATTGAGGTATTGACAGAAAGTGCCTTGGAGTCCAGTGAAGCGAGTCCTTCCGAAGCGGCAGAGACTTCCAGTGAAGCAAGTGCTTCCGGTGAGACAAGCACATCTGATGAAGCAAGTAATTCCGCTAAGGCAGATGCTTCCGGCGAATCAAGCATTTCCAGTGAAGCAAGTGCGTCCACAGAACCAAGCACTTCGGGCAAAAGCAGTACTTCCGGTGGAAAAAGTACTTCAAGCGGAACCGATACAACAAGTGCAGCCGGTACTTCAGATGCAGCAGATGTATCAAGTGAAGCAGCAGACAGTGGGGATGATGATGATGATGCGGATCATTCCAGAACTGTAGATAATTCCCAAACGACGGATGATTCTAATGAAACAGATGAGAATCCGGATCAGACAACAGATTCCAACGAGTCGACCGATTCCAGTGAGTCTACCGACCCCAGCGAGTCCGCTGAGCCTAGTGAGACCACCGACCCCAGCGAATCCACCGATCCCAGTGAGTCCACTGAGCCTAGTGAGACCACCGACCCCAGTGAGACCACCGACCCCAGCGAGTCCATTGTTCCTAGCGAGTCCACTGATCCTAGCGAGTCTACCGACCCCAGTGAATCTACCGACCCCGGCGAGTCCACTGACCCTAGTGAGTCCACCGACCCTAGCGAGTCCACCGACCCCAGCGAGTCGACTGAGCCTAGTGAGTCCACCGACCCCAGTGAATCCACTGAGCCTAGTGAGTCCACTGACCCTACCGATCCAGACGATTCCGACAACACAGATGACGAGGACCCCACCGTCTCTACATACAGCGGTACACCGGATATTTCCTGGTACACCGGCGACAAGACAGAGTATGTGCTGACTACAGCTGACCAGCTCATGGGCTTCCATTCCCTGAGAACGTCAACGGACTATGATGGAGTTACCATCAAGTTAGGCTGTGACATGATCATCAATGAGGGAACAGGAGAGGAAATCAAAGCCAAAGCTGCAGACAATTATGTCTGGACAGCCCTTCCTTCAACCAGTCTGTTCAAAGGAACCTTTGACGGACAGGGACATACCATTTCCGGTGTTTATATGCAGTTGGCTTCTGCCGGTGTGAAAGCTATGTTCGGCAGTGTAAGCGGCAATGCTGTAATCAAGGACTTTATCTTGGATAACAGTTATTTTGCCGGTCCTTCCAGCAATAGTAAAAATACGCTTGGCGCTATCGTGTCCAAAGTAACCGGTGAAAATGCCAATGTTACCATTTCCGATGTGACCTGCAATGCCATTGTAGAAGAAGGCACAGGAAAAGAATTTTCCTATGCAGGCGGTTTTGTCGGAATGGTAAGTGAGGGTGTCACTCTTACTATGGAAAACTGTCAGTTCGGCGGCAGTGTTACCATTACCGGAAACTGTGCAGGCGGTATGATTGGTTATGTCAATAATACAGATGCAACAATTATTTTAAAAAATTGTAAGAACTCCGGCAGCATTACTGCAGATGAATATTGTGGCGGAATGATTGGTAATTGTATGCTGGTGAAAGAAATTACGTATACTGATTGTTCCAATACAGGTACCATTACAGCCAATGCCAATGCAGGTGATTTGTTCGGCTATATCCCCGTTACGGAAGACGAGGAAGAGATCATTGTATTTGATCAGAGCACTGTTGATGTTGCCAGACCCACTGCTCCTGAAGGCAACACAGGTCTGCGTGTAATGAGCTTTAATATTCAGATGTCGCTTCCGACTGATGACAGCGGCGCACTTACCTATGCAGCCAAGAATCGAATAGCGGCAGTCAAGGATGAAATACAGCTGTATTCCCCCGATTTATTAGGAATACAGGAAGATAATGCAGCATGGCACTCCAATCTGACGCTGGATGGTTATAAAGTAATTCAGAATACGACAAGTCTGCCCGGTGATGAACGTTGTGCTATCTACTATAAATCAGGGCTGAATCTCATTACAGCCCAAACCGTATGGATGACAAGTACCGGAGATAATGAAAGCGTAGCGCTTACCGTTGAGGATCTGTTTGAAGAAGGCGGCAAGTACCGGATGCCGGCAGAATATCTGGAGATGCTTGGTATTTCTCAGGATGCTGAGGACTCTGTCTTGAAAGCTGATCAGACTACCTATGTGGATGCAAATGGTGAAACACAAGCCTGCGATACCTATGTATACCTGGGCAGCCGTAAGATGACCTATGGTGTCTTCGAGGTAAACGGTCGATATGTGATTTATGTAAATACCCATCTGCAAAACAGAAAGCAGAACGCAGTATATTATAATGCTGCACTTCAGATGCTGCGCAGTCTGGAAAGAGTAAAGCATTTTGATATGCTGCAGGCTGTAGTAGATGAATTAAAGGAAACCTATACAGATGCTGTGGTATTTGTAACAGGTGACTTTAATGATCTTCCTGAAACCGATATCTACAATAATGTTTGTAATAACCACAGTTATTCCTGTGCATCTGTTGTTGCTCAGGTAAATAACAGCAGTGGAGGAACTTGGAACAATGCCTTTGACTTGAGTGTACAGGGTGATAACTATCCCGCTGACAATGACGGTTTTGCAGGTGATACCTTGGATTATTGTTTTGTAGATCAGAATATTACAGTTCAAAAATATAGTGTGGGAGCAGGCAAGGCAACCATTACTGCAACAGATGGTTCTGAAAAGACCATTTATACCTCTGATCATCTGCCTATTATTACGGATATTTGTTTTGAAACAGAGACCACTGGTTCGCCTACGGATCCTGATGGCACAGATTCCGATGATCCTGACGCACCTTCTGTTTATTCCGGTACACCGGATACCTCTTGGTATACAGGCGACCAAACAGAGTATGTATTGACTACAGCAGATCAGCTGATGGGTATTCAGGAGTTGAGAAATGACAGTAAAGGTGAAATTACTTTTGAAGGTATCACAATAAAACTGGGACGTGATATGGTGATTAATCAGGGGACACTGGAAGAAATTACCCTTCGCGGTGCCGGAAACAGTGCCTGGAGACGAATCAACTCAGCTTATTTGTTTGAAGGTACTTTTGATGGACAAGGGCATACGATTTCCGGTCTTTACATAAAGCTTACCACTAACGGTTCCGGAGCTATGTTCGGTGGTGTGGGCGGCAACGCGGTCATTAAAGATTTTACCCTTGAGAATACCTGTTTCGGCGGTCCGATTAAGGACAAGACTGTTATGGGTGTCATTGCTGCCAAAATAACCGGTACGGACTCTAATGTAACACTTTCAGGTATTACCGTAAACGGCACCATGGCAGAGGATACCAATGCACTGGATTATGTTGGAGGGCTGATCGGTCGTATTGATGACACCTTTAGCGGCAAGCTCAACGTAGAGAATTGTGCATTCAGCGGAACAATCAATTTCTCAAAGGGTACATACATCGGTGGCCTCATTGGTCATGTAGATAGTGCCAATGCAGAAATTATCCTGAAAGACTGTGCCGTTAATGCCAATATCACTGCAAAGGATTACTGTGGCGGACTGGTTGGTTACGTAGGCAACATCAAGTCTATTTCCACCGAAGGCTGTACTTACACCGGTACTTTGATAACAAGTGGTGATAATAAGAACGAAAAATTCGGAAATACACAGTCCGAATAAGAAAAGAAGAAATTCATGTGCAGAATGAGCCGCCGGTTTATGTACCGGCGGCCCTATCTGGTTCACCCGCCATGGGTGGGTTCTGACGGATGAAAGGAGGAGACGATGACAAAGATGATAAAAAGAGTATTTAGAGGGCAACGCAGTCGATCCTGTCTGGCAATACTGTTGGGCCTGGCATTATTGATGACAACAGGTTGTGCAGCCCATAACAGTGCAGCACATGACAGTGCAGCACAAAGCGGTGCAACATTTGCTTCTGACGATAAGGAGACATTAATAGCTTCGAAGGAAAGTGCTTCTGCAACTGACTCTTCGGAGGCAGAAGAGACCGGCAATCAGATTACCGGAACAGTCGACCCCAATAATGGAGCGCGTCCCGCTGTCCCGGAGGGAAACACCGGTCTGCGTGTCATGAGCTTTAATGTACAGATGAGTCTTCCCAATACCGATGGGGTTCTGACTGACGCTGCTCTGAACAGAATAGAAGCGGTCAAGCAGGAAATTGAATATTATTCCCCTGATCTGTTGGGACTTCAGGAGGATACACAGACATGGATCAACAATCTGAAGCTGGACGGATACAAAGTCATTCAGGATTCCAGCAACCCGGCAAACAGCGAGCGTAACGCAATCTATTATAAGTCAGGGCTGAAGCTTATTACTGCCGATACAATTTGGCTTACCGGTACCGGCAGCAGCGACAGTACTGCACTTACCGTTGCAGATCTGTTTGAGGAAGGCGGCAGATATCAGATGTCTGAGGAACATCTGAAAATGCTGGGCATTAAAAAGGATACCCCGGATTCTGTTTTCCTGGACCAGCAAACACAGTATGTAGATGAAAACGGCAAAACACAGAATTTGACCAGCTACTACATCTACCTTGGCTCCCGTAAAATGACCTACGGCGTTTTTGATATCAACGGTCGGTATGTCATTTACGTGAATACTCATCTGCAGAACAGAAAGCAGAATGCAGTATATTACAACGATGCGCTCAAGACACTGCGCAGCCTGGAAAGAGTGAAACATTTTGATAAGATACAGGAGATTGTGGATGATCTGAAAGCACAGTACGCTGATGCCATTGTATTTATCACTGGCGATTTTAATGATCTGCGGGACACTGATGTTTATAATACTGCCTGCGATGATTACGGTTATCAGGATTCTGCTGTTGCAGCACAGGAAAGCTACAGTTTTGCTGAAGGTACCTGGAATATGGCTTTCGATGCGAGTGCACAGGGTGATAATTACCCTGATCCCGAAGAAGGTGCTGCCGGTGACAACCTGGACTATTGCTTTGCAGATGATCAGATTACCATTCAGAAGTTCATTGTAGGAGATGGAAAAGTGACCATTACGGCAACCGATGGTTCAGAGAAGACTATTTACACTTCCGATCACAGACCCATTATCACAGATATGTGCTTTGAAACAGAAGTTACCGGTTATGCAGCCGATTCTGACAGCGCAGTAAACGAAGATGATCCCAATGCACCTTCCGTTTATTCCGGAACACCGGATACCTCCTGGTATACAGGGGATCAGACAGAGTACGTTTTGACCACTGCTGATCAGCTTGCAGGTATCCCTATCCTGAGAGATGAATCCAAAGGAGAAATCACATTCGAAGGTGTTACTATTAAGCTGGGACGTGATATGGTGCTGAATGAGGGCACACTTGAGGAAATCATGCTGCGCGATGCCGGGAACTATGCATGGAAACGACTGAACTCTGCGTACCTGTTCAAGGGTACCTTTGACGGTGAGGGGCATACCATTTACGGTCTTTACATGACACTGGCCAACCACGGTGTGGCAGGTATGTTCGGCGGAGTAGGCAGCAACGCAGTGATCAAAGATTTTACCCTCGAGAATACCTGTATCAGAGGTACCACAGAAGATAAAGATACCATGGGAACCCTTGTCTCAAGAGTTTCCGGCGATGGCTCAAATGTAACCATATCCAACGTTACTGTAAATGCTGCCCTGGTAGAGAATAACGGAAGCATGGATTATGTCGGTGGCCTCATCGGTCGTGTAGATGAGATGCTTCATATAACACTTACGGTGGAGGATTGTACCTTTAACGGAAAAATCCAATTCTCAGAAGGTGACGGAATCGGCGGAATCATAGGTCGTGTATATAATAGAAATGCCAATATCATATTAAAGAATTGTGCTGTTAACGCAGATTTGACTGCAGAAGATTACTGCGGAGGCATGATTGGTTATGTGGGAGATAACGCTACTGTTAACACGGAAGGGTGTACCTATAACGGCACTATGACAAGCGGCGGCAATAAAGGCGATGTAATAGGGAATCCATAAACAGAAAAAGAAAGGCGGATTATAAAAATGGATTTTAATATGTTTTATGCAGCAGAAGATGAGAAACCGTTGGACCATCTATGTACGGACGGAGGCTTCGCCGGTATTTTCAGAACAATCACCTGCGTGGGAGACAGCCTGTCCAGCGGAGAATTCGAGGGCACAGGTCCAAATGGCAAGAAAACTTATCATGATTTCTTCGAATATTCCTGGGGACAGTATCTTGCACGTATGATCGGCAGCAAGGTCTACAATTTCTCCAGAGGTGGAATGACTGCCAAAGAATACTGTGACGGCTGGGCTGAGAAGAAGGATTTCTGGAATAAGGAATATGCCAGCCAGGCGTATATCATTGCTCTTGGCGTAAACGACATTTATAATCAGGGAATGGAACTTGGAACCATAGAAGATATCAACAGGAATGATTATAGGAATAACAAACCCACATTTGCCGGATATTATGGGCATATTATACAGCGTCTGAAGGAAATCTCCCCGGATGCCAAGTTCTTCTTTATGACAATACCCAGAGAGGACCGTCGGACAGAGGAGCTGAATATCAAAGGAGATGCTCATGCAAAATTGATGCATGAAATGGCAGAATTCTTCGACAACTCATATGTGCTTGATTTTCGGGCATATGCACCGGTGTATGATGCAAAGTTCCATGAAAATTTCTTCCTGGGCGGACATATGCAGCCGTGTGGCTATATTTTGACAGCACGGATGGTTGCTTCTTATATGGACTACCTGATCAGACATAATATGAAGGATTTCAAGCAGGTGGGATTCATTGGGACGCCGTATCGTAATACGGTAGAGGTATAGAATAGAGAGAGAGGGACTGGCGGGAAATAGATAGTCCAAGACAGGGGAGGCTGTTACTCAAACGAGTCGCAGCTTCCCCCAAATTTTTCCTGAAAAAGGATAATTAATCTTGTTTATCATTCCTGATTTCGATAACAGGAACAGAACGGGCTATCACATTGTGTGTCCGCTGATATTCCGTAGGTGTAATCGCGTAAGTATTCTTGAAAAGCCGATCAAAGTAATAAAGACTGGAAAAGCCTACTGCATACGCGATCTCACTGATAGAGAGCGGATGAAACGTCAAAAGTTCCAGAGATTTCCGTAATCTTACATCATTGATATAATGCGTGACAGTCATCCCGAACTGCTCTCTGAACAGCCTCATAATATACTGCTTGGACATGGAAAAATGAGAGGACAGTACCTGGAGGGAAAGCTGTGACGTATAGTTCTCCTCTATGTAGCGTGTCAGCTTTATTAATGTGGGAGAGAGCTGTTTGGTATCTAACAGTTGTTCTCCGGTAGCGGAAGCCAGGGACAAAAGCAACGTATAAAATGAATTGAGTAATCTCATTCGGTCCAAGGGAGCGCTTCCATATCGATATTCTGCACAGCGGGAAATCTGATGCTGTAGTTTAGGAGCCTGGTCGCCGTGAAAATAGCTCTCTACAATATAGATGGAATCACAGGGAGCGGTGTCGTACTCACGATTAAGTGCACTTCTTTGCCTTTCCGTTTCTTCATTTAAAATTTGTACAACTTCCTGGTCTGCAACTACAGAAAGATTACCGGACACGTTAAAAGAGGCAAAGTAATAGTCACAATCCTCTGTGGCGGTTACCCGATAGGAAACCCCGGCAGGAACCAGCAAGTGCATCCCGGCTGTCAGTGTAACCTGGTGCCTTGAGGAAAAGGAATATAAGAATCTGCCGGAAACGACAAAAAATAATACATTCCATTTATGTGTATAAGTTTCCGACCAACCGCTGGAATATCGAATATGTCCAACCTTCAGTACGTTTGGTAAATTCTTGATGGGGATCTGATAAATCATAGCGCTCTCCTTTCTGATTTTTATTATTTAAGATTTCTTTACGTTTGTCAATTCTTTTTTACATCATAGTTTCATATTGTGCAAAAGAATGTGTTTCCCGTGCATTGCTGAAAAAGTAGTAAAAATGTACAATGTAGATAATGAAACGAAAGCGAAAAATAGATAAATGTATTCTGTGACCAGAGAATAAGCCACGGCGGCTTTTGGGGTGGGAAAACAGATGGAATTATATGGAAGCAGAGGTATACCTTTGTGCAACCATATAAGTTTGACACGCTCTTTTTTTGCTTGCGTAACTCAGGTTTTCAGCACGAAGAAAACATTCGACGAATTTTCAATAGTAAGGGAATATGGTATTATGATATTTAACCGGTTAATTATGGTACCGTAACAGAACCGACTTTTGGGATAGAGTTTGATAGGAAGATTTGTGCTTGAAAATAACGAATCAAAAGGAGGATATCTATGAAAAACAAGACAATTCAAAAGTTATTATCCGTAGTGTTGGCTTCAGTCATGACAGCATCCTTGCTCACCGGCTGCGGCAACAGTTCTGAGGAATCTAAACAGTCTTCAGAAACTAAGAACACTCAGACTTCTGAAGCAGGAACACAGTCTGCTGAAAGCCAGACTTCTGAAGCTGCCGGTGACGGTGTTGAACATGATCCTGTATTGAATGAGCTTGGAGCAGATACGATCTGCAATGAGAAGGTAACGATTACCATCGGTATTCAGTCAAATGCTTATGTTGAGGACTATGATACGAACTACTATACTCAGATGTTAGAGGAAGTAGGAAACGTAGACCTGGAGTTCGTGGTATTCCCTGCTGACAGTGAAGCCAATGACAAATTGCAGATGATGGTTGCAGGCGGTCAGGAACTTCCTGATATCATCATGTGGGGACTGGATGATGCTCTGGCTATGCAGTGGGGCGAGGAAGAATATCTGGTTCCGTTGGAAGATTATTTTGCAAATTCTTCTTATTATGCTGTACCCAAGTATGAGCAGATTAAAGAGAACATGGGATTGGATATTCTGCAGCAGACAACATCCGGTGACGGTCATGTCTGGGCGTTCCCAAGCTATCAGGAGACCATCACCAATGCTACATATGCCAGAATGTGGGTATATCAGCCCTGGCTCGAGGCACTGAACATCGAAGCACCTACTACCACTGAAGAATTCTATGATATGTTGGTGGCATTCAAGACACAGGATCCCAATGGAAACGGTCAGGCTGATGAGATTCCTCTGCTGGGATGTGATATCAGCAGCGGTGCTTATGGTGCGTCTGCATGGGAATATTTAATGAATGCGTTCCAGCACGTAACCTCTAAGAAATACTTCTTAGTTTCTACAGATGGTGTATTATCTACCTCTTATACTACAGATGGCTGGAAGGAAGGCGTTAAGTACATCAGTAAGTTAATGCAGGAAGGTCTTTACGATGCAACCTCTCTTACCATGACTACTGACGTATTCCAGACTGTTTTAAATGCTAACGGAGATCAGATTGTAGGTTCTTTCTGTAACCTTTCTGACAACATTGTATTAACGGACCATGCATCTTCAGACAAATGGCTGCTGTTGGCACCGTTGGAAGGACCTGATGGTTATAGATCCGTAACTTATAATGCTGTTACACCTTCTTCCAATGCACATATCACTGCAGATTGTGAGCATCCGGAAGTGGCATTCCGTCTGCTTGATCTGATGTGCCGTGAAGACTTTACCATTACTTCCCGTTGGGGAGAACAGGGCGTACATTGGGATTATGTAGATAATCTGAATGAAGAAGAAATGGAAGCTCTGGCAAGTGAAAGAGAAGGAAGAACTGTAGAGTATGATTGGGAAAATGCTGTCTATGCAGGTTATCCGCCTTTGATCTACCAGATTGAAGATAACTGGGGCATTACACAGAATACACACTGGTATAACAAATCCGTTAAGTTAAGAACTGCAGAGATTACCGGTGGCTTCTATGCAGCCAGCCTTGAATTCGGTGAGGACTTTTATAATGATCCTGTAAATGCGTATACTCTGGCAGACTATCTGACTGAGGCGGAAGATCTGATCCCGGACGAAGTAATCGGCAGCCTGAAGTATAAAGATGCAGATACCAGTGCAGAAGCGTCCAGTATCAGAAGTGATCTGAAGCATTATGTATATGAAAAACTGGTTGAATGGTTCAACGGAACTTCTGATGTAGAGAAAGATTGGGATAGCTATCTGAAAGAGCTTGAAGATATCGGCTTATCCAGATTCCTGGAATTGACTCAGGAGTGCTGGAACTAACGATATGCAGCAGTAATATCAAAGAAGAATGCCCCTATATAAGGGGCATTCTTTACATAAAGCAATAACAGGATGAAACGTTACAAAATCACAGGAGGTAAATCCTATGCCAAAAAGAAATTTGCGGAAAAGAATATGGCAGGCAAGAGAGCTTTATCTATTGTCGCTCCTGCCGTTTATCTGGTTGATTATATTTAAATATGTACCTATGGCAGGTTTGCAGATCGCTTTCCGTGACTATAGCTTCAAGGCCGGTATATGGGGAAGTGAATGGGTAGGCCTGGAAAATTTTAAAAACTTTATCTCGGATCGTCAGTTTACCAGACTATTGATCAATACTCTGCGTGTCAGTATTTACTCTACTACGATAGGTTCTCTGATACCTGTTATTTTGGCATTGACGATCAACATCATGAAGCCAGGCTTTTTTAAGAAAGCAGTACAGATGGTTTTATATGTTCCCCATTTTATTTCCGTAGTAATACTGGTGGGTATGTTGATGCAGCTGATCAATCCTATCATTGGTCTTTACGGAACCATTGCTCAGGCTCTGACAGGTACAAGACCTGGAGATATATTAAGCATTCCGTCAGCTTTCCCCCACATATATATATGGTCAGGTATCTGGCAGAATGCGGGCTGGAGTTCCATTATCTATGTGGCAGCTCTGGCGAATTCAGATCAACAGCTTCACGAGGCTGCCCAAATTGACGGTGCTACCCGTCTGCAGCGTGTATGGCACATTGATATTCCTACGATTCTGCCTACCTTTATCATTCTGATGATCATGGATGTGGGCAGCATCATGGACGTAGGATTTGAAAAGGTATTCTTGCTGCAGAACTCTGCGAACCTTAGCTACTCTCAGGTACTTTCTACGTATGTATATGAGAAATCTTTCGGAAGCGGTTTGCCGGACTTCTCATTTTCAACAGCGGCAGGATTGTTCAACTCGGTTATCAATGTAATCCTGATTACCATTGTTAACAAGATATCCAAGAAAGTAAGTGATACAAGCCTGTGGTAACGACTGCCGCCATGCAGTGGTTCCACAATCGTATTTGCGTCAAGAAAGGAATTGAAATATGAAACAAAAAGCAAATAAAGTGCGCTGGTCGTCCAATGATCAAATCTTTTATACAGTTGTTACTGTGTTCCTGACTCTTATAGCACTGATCGTTTTGTATCCTATTATTTATGTAGTATCTTGTTCCTTTTCCTCACCGGACAGTATTATGTCGGGAAAAGTGATCCTGTGGCCGGTAGATTTTACTTTGGACGGTTACAATGCAGTATTAGGTTACAAAAAGGTATGGATTGGCTTCCGCAATTCTATGTTTTATACAGTAGTAGGTACTCTGATCAATATGTTCATGACAATCATATGTGCATATCCTGTTTCCAGAAAAGATATGCCGGGGCGTAATATCCTGATGATGATGTATTCCTTTACCATGATATTCGGTGCCGGTATGATTCCTAACTACTTGTTAGTCAGGGATCTGAAGATGTTGAATACCGTATGGGCCATACTGATTCCGGGCGCGATTGGTGTATACAACATGATTATTATGAGAACTTACTTTATGAGCTCCATTCCGGGAGAATTGTTAGAGGCATCCAAAATGGACGGCTGCGGTGATACCAAGTTCCTGGTGAGTGTGGTGCTGCCTTTGTCCAAACCAATTTTGGCAGTAGTATCCATGTACTACATCGTAGCTCACTGGAATGCATACTTTAAGGCATTTATGTATCTGTCAGACGAAAACTTGTATCCGTTACAGATTTTCTTAAAAGAGATTCTGGTTGCAAGTAAGCTGGAAGCAGCTATGCTTGATGATGTATTGGTGACGAGTTCAGCATCTACTTCAGGATTGCAATATATCGTAAAATATGCTTTGATCGTAGTAGCATGTCTGCCTATGATGATCATCTTCCCGTTCGTACAGAAGCACTTTGTAAAGGGTGTTATGATCGGTGCGGTGAAGGGCTAATCTTGACAGGCGGCGTGATCGTCTAAATTAGGAGGCAAAAATGATTAATTATGCACACAGAGGTGCAAGTGAATATGCGCCTGAAAACACATTTTCTTCCTTTTATCTCGGACTCCTGCAAGGGGCTAACGGGATTGAGACGGATGTACAGATAACAAAGGATGGGGTGCCGGT
>JAFTVH010000059.1 GCA_017465845.1 Lachnospiraceae bacterium | reverse complement strand
CCAATCTGCATGATACATACCACACCCTTTGCCTTTGTAATGTAGTATTCACGCTCCTTTGGAGTATTATCTGGGAATAAATCCTCTAATTCCTGAGTAGTAATGAAGAAAATCTCCTTAGGAAGAATCAAGTCGATAAAGTCATACTGAATTGCCATATACTGCTCAGTTTTACGTAAGCATTTGTATACCGTACGAACCGTATCCTTTAAATACTCCAGATTGCGGTCTTCCTTGCGGATTACTTTCTCCCAGTCCCACTGGTCTACGAAAATAGAATGAATATTATCCGTATCTTCATCTCTGCGAATCGCGTTCATATCTGTATAGATACCTTCACCAAGTGTAAAGCCGTATTTCTTCAACGCATAACGTTTCCATTTTGCAAGAGAATGTACGACCTCTGCCTCCTTATCCTCCTGTTCCTTGATTCCGAAGGCTACTGGTCTCTCATATCCATTCAAATTATCATTAAGACCTGTGGCAGGATCTACAAACAATGGCGCAGATACACGCGACAAGTGTAATCTCTGTGCCAAAAGTCCCTGAAAGAAGTCCTTTACTGTTTTTATCGCAATCTGAGTATCATGAAGATTTAATTCAGATTCATAGTTTTTTGGTATAATAAGTCCCTTCATACTAACTTCCTCGTCAAAAAAATTTTCTCTAATTATAGCACAATCGTTTTCGATTTCAATACTTTAATACGAAAAAGTCTACAACTTTTCTACTTCATCCAGCCAAATTCTTGCGCAGGCGTCTGAAGGCATACGCAAATCTCCTCTTGGTGATACTGCTACAGACCCCACCTTAGGCCCATCCGGCAGACAAGAACGCTTAAACTGCTGGCTGAAAAATCTACGGTAGAAGGTCTTAAGCCACTTCAAAATCACTGCGTCCTCATACGCTCCAGCAAAAGCTGCCTTTGCAAGCATATAGATTTTCTCTGGCGAGAATCCAAAACGAAGCACATAATACAAAAAGAAATCATGTAATTCATATGGTCCAACCAAATCCTCTGTCTTCTGAGCAATCTCTCCATTTTCCTGTGGTGGAAGAAGCTCTGGAGATACTGGTGTATCTAACACATCACGAAGTACTACTGCAAGTTCTTCATCTTTACAGTTTTCTGCATAGAAAGCCACCAAATGACGTACTAGAGTCTTTGGAACAGAGGCATTGACACCGTACATGGACATATGGTCTCCGTTATAGGTAGCCCAGCCCAATGCCAGTTCTGACATATCACCCGTACCAATCACCATTCCATTTTCCTTATTGGCTATATCCATAAGAATCTGAGTTCTCTCACGGGCCTGCGAATTCTCATAGGTTACATCGTGCACATTCACATCATGTCCGATATCGGAAAAATGCTGTAAAACTGCTTCCTTGATGCTAACCTCCATAAAGGTTGCACCCAGCTGCTTAATCATACTAACCGCATTATCATAGGTTCTGTCTGTGGTACCAAATCCCGGCATGGTCACTGCCACAATACTTTTACGGTCCTTTCCCAGCATATCAAAGGCTTTGGCTGTAACAAGCAATGCCAGTGTAGAATCTAAGCCGCCAGAAATGCCGATGACTGCTGTCTTGGCATTGGTATGCTCAATTCGTTTTTTCAAGCCCCTTGCTTGAATACTAAAGACATCCTCGCAGCGTTTATATCTATTCTTAGCCCCGGCAGGCACAAATGGTGCTGGGTCCACATATCTTGTCATCATAAGTGGAGATGCTTCTAACTGGAATGGTACACAGATATGGTCATCTGTCACTTCAAAGGTATTTTTTCTTCTACGCTCTGCTTCCAAGCGTTCCACATCAAGCTCTGTAGCAAGAATTCCGTGTTCAAATTTCGGACTTTCTGCAAGAAGTGTTCCATTCTCTGCGATGAGATTATGTCCGCTGTAAACCACATCCTGTGTAGATTCACCCTCTCCTGCACTGGCGTAGATATATCCACATACCAGGCGGGCGGACTGTCCATTTACCAGTTCTCTGCGATAGGTGTCCTTGCCGGTGGTTTCATCAGAAGCTGACAGATTCACAATAATTGTTGCTCCTGCCAAAGCATGACGAATACTTGGTGGCTGTGGAGTCCACAAATCCTCACAGATTTCTGCCGCAAGCTTAAGGGCAGGCATATTCGAGCAATAGAAAATCAAATCTGCTGTAACAGGAACAATCTGGCCGTTTGGCAGAATATCCTCCGTCACCAAATGGGCACCACTGGTAAAATAGCGTGCCTCATAGAATTCATTATAGTTTGGAACAAAGGTCTTTGGCACAAGACCTAACACCTCTCCCTTGCAAACTGCTGCTACCACATTGTAGAGTTTTCCATTTAACACATAAGGAAGACCCACAAAGTAAATAGCGTCATAGCTCTCGCTAGCAGCCACAATCTTCATAAGCTCGTCCTTCGCAGCACGAAGCAGTGTCTCCTGAAGGAATAATTCACCACAGCTGTAGCCTGTAATGCATAGTTCTGGAAAAACAACCACTTTTACGCCTTTTTCAGCAGTCTCTTTCATAAGGGAACGAATCTGTTCCCCATTATAAGTGGTATCTG
>JAFTVH010000009.1 GCA_017465845.1 Lachnospiraceae bacterium | reverse complement strand
TTTCAGAAGAATCATTGCACGCAGAAAACCTCCAAAGGTGGAGCCGATGATTGACGGGTATTCCGGATTTCTTTGGTTTGATAAAGATAAGAAACCGATGGTGGCGCTGCATTGGGAGAAGTATTTTCAACATGCGGTTGAAAAGTATAATCGCATTTATCAGAATCAGCTTCCGAAGATCACACCTCATGTTTGCAGACATACGTACTGTTCTAATATGGCTAAGGCGGGAATGAATCCTAAAGTGCTCCAGTATTTGATGGGGCATTCGGACATTGGTGTCACTCTGAATACCTATACGCATCTTAAGTTGGATGATGCCAAAGAGGAGATGGAGAAGCTTGCTAAGAAGCAGGCGAAAGCCGATGATGAACTTCGTCAGATGGGTAAAAAGAGTGATGGCATAAGAATTCGGAAGTTCGGTTAAAAACGGTAGGAAAAAAATTGAAAAGCAGCATATTGGTGAGTTGACTGGCATAAATCAGAGCCCTGAAAATGGCTTAAATTCAAGGAAAATCGGAAGTTGAGCTGTTGGAAAGGGCATAAAAAATCATGACTTTCTGCCATGGGGGATCGGGAGATGCCGGTCGGCAGAGTGAACAAAAAGGACTTGTAATTTGTTTAGTAGAGGTAAACCCTTGATTTTTATGCCAATTCACTTGAAAAATTTATGCCAGAAGGTGCCGGAAACCCTTGATTTTACTGGGAAAAACGCATTGGCATAAATGGAAAATTTTATGCCAGTTTATGCCGGAATTTATGCCAAATGAATGAAAAGTTATGCCAAAACAAGCTAAAATAAGCCGAGATAGGGAAAATTGCCAAGAACCCGCAAACCCGCATAAAACCTAGATAAATCAAGGAAAAACCGAGATAAAAGGAGATAAAAAATTGATGATAAAAGTACTTTTCGTTTGCCACGGCAACATCTGCCGCAGCCCCATCGCCGAATACGCCCTAAAACATCTGGTCGCCCAAGCCGGCCTAACCCCCTACTTCCACATCGCCTCCGCCGCCACCAGCACCGAAGAAATCTGGAACGGCGTAGGCAACCCAGTATACCCGCCGGCCCGCGATATCCTTGCCCGTCACGGCATCAGCTGCGCCGGAAAGCGCGCAGTACAAGTGCGGAAATCAGATTACGCCAATTATGACTATTTAATCTGCATGGACACTCATAATATAAGAAACCTGGCCCGCATCATCGGCCCGGACAGGGAAGGCAAGGTAAGTTTACTGCTGGACTACACAGAGCGCAAAGGCCAGTCTATTGCCGATCCCTGGTACACAGGGGATTTTGAGACCACCTACCGTGACGTACTGGAAGGCTGTCAAGCGCTGCTTAATCACTTGCTCTCGCAGGGAGAGGTAAGTTATTCTTCAAAATAAAAACGACATAGAAAGAAGGCACTTTGGAAATGGAGAATAAACAAGATTTTACACAGGGAAGTATTTTCGGAAAAATGGTGCAATTCATGGTGCCCATTTTGGGGGCGCTGATACTGCAGGCCATGTACGGTGCGGTGGACCTGCTTATTGTGGGGCGTTTCGGCACGAATGCCGGGATTTCTGCGGTATCTACAGGCAGCAGTATTATGAATCTGGTGACATTTGTTTTAAGTGCACTTGCTACAGGCGTGACGATCCTGTTGGGACGGTATCTGGGAGAAAAGAGACAGGATAAAATCGGGAAGCTGATTGGAGGCGCAGTTGCGTTTTTCCTGATATTTGCAGCAGTGTTGACCGCTGCACTGATTCTTTTTGCAAGACCGATTGCGATTCTTATGCAGGCTCCGGCGGAGGCGGTGGATCTGACGGTGCAATACATACGGATCTGCGGCGCTGGTTTTCTGTTTGTAGTTTTTTATAATCTGATCAGCTGTATCTTTCGGGGACTTGGCAACTCCAGGCTGCCGCTATTGTTTGTGGCCATTGCCTGTGTGGTAAATATTGTGGGTGACCTTCTTTTGGTTGCAGTTTTTCACATGAATGTTGCAGGTGCAGCCATTGCTACGATTGCAGCGCAGGCTGTGAGCGTGGTGCTGTCCATCGTAATTATTCTGCGGTCAAAGCTTCTTACCGGCTTTTCCGTGAAGGATGTTCGATTTGGAAAAGAGGTAGGAGCCTTTGTGAAAGTAGGTTTCCCGCTGGCCTTGCAGGAACTTTTGACAAATGCGTCTTTTCTGGCGTTGTGTGCCTTTATCAACAGGCTGGGGCTGGATGCTTCCAACGGTTATGGTATTGCCCAGAAAATTCAGTCTTTTGTAATGCTGATCCCCGGTTCCATCATGCAGTGTATGGCTTCCTTTGTGGCTCAGAATGTAGGAGCGGGCAAGGAGGAACGTGCTAAGAAAGGCATGCTCTACGGCATGGCTGTAGGTGCCGGAATCGGTGTTGTGATTGCGGTACTGGCATTTTTTAAAGGAGATATGCTGGCCTCTGTTTTCTCAGATAACGAGAGAGACATTGCAAGAGCTTTTGAATATCTGCGCGGTTTTGCATTGGAAGCGATCATTACCTGCATTTTGTTCAGTTTTCTGGGATATTTTAACGGACATTCCAAATCCATGTTCGTTATGCTGCAGGGATTGGCACAATCTTTCCTGATTCGACTGCCCATGTCCTATGTGATGAGCATTCAGCCGGATGCTTCACTGACCTGGATCGGCCTTGCAGCGCCTACAGCCACGATATTTGGTATTATTCTTTGCCTGATTTACTATTGGTACATGAACACGCATGAATTAAAAATGCACGGAGAAGCAGCTAACGATTGAACAAGTGAATTGCAATAGCACCTTGCTTTTTCAATGCCGCTGTGATATTATTTTAACGATGGGATAATGCAGTGATCGTGCATTCCACCAATGAGATTAAATTGAAAAATGATAGAAGAAATGCCGCAGGGCGGAAAGGACTCGAAGAAAATGAATAAGAGTTTTGATGAAATCGTATCAAAGGTCAAAGAGTGTGGTAAGAAGACCGTAGCTGTAGCCGCAGCACAGGATGAAGCAGTGCTGGAAGCAGTAAAAGAAGCTAAGAAGCAGGGCATCGCAGATGCTATTTTAGTAGGTGATGAGAGCAAGATCCGTGAGATCGCTGCTTCTATCAATATGGATTTAAGTGAGTTTGAAATCATTGACGAGCCGGATATGGTACAGGCTTCCTTAAAGGCAGTTAAGCTTGCTCATGACGGTAAGGTAGATATGTACATGAAAGGTATCATTGATACCAAGAATTTCTTAAAGAGCGTTCTGGACAAAGAAGTTGGCTTAAGAACCGGCGGACCTCTTTCCCACGTATGCGTATTTGACATCCCCGGTATTGACAGACTGATGTTCTTAACTGACGTTGCATTTATGACGTATCCTACTCTGGAGGACAAGGCAAATATCATCAAGAATACCGTTCCTGTATGTAAAGCATGCGGCATCGATGTGCCCAAGGTTGCACCTCTGGCTGCAGTAGAAGTTGTAAATCCTAAGATGCCTGCAACTGTAGAAGCAGCTGAGCTTGCTAAAATGTGCGAAGAAGGTCAGCTTACCGATTGTATCGTAGACGGACCTCTGTCTCTTGACCTGGCTATCGATCCCGAAGCTGCTAAGCATAAGGGAGCTACCGATCGTAAGATCCAGGGTGATGCAGATGTTCTGCTGTTCCCGGATATCCATGCAGGTAATATGGTATACAAAGCAATCGTACATATGGTTCCCGGTGTAAAGAACGGATGTATCCTGACCGGTACTAAGGTGCCTGTTATCCTGACCAGCCGTTCCGATACTTTCGAGACCAAGGTAAACTCCATCGCTCTGGCAGCAGTTGTAGCTGAAGAACTGAAGAAGAACCAGTAATATAAAACGTGCATTCCAGCCAGGTGGCTGAAAGAAATAGATGCTGTTTTCAGCAAAAAGGAGAAAAATATGGCAATTAAAAGCTTAATTATCAATCCCGGTTCCACCTCCACCAAGATCGGTGTATTTGAGGATGAGACACTGTTATTTGAAGAAACTCTGAGACATTCTACAGAAGAAATCAGTCAGTATGCGACGATCGTAGACCAGAAGGATTTCCGTAAGAAGATCATTACCGATCTGCTGGAGTCCAAGAACTTTGATATAAAGAGCCTGAACGTAGTAGTAGGACGCGGCGGTATGTTAAAGCCTATTCCCGGCGGTACCTACGCAGTAACCGATGAACTGCTGGCAGACTTAAAAGTAGGTGTGTCCGGACAGCATGCATCCAACCTGGGAGGTATTCTGGCTCGTGAAATTGCTGATTCTATCGGCGTACCTTCCTTTATCGTAGACCCTGTAGTAGTAGATGAACTGATGCCTATCGCAAGATATTCAGGTGTGCCTGAGCTTCCTCGTATCAGTATCTTCCATGCACTGAATCAGAAAGCAGTTGCTAAGAGATATGCTGCAGAAATCGGCAAGCCTTACGAGTCTCTGCGTCTGATCGTTGTACATATGGGCGGCGGCGTATCTGTCGGTGCTCATGAGAACGGTCGTGTTATCGACGTATTCAACGCTCTGGACGGTGATGGTGCATTCTCTCCTGAGCGTGCAGGCGGCGTACCCAGTGGTGCCCTGATCAAGATGTGCTTCTCCGGAAAATATTCCGAGAAGGAAGTATACAGCAAAATCGTAGGTAAGGGTGGCTTCAATGCATACCTGGGAACCAACGATATGCGTGAAGTGACCAAGATGGCTAACGGTGGGGATGAGAAGGCTGCAGAAGCTAAGCAGGCATTCCTGTTCCAGGTGGCTAAGGATATCGGTTCCATGGCTTGTGTCCTGAACGGTAAAGTAGACCAGATCATCGTTACCGGCGGTATCGCTTACGGTGCAGATGTAATAGCTGCTTTGAAAGAAAGAGCTGAATGGATCGCTCCGTTCACTGTATATCCCGGTGAGGACGAACTGCTGGCTTTGGCACAGGGAGCACTTCGTGTGCTGAACGGCCAGGAAAATCCTATGGAGTACTAATAAGTCTATAGAATTGTAATTTATAAAGAGGAGTTTGACTTTCACTTGAGGC
>JAFTVH010000058.1 GCA_017465845.1 Lachnospiraceae bacterium | reverse complement strand
ATTGTACATTTATAATGAGTTTACAACATATCGATGGAGAGGTCAACAGTAAGGCCTCAGAAACGGAGGATATTATGGTAAAATTAACACCGCCCCTGGGATGGAATTCCTGGAATACTTATGGGGAAAATATCAATGAGCAGCTGATCATGGAGACTGCAGATGCCATGGTAGAACAGGGCCTTTTGGAGAAAGGCTATGAGTACCTGGTAATTGATGACTGCTGGTCATTAAGAGAAAGAGATGAGAACGAACGTCTGGTGGCAGACCCTGCTAAATTCCCTCATGGAATGAAAGCAGTAGCAGATTATGTGCATTCCAAGGGACTTAAATTCGGAATGTATTCCTGTGCAGGCAATCTGACTTGTGCGGGCTACCCGGGCAGCTTTGAGCATGAATTTATCGATGCTGAGACCTTTGCGGAGTGGGGAGTGGATTTTCTGAAATACGATTACTGCTATCACAGTCCCATCATTCACGGAAAATATCTTTATCGTCGTATGGGACTGGCTCTGGAGAACTGCGGAAGAGATATCCTGTTTTCAGCCTGCTCCTGGGGTGCTGATGAGACACACGAATGGATTAAGTCAACAGGTGCTTCCATGTGGCGTTCCACCGGTGATATTTTCGATACATGGGAGTCGGTGAAGAAGCTTGTAAAGCAGCAGGAAGTACTGCATCCCTATAATGGTGTAGGATGCTTTAACGATATGGATATGCTGATCGTAGGTATGTACGGCAAAGGAAATGTAGGACTGAGCGGCTGTAATGATACCCAGTACAAGACTCATTTCTCTATTTGGGCGCTTATGGGTTCTCCTCTTATGATCGGCTGTGATGTCCGCAATATGAACGATGCTACCAAAGCCATTCTGACCAACGAAGAGCTGCTGCGCATCAATCAGGACAGCGCCTGCCGTCAGCCGGTGAAGTTAAAAGGTGTCTGGACCGGTGAAGACGTAGTTTTGTACTCCAGACAGCTGGAGAATGGTGATCTGGCTATCGGTATGTTCAACCTGAGTGAAGAGAAAGCAGAGGCAAGACTGAATCTGGATGAGCTGGGATTGCCTTTCAGCACCGGTAAGACACTGAAGCTGAAAGAGGTGTGGACAGGCGAAGAGTCAGTTGTAAAGAATTCCAGTATGAAAAAAGAACTGGGACCTTGTGATTGTGCAGTATACCGCGCCGAGGTGATTAATGGGTAATGGAAGGCTGTATGCAGTGCGGAAAAAATCTTTCCTTTAATGAAATCGGAGCACACAAAAAATTTATCAATAGAGGCGCCAGACAGTTCCTGTGCAGGAATTGTCTGGCTGAAAGCCTGAACGTGGATCCTGAGCTGATTGATGCCAAGATTGAGCAATTCAAGTTGCAGGGGTGCACGTTATTTGTGTAGGACAGAATGCAAGTCCGAAAATGTTTATATTTTAGAAAAATGTAGTTGCAAGTTAAGAGCCGCTGTAGTATAAAAGAATCAAACGCCAGATGCAAAGTGAAGTAATCGCGCATCTACAAAATGAAGCGGAAAGGATGAAAACAATTATGGAGAATACGGAGATTTTAAGGACTGCCCCGGCTGTCTTTGCAGTAGGAGATACTTACCAGATTATGGTGCCGGTAGCAGCCCCGTGTCTTATGTGGGTGCAGGTAGGAGAAGAAGTTTATTACGACGATTCCAATGGTATTCTGCGTTCGGCGGAAAGTACTCACAGGATGATCGTTCCCATGGAGGAGCTTGACAGAGAGAAGAAATATACTATCTGTTATCGTAAAATTATTGAGAGAAAGCCGTATTTCACAGAAACAGAAGACGAAGTCAGAATTGATTTTGAGTTCCGTCCGGTGCAGGGACCTGACGCGAAGGCTTACCATATAGCTGATGCCCATAACCATGTGGAAGAGCCGGTAGCTGCTGCTGAGAATTTCATCAAAAAAAACGGTCCTATTGATTTCCTGATCTTAAACGGAGATATTCCTGACCACAGCGGCAGAATAGAGAACTTCATCAATATCTATGAGATTGTTTCCGAATTGACTCATGGAAATATTCCTACTGTATTTTCCAGGGGCAACCACGACACAAGAGGAATCTTTGCCGAGAAGATTGCGGACCATACCCCTTGCCGGGATGGGCATTCCTACTACTCTTTCCGATTGGGGAACATCTGGGGACTGGTGCTTGACTGCGGCGAAGATAAAGTGGACAGCCACCCGGAGTATGGCAATACAGTTTGCTGCCATGCTTTTAGAAAGCAGGAGACAAGATTTATCAGGAAAATTATTGAAAATGCCGAGAAGGAATATCAGGCAGAAGGCGTTCAGTATAAGGTTATCATTGTACATAATCCTTTTACCAGAATGCATAACGAGCCATTCCAGATTGAAGATGAGATCTTCACGGAGTGGGGCAGACTGCTGCGTGAACATGTTAAGCCGCAGGTGATGATATGCGGTCATCTTCACCAGATGTTTATCGAAGAACCGGGCAGCGAGACGGATTATCTGGGGCATCCCTGCAGGCTGGTAGTGGCTTCGAAGATTCGTGTCCGGAAGGACGAAACGCCGGAGTGTTATTTTGCGGGGGCCGGATTTATCTTCTCCAATGGGGAGATTGAGGCGGTGTTTACGGATAACATGAATAGTGAACAACTTTAAAGGATACATTCTTAAGAGGAAAAATTATTCTTGCAAAACCTGACAAGATGTGCTATTGTCTACCTAACAGCATTGGGCGATAGCACATCAGGGTTATATAAGCAGCTATCTTCATAACGAGTTATTTTAGTTTTACATAAAACGCTAATTAGGAATTTCTGTCAGGATTTACTCTATTGATTTAGCAGAGTAGATCTTACTCAGGTTTTGCATCTAAAGCAGCATTCTGAAAATCGTTCCCAATTCGGGAAAATTTTCACAGAAAATATTAGAACGAAAAACAGTAAACTATCTATTGCCCATTGCGGAAAAAATGATTATAATGAAGATAGTTCTTGTATAGCTCAGAAGGAGAGGCTATATGGAGCAGGAACAAAAAGAGAGGGTTACCAGTGTAGAAGATAAAGTACTTAAGGTGGGCATGCAGGCATTTGGCGAGAGCGTCATGAAGTACCTGGGGCAAGACGACAATGTCAGACGTGTGGCGCCCACAGAGCATGTGCATCTGGAGATGAAGCAGATGCTGGAAGACTTTAATTTTGAAATGGCGGCGGGGTATTGGAGGCATTACGAATTTGAAAGTGACAGGATATCAGTTGCTGATATGCGTAGATTTAGGGAATATGAAGCTTTTTTGAGCATGACATATCAGGTGCCTGTAATCACAACAGTTCTTTGTTCGGCAAAGGTTAAGAAGATGCGTTCCCGGTTGAAAGAAGGAATCAATACTTACCATGTAGAAGCGATTCAATTGAAGAAAAGGGATGCAGATAAGGTATTGCGTAAGCTATTGAAAAAGTTGAAGGATGGGGAAAAAATTAAGAAAGAAGATTTGATACCGGTGTTACTGACGCCGTTAATGTCGGGGAAGAGTACTGTATGTGAAAGGGTAATTCAAGGTTTCAGAATCTTGAAAAATGTACAGGATAAATTGGATGAGGAAGAAGTTAAGAAAATGCAGGCAATCTTATATGCTTTTGCGTGTAAATTCCTGAAAGAGAATGAATTGGAAAAGATTAGAAAGGAGACTGGCATGACGGTATTGGGACAGATGTTAATGGAAGATGGAATAGAAAAAGGAATAGAAAAAGGAATAGAAAAAGGAATCAGTGCTTTAATAGAAAGCTGTCGGGAATTCAATATGACTCGCGAGAAGACAGTTGCACAGGTAAAAAAGAAGTTTGGATTGACAGATATTAAAGCGGAAGCACTTGTAGAAAAGTATTGGTAATATCAAAAGAGGTAAAGGAGAGCAAAAGGACATGCTTCCCACACAATTTTTAACTAGAATGCAAGCCATGCTGGGCGATGAATACGAGCAGTTCCTGGCAAGCTACGACCATGAAAAATATCAGTCTCTCAGGATCAACACCCTGAAAGCAGACAAAGAAGAATTCCTAAGACAAGCACCTTTTAAGCTGGAACAGGTGCCCTGGGCAGAGAATGGTTTCTATTACGAAGGGAGCGACCAGCCCGGAAAGCATCCTTACCATGAGGCAGGAGTTTATTACATTCAGGAGCCAAGTGCCATGGTACCTGCAGGGCTCTTAGAGGCTCAGCCGGGGGAGCGTATATTGGACCTTTGCGCGGCACCCGGGGGCAAGAGTACACAGATTGCTTCGGCTATGCAGGGAAAGGGACTTCTCCTCTGCAATGAGATTCATCCTGCCAGAGCAAAGATTTTGTCAGAGAATGTGGAACGCATGGGCATCTCTAATGCCATGGTGACCAATGAGACGCCACAGAAGCTGGCTGATATTTTCCCGGATTATTTCGACAGGATCATGGTAGATGCGCCCTGTTCCGGGGAAGGAATGTTCCGTAAGAACGAGGAAGCCTGTGAACAGTGGAGCGAGGAGAATGTACAGCTGTGTGCCGATAGACAGGATGAGATACTGGACTGTGCTGCGGTTATGGTGCGTCCCGGTGGACGGATTGTGTATTCCACTTGCACGTTTGCGCCTCTGGAGGATGAGGGCAGCGTGGAGCGGTTTTTAAGCAGGCATACTGAGTTTACGCTGGTAAAAGACATGCGCCTGTGGCCTCACAAGGTAAAAGGAGAGGGGCATTATGCGGCCGTGCTTGTAAGAGCAGGAGAGGTCGGTGAGAGCTATCGGTGCCAGAGCAGAAATGGTGTAGAGACCGGGATTCCCACAGGCAAAAATAATCTGCAGAAAGAGTGCGGAGATTATTTTGCTTTTGAGAAAGGATATCTGAAGGCAAGCTTGCAGGAGAAGTTATCGGGCAGGTATCTTAAGTTTGGTGACCAGTTGTACCTGTGTCCGCCTGAGATGCCTGCTACGAAAGGACTCAAAGTGCTGCGTCCCGGGCTGCATCTTGGGACGATGAAGAAGAATCGTTTTGAGCCTTCTCACGCGTTGGCGCTGGCGCTGACTCCACAGGACGTGGCATTTAGCTGTGATCTGTCGGCAGATAGCAAAGAAGCCAGAGATTATCTGAACGGAATGACTTTCCGGGCAGAAGGTGAGAAAGGTTGGTATCTCATCACGGTGGACGGCTATAGTATGGGCTGGGGGAAACTGGCAGGCGGCGTGATGAAGAACCACTATCCTAAGGGACTCAGGAAAGGATAGGCAAGTAGCATGAAAACAAAAATTATTTATGAAGACCAGCATATTCTGGTATGCTATAAACCTGCCGGGTTGGCTACCCAGACGGCCAGAGTGGGGCAGCAGGATATGGTGAGCGAACTGAAGAATTATTTGGCCCGATCAGCCGCAGGAAAAAAATCCGCGCAGCCCTATCTGGGAATCATCCACCGTCTGGACCAGCCGGTAGAAGGCTTACTGGTATTTGCGAAAGACAGTGCTTCGGCGGCTAAGCTGACAGCACAGTTGTCTCAGGGAACGCTAAATAAGCAGTATTATGCAGTAGTATGTGGAAAACCTCAAGTAAAGTCGGCAGAGCTTGTGGATTACCTGGCTAAAGACGAAGCATCAGGCAGCGCTGTGGTGGTGGCTCAGTCGGAGGGCAAGAAAGCTGTTTTGCAGTACCATGTACTGGGACAAGCTCCTGTGTCAGGACAGGCTGCTGCGTCAGGGGAGGATGGGCTGAAGCAGGACGCTGGGTGCCGGGCTTCCGATTCTCCTGATTTATCCACAATGCGGGCGATTACCGTTCTGGATATCCACATTGACACCGGCCGTTTTCACCAGATCCGTGCACAGATGGCCCATACAGGTCTGCCGCTTCTCGGAGACAGCCGATACGGAAATGAAATTTCCGCACAGATCAGTCGCGACCTGCAGGTGCGAAACGTAGCCCTTTGCGCTTATAAAATCGTGTTAAAACATCCTGTTACCGGAAAACAGATGGAATTTACGATAAAACCGGAAGGCAAGATTTTTTCAAAATTCAGTATCATATAATGTCAAAAAAGCCATACTAACCTTATCACATGATGCAGGAGGAAACGTATGGCAGAGAAATGGAAAAACAATAAAATTATTACACTGCTCGTAATCATCGGAGCAGTGTATTTTTTTCTGAAATATCTGACACCACTGGTAGCGCCGGTTCTGATTGCCATGCTTTTTGTGACCATGTTCGGTCCAACATTGAAAAAAATGCAGGCCAGGCTTCATGTTCACCGTCAGATAGGAGCTGTGATCCTCTTGCTGATTGCCTGTACTATACTGGGACTTTTGGTGTGGATCTTATTTTCCTGGATCGTGGGAAGTCTGCCGGACTTCATAGGAAGACTGGATACTATTGAGCAGCAAATCGGTACAGTGGTCCGGAAGGTCTGTGAGATTGTGGGACGTACCATGGGTATCGACAGTGACTATCTGGAGTCGCTTCTTCTGGAACATCTTGAAAACGGCATTGACTACCTCCAGGCAGATGCTTTTCCCGGAGTGTTGTCCCAGTCGTTGGAATATGTAGGGATGATTGCGTCAGTAGGTGGATTTCTGGTGACTTTTCTGATTGCGTCTGTTTTGCTCGCCAAAGACTATGACAGAATTATGAATGAACTGCTTGACCGGGAGGAGTTTCACGTATTGTTGGAAGTCATCTGCGGCATTATTCGGTATATTGCCACGTTTGTCAGGGCACAGCTGATCATTATGAGTGCTATCGCTGTGCTGGCATCCTTTGTACTTGCTATTGTGGGTATCAGGCATGGTGTGCTTTGGGGGATTCTGGCGGGACTTCTGGATGCGCTTCCCTTTATCGGAACAGGAATCGTTCTGGTTCCGCTGACAATCGTACAGTTTGCCTATGGAAGAATCGGCCAGGCGGTGGTATGCCTCATTTTATATGGCTGTTGCGCTTTTCTGCGGGAAATGCTGGAGCCGAAGCTGATTGGGAATCGGGTGGGGGTACCGCCTATAGCGGTACTGGTCAGTGTGTATGCCGGAATCAAGCTGTTTGGAATCTGGGGCATCATTAAGGGACCGCTTGGATTTATGATTATTTATCAAACCTGGAAGAGTCTGCAGAGGCGGTGGGAAGGCGTGGAAGAGCAAGAAAGTGATGGATGACTGCCGTGGGCGTGATCAGGCGAATGGCGCAGTGGAACAGTAATGATATGCGGCCAATTAATGAAAGTGTGTCTTGTGATTTTGCAGGATTGTGGTAAGATTAGCTTATGTAAAATAAAAAACTGCAGAAGAGGAACTTTATGGATCCCGCAATTTATAACCAGTTGAAACAAATCACAGAAGAAGAATCAGAAATCTTAAAAGGCCGTAGCGAGATAGATAAGGGGCGCTATATGACCATTGTCGAGCCGGGGGCAGGGATAGCGAAGCCCGACATAACGGGCGATACAGTATCGGGCAGTACGGTATCGGGCGTTGCAGCATCACGCAGCACGGCATCACGCAGCGCAAGGTCCAGGCAAAACAGCCCCCTGGATCTGGACAGCAAGCGCCTTTTAGACAGCGGCAAGCTGATTCAGATACGCCCCCACACCCGTTTCATTCACTTTCCAAAGCACACCCACAATTATGTGGAAGTTCTTTACATGTGCTCCGGGCAGACAGTACATATCGTAAACGGGGATAAAGTAGTGCTGAAGCAGGGAGAGCTTTTGTTCCTGAGCCAGAAAGCAGTTCAGGAAATCTATCCGGCGGCGGAAGAGGACGTGGGCGTAAATTTTATTATTTTGCCGGAATTCTTTGACCAGGCCTTGTACATGATCGGGGCAGAGGACAATCTGCTGCGGAAGTTCATTGTTGGGTGCCTTCGAGGTAATGAGAGTGACATCGGCTATCTGCATTTTAGGGTGGCGGATGTGCTGCCTATTCAGAATCTTGTGGAAAACCTGATCTGGACTATTATGAACAATCAACAGAATAAAAGAAGCATCAATCAGTTTACTATGGGGCTTTTGTTTCTGCAGCTTATTAATTATACAGACAAGGTGGAGGTGGGCAAGGATCATTTTGACCAGGAACTCATTCTGTCGGTGTACCGTTTTGTGGAAGAGCGTTATAAGGACGGGGAATTGTCGGAATTGGCAAAGCTGCTGGGATTTGACCTGTACTGGCTCAGCCGCAGGATTAAGAAGCTGACCGGACAGACCTATACGGAGCTTGTGCAGAACAAGCGCTTGTCACAGGCTCAGTTCTTGCTGCAGAATACCAATCTGGCTGTGGCAGATATCGGTCGTGCGGTCGGATATGATAATTTGAGTTATTTTCACAGGATCTTTCGGGAAAAGTTCGGAGAAAGTCCGAAACAGTACAGGAAAAGTATAGCGTCTCTCAAATGAAAATTTAGCGGAATCAAAATAAATAGCTTGACATATATAGTCAAAACGACTATTATATATGAAAGCAGATAAATAGTCAAAATGACCATATAAAAGGAGCGGCAAGATGAACGAAAAAGAATTACTCGAAGGCTATGATGACGGCGAGTACCGCAGACCATCGGTGACTGCGGACATTCTGGTATTTTCCATGAGCAGTGATTTCAAGCTGCAGCTTCTTCTGGTGAAAAGAAAAAATCATCCTTACATGGGAAAATGGGCTATTCCCGGAGGTTTTGTAGATTACGACGAGTCTCTGGAGGAGGCAGCTCTGCGGGAACTGCGGGAAGAGACCCATGTGGAGGACGTATATTTGGAGCAGCTTTATACCTTCGGAAAGCCCGGAAGAGACCCCAGAACCAGAGTCATATCCGTGGCTTACGTAGCATTGGTGCCCAAGGAGCGTTTACATATTCAGGCTGGGGATGATGCGGCGGAGGCGGCCCTGTTTGATATTGAAAATATCGATTGGGGAATCCGGTTCTATTCGCCGGAGATGCGGGAGGCCTTGTCGGAAGAGGAGCTTGCCTTTGACCATGCGGAGATTATCAGAACAGCCTTAAAACGTCTTGCCGGAAAACTGGATTACACCGATATTGCTTTTCAGATGTTGGAGGACAAGCGGTGTTTTACGGCTTATGAATTTGAAAAGATCTACGAGGCTATTTCCGGAAGAAAGGTGGAGAAATCCAACTTCCGCAGGGATTTTATCGGAAGATATATCAAGACAGGCGTGATTGAAGAACTGGATGTGAAGAGCAGCAGGTATTCGATAAAGCCTGCAACATGTTATTGTTATAAACGGCAGTCGCATAGAGGGTAATCATATATATACAAGGAGAAGCAACATGAATATTTATCAGGAAAGAAACGTCAGCATGATGATGGACTTATACGAGCTGACCATGGCTTACGGCTATTTTGAAAACGGAGATATGGATACCAGAGTGGCATTCGATGTATTTTACCGCAGGAATCCGGACCAGGGCGGTTTTGCTGTATTTGCCGGCTTGGAACAGATCGTGGAATACATTGAAGGTATTCATTTCGGTGAAGAGGACATTGAGTATATGAGAGGACTCAAGCTGTTCAGTGAAGACTTTTTGGATTATCTGAAGGAGTTCCGCTTTAAGGGTGATATCTATGCTTTCCCGGAAGGTACGATTATGTATCCCAATGAACCGGTCATTACCGTAGTAGCACCTATTATTGATGCACAGCTCATTGAGACAGGCATCCTGAATATTTTCAACCATCAGTCTCTGATTGCCACGAAGGCAAGAAGAATCGTCAGAGCCGCAGAGGGCAGACCTGTGGCAGACTTTGGCGGGCGTCGCGCTCAGAGTATCGATGCGGCAACTTACGGAGCCAGAGCAGCTATGATCGGCGGAGTGTCAGGAACGGCTACCGTATCAGCCGCCCAGATGCTGGGTGTGAGTGCGATCGGAACCATGGCTCACAGCTGGATCATGCGTTTTGAGGATGAAGAGACTGCTTTCAGGGCTTATGCAAAGCTGTATCCTCAGAACTGCGTCCTTCTTGCAGATACTTATGATGTACTGAAATCCGGCGTGCCCAATGCTATTAAGATTTTCAATGAAATGAAGGAAGCGGGTATTCCCCTTACCAATTACGGTATCCGTCTGGACAGCGGTGACCTGGCATATTTATCCAGAAAAGCAAGAAAGCAGCTGGATGCAGCAGGATTTACAGATGCCAAGATTGTAGTGTCCAACAGCCTGGATGAATATACGATTACATCCCTGCTGAAACAGGGCGCCTGCATCAGCAGCTTTGGCGTAGGCGAGCGTCTGATCACTGCTAAATCCGACCCTGTATTCGGCGGTGTGTATAAGCTGGCAGCTGTGATGGAAGACGGGAAGACCGTGCCCAAAATTAAGGTGTCCGAGACGGTTGAGAAGATTACCAACCCCGGTCTGAAGGAAGTATACCGTGTATATGATCCGGATGGACATGCTGTGGCAGATCTGATCACCAAGAAAGATGAGACACCGGATATGACGAAGCCTTATCGTTATGTGGATCCTGAGATGCCCTGGAAGAACAGACATTTTGAGGGCTGCAGCGTGAAGAAACTGCAGGAGCCGGTATTTATAAACGGTGAATTTGTAGGTGAGAAGAAGAATATCAAACAGCTGGCTGATTATGTAAAACAGCAGCTTTCCAATGAGATTTGGGAAGAGGAGCAGAGATTTGAGAATCCCCATAAGCATTATCTGGATATGTCTCCGGATTATTATGATATGAAGATGAGTCTGCTGCATGAGATGAGGGAAGATAAGTAGCGGCCTTTCCACAATAGTAGCAGATAATAAAAAGAGGATACTTCATAGGCCATGAGAAATGAATGGTTTTGAAGTATCCTCTTTTTTGTAGGAGTTGAGCAACGTTTTCTTTTATTTACCAATTAGTACTGTCTTTCCCTCAAAAGCAAAGCCATATTTCCTGATCCTTTCCGCAGAAATTCCCTTTGCAGTCAAAGTCGTCTCATACTTCTGACGCTCAATCTGTTCCAGTGCTTCCTTCACCGTATCAGATAATGTCTTTTCATCTTCTTCATCCCGGACTTTAAATTCTATGATAATAGCATTGTCCTTTTCCTGTTTAGGCTCCAGCATTACGTCATACCTGCCAAAACCGCTTTCACGATTGGAGGTAAGCACATAGCGCCCTGTCAGTTCTACCATCAGCCCCAGTACGAAGCCATGATAGAAACGCTCCGGTTCTGCGCTTCTGGACTTTCTTTTGCCCGTATCAAAAAAGCTGAATGATTCCAATGCCACGTGATTCATGTATTTGTTCATGGCTTTCACATCATCCTGTAAAAGTGCTTTAATGAAGTCGTTATAATCATCCTCATACTCTGCAAACCAGTCCCTGACCATGTTTTCAAACATGATTCTCACTTCTTTGTTGGTAATCTGTAAATCATAATAGAAATTACCGCTGAGTGAATCAAAGGTTGTTCCTGTCACTTTCAGATATCCGCTGGCAAGCAAAAGGCTCCAGATCGCATTGCGTTTTGATGATAATTGGTTATAAACAATCTGCTCATCAATCATCATCGTAATGGTCTCGCCTCGAAGTAATCGCTCAAATTCTTGCTTTACGTTCTTGTTTCCTTCTTTGATTAATTTGCCAACCAGACTGTTAGAGCTCGTGTTCGCCCAATAGGTAGTTAATTTCCCTGTATCAAGATAATTCAGGATGGACCAGGGATTATAGATGTCCTTTTTGCTTCCGAACGTGAATCCATCATACCATTCTTTTACTGCTTTTTTCTCAGCATACCCAAACTCGTCTATGGCTTCAAACACTTCTTTTTCAGTAAATCCAAAACTATCTGCATATTCATCAGATGTTGTTGTGACCACTTTCAGATTATTCAAATCTGAAAAAATAGATTCTTTACTGATTCTGGTAATGCCGGTCATAATAGCTCTTTCCAGCCAGGGATTGGTTTTAAATGTAGAATTAAACATGCTCCTGGTAAAGGACACCATTTCATCCCAGAAGCCATATACATATGCTTCCTGCATGGGTGTATCATATTCGTCTAATAGAATAATAACCTTTTTACCATAATAGCGATATAAATACTCAGACAGTTGATTTAAAGCAAGCGTTGCCTCAACGTCATCCATATCCTTATTTATACTAAGAAAATGTTCCTTTTCCTGCTCATTTAGACAATCGCTCTTCAATAAAAAAGAAGCCCTGGTATATTCACCGGCAATCAGCTGACAAATTTTTTTGCGGGTATTTGCATAGTCTCTCTCTTTTACATTGGCAAAAGAAAGGCTGATAACAGGATAGGTTCCTTGTAATTCGCGATATTTTTGATATTGCCCGATAAACAGATTTTCAAATAGATTCATGTGACCGGAGTAATTAATAGAAAAGAACTGTTCCACCATACTCATAGTCAATGTCTTACCAAAGCGACGGGGACGGGTGATTAATGTGACTGCATCTTCGCTTTCCCACCATTCTTTGATGAAAGCTGTCTTATCTACGTAAAAACAATTACTCACAATCATCTTTCCGAAATCCTGGATGCCGATTCCTATGGTTCTTGCCATCAGTTCTACACCTCACTTTCTGTCATTGTGTTTCCATCATAACATAAAGAAAAAAACCTTTCAACATTCTATTCTGTATTGTATTCCTTTTTACAACTTCTTATCCTTCAAAGCTGACTCCGTATTCCGAATCGCCGCCACAGCCCCCGAGTCCGAATTCGCCACAATATAAGTATAAATCGCATCAAATATGGTAAGCTGCGCAATCCTGGAGCTCATAGCCAGAATAGAATGCTGCGTCTCCTCCGACTGGGTAAACAAACAGATATCTGCCACCTCCGTAATCGGAGTCTTCCCATGATTCGTAACACAAATCGTAGTGGCCCCGCACATCCGTGCCAGCTTCAGCGCTTCCACAATATCTGCCGACTGCCCCGAGTGGGAAATCCCGATCGCCACACACTGCGAATCCAGATGAGAGGCAATGATCGCCTGCAGGTGATTGTCCGAACATGACGAAGCATTCAAGCCCACCCGCAGGAACTTATGCTGTGCATCATGGGCCACCGCAGCAGAGTTGCCAAGTCCGAAGATGACGATCCGCTTAGCCCCCATGATCTTTTTGGCAGCAGCATCCATGGCAGAGGGCGAGAGAACCAGCCTTGTCTTCTGCAGTGCGATCTGGATATCCCGCAGCCTCTTGGTAAACATGGCGTAGCAGGTGTCGGAAGGGGAAATCTGATCGGTCTCACTTGATAAAGTGGAGATTTCCTGAGCCACTGCTAATTTCAGATCCTGATAGCCGCTTAACCCCAGCCTTTTGGCAAAGCGTACCATGGTGGCATTTCCGCAGCCTGCTTTTTCGGCAAACTGGGAGATGGACAGAGGGAGGATGGAGTGGGGGTCTGCTATCAGAAGATCCGCTATTTTGCGCTCTCCGGGACCCATTTCATCATATTTTGCACGGATATTTAAGATGATTGATTTCATAGGTTACACCTCTTTTGGAACGAAAATATTTTCCATTTACTGGACAATGAGTGAAAATGTTAAAAATAAAACGAAAATATTTTCCGCGTTTTTATTGCTTTTTTATGCTTTTAACAGTATGATGAGGACAAATATAAAAGCTTTTATTTGACTAAGTATACCATAATTTTTTCATTGGGAAAAGGAGGAAACCACCCATGTTAAATTACAAATTAAAGATTGGTCTGGCACCCATGCGCCGCAACACCACCAATCGCCCGCCCAGAACCTTCCTGACCTGGACTTCCGCAGAGGAAAGAGGCCACAGGTTCGTGGACTATATTGAGAAGAATTTTACAAGTGAAAATGTAGAATTCGTAGACATCAAGGGAATCGGATGTAATGACCTGATGTTTGATGATGATTCTGCCGCAGCAGTGGTAGAGCGTTTTCAGGCAGAAAAAGTAGACGCAGTCATCATTATCAACACCAATTTCGGTAATGAGGAAATTGCCGCAGATGTAGCAAAGGCTCTTGGCAAACCGGTAGCTTTATGGGCACCCCTTGATGACGAATACTACGAGGATGGCATGCGTCCTACCGATTCCCAGTGCGGCTTGTTCGGCGTTTCAAGACAGATGCAGAGATATGGCATTCCATTTTCCCACATTCCCTGCTGCAGAGTGGAGTCGGAAGAGTTCAAAGAGGGCTTCGAGCGTTTTGCAAGAGTTGCCTGCATGGTAAAGAACTTTACCGGCCTGCGCATCGGACAGATCGGTACCCGTCCCGCACCGTTCTTCTCCGTTATCTGGAATGAAGGCGAACTGATGCAGAAGTTCGGCATCCGCATCGTACCTATTAATATGGCAACTGTGCAGGATCGTTTCAATAAGACAAAAGAAGAAAAGGCTGAAGAAATTGCCAAATATGTGCAGGTCTTCAAGGACAATTACAAAATGGACGAACTGACACCTCAGTACCTGGAGCGCATGGCCTGCCTGCTTGTTACATATAAGGGATTGTTCGAAGAGTTCAAGCTGGATGTCATGAGTGCAGAATGCTGGACTGCTACACCTGTTATGTTCGATGGCATGGCTCCCTGTGCAGTTTATGGTATCTTGAATGACCTGGGATACCTGATAAGCTGTGAAAGCGATATGCACTGTGCCATGACCATGGCGCTGCTGTCGGCTGCTTCCTTCGGTAAGGAGAGACCTTTCCTGGGAGAATTCACAGTACGTCATCCCGAGAACCGCAACGCGGAGCTTCTGTGGCACTGCGGACCGTTCCCTCTTTCCGTGAAAGCACCGGATTCTCAGGCCCGCCTGGTCAACCAGAGAGAGTGGTTCCGTGCAAAAGACGGCGAGTATACTGTTGCCAGACTGGATCAGGAGAATGGTGATTACATGATGTTAGCAGGCACCTGCCACACCACGCCGGGTCCTCAGACTCACGGTACCTATCTGTGGGGCGAATTTAACGACCTGCAGGCATGGGAAGACAGACTGTTGGATGGTCCTTACATTCACCACTTTGTGGAAATGGCTGGTGATTATACCAAGGAACTGAGAGAGTTCTGCAAGTATTTCCAGAATTTAAAGATGGATGACACGATCAAAGGTAAATAGTAAAGAAAGGAATTAAAAAATGCAGACGAATGAATTTTTAAATGCAATGATCCTTACCGAGCTGGAAGATGCAGTAGGTGTGGAAAATTGTTCCATTAAGCAGATTGATAAAGTAACTCACAGCGTAGATTACTACTGGCTGTCCCGTATGTGGGCTGACAGAGGACGCAGAATGCCCGAGGCAGACTTTGTCGTAGCGCCCAAAGACGCACAGGAGACTTCCAAAGTCTTAAAGATAGCTAACTATTACAAGATTCCCGTTACCACCTGGGGCGGTGGCGGCGGTACCCAGGGTGGTGCTATCCCTGTATGTGGCGGTATCATTCTGGACACCAAGAGAATGAACCGGATTTATGAAGTAAATACAGAAGGTATGTACATAGAGTGCGGCACCGGTGCTATTTACAAGCACATCGAGTGGGCTGCCAACGAAGTAGGTAAGGCTACCATGCATTATCCTTCTTCCCTGACCTGCTCCACCGTAGGCGGTTTCCTGGCACACAGAGGTATCGGCGTCGTTTCTACCAAATACGGTAAGATCGATGACATGGTACTGCAGATGGAAGTAGTACTTCCTAACGGTGATATCATTTATACTTCTCCTGCGCCCAAGCACGCAGCAGGTCCTGACCTGAACCAGATCTTCATCGGTTCCGAGGGAACACTGGGTGTCATCACCAAGGCACAGATCCGTATTTACGACCAGCCTGAAGAAAGACGTTTCCGCGGCTTCCTGTTCCAGGACATGAACGGTGCGTTCAAGGCTTCCAGAGAGCTGTTGCAGAAGTTCAAACCCTCTGTTATGCGTCTGTATGACCCGGCAGAGACTGCTTCTTTAATTAAGAAGATCGTCGGCGTGGAAAAACCCGGTGCGTTCATGAACGTAGCTTATGAAGGCGTAAAAGAGATGGTAGACGTAGAAGAAAAGATTCTCCTGGATACCTTTAAAAAATACGGTGCAGAAGACCTGGGCAGCGAGTATGGTGAAAAGTGGTGGGATGAAAAGATTACTTTCTTCTATCCCGGCCACATGATGGATATCCCTCAGATGTTCGGTACCATGGACACCATTGCGCCTTATGGTAAGATCGAGGAAATTTACTGGGCAATGAAGGAAGCCATCGAGACCAATTTCCCTCAGGCTAAGTTCATCGCACACTTCTCACACTGGTATGAGTGGGGTGCTATGGTTTACGACCGTTTCATCGTAGACGGAAAAGATGTACCGGAAGATCCCGTAGAGGCACTGCGTCTCCATCAGCAGATCTGGACCACCGGTGTCAGAGCAGCAATCGCTCACGGCGGTGTGGTAAACGATCACCACGGCGTAGGCATCAAGCTGGGACGTCTGATGAAGGAACAGTACGGTCCCGCTATGCAGGTATTTGAAGGACTGAAGAAAGAACTGGATCCCAACGGCATTATGAATCCGTTCAAGCTGGGATTATAAGAAAGGTATGGTGAGAGTATGACTGAAAATAGTAAGAAACATGTAGATTCCTGCCGTTTTTGCTGGATGTGCCGCCATATCTGCCCCATCGGCAATGCGACCGGACTGGAGAGAAACACTTCCCGTGCAAGAGCACTGGGACTGTCCTTAGTAAACAGAGACGTATTCACTTTGAGTGAAGTCATTGATAATGTATATGAATGTGCATGCTGCGGTGCATGTACCAAAGAATGTGTAACCGGCTGGGATCCTGTAATGTTTACCAAAGAAGCAAGACTGGATGCTGCTATGGAAGGTGTGCTGCCTTCCTACATTGACAAGCTGGTAGATAACTGCCTGGAGATTGGAAACGCTTACGGTGCGAAGGAAGTAGATGCTTCCTTGAAAGAAGCTGCATCAGCTCACGCAGCAAAGGCTGATACCCTGTTATTCCTGGGCGTGGATGCCCTCTATAAAGTACCCGAGGCAGCCGTAAATGCCATCAAAGTACTGGAGAAAGCCGGTGTATCCTTTACCGTTCTTGATGCAGAGCCTGCTTCCGGCCAGCAGCTGGAGTACCTGATCAGCGCAGCCAATGAGACAAAGGAACAGATGGAAGCCTGTGCAAAAGCACTGAATGCTTTTGACAAAGTAGTAGTATTCGATCCTCAGGATGCGAAAGTATTCAAGAGAGAATACAAAGAATGGGGCGTAGAACTGACCGCTGATGTGGAGACCTTTACTGCGTATGTGGCAGGTCTTGTAAAGAGCGGAGTCCTGAAAGCCCAAAACTGCGGCAAAGCAGTCGTTTACCAGGATCCTTTCCAGCTGTCCAGAGATCTGGCTGAGACAGAGGAAGCAAGAGAGATCATCAATGCTTATGCAGTATGCAATGAAATGCTGTGCCACGGTAAAGATACCATGTGGGCCGGCAACCTGTTGATGAAAGAATGGATGCCTGATGTAATGCTGCGTGTAGCTTCAGACCGTATCACCAATGCCAAAGGTGTGGGCGCAGATACTATCGTAACAGCAAGCGTATCTGAGTATGCTTCTTTGAAAGCAGTAGAGCAGAGCGATGTGAAGATCGTATCTTTGGAAGAACTGATTCTGGGAGAATAGTGAAGGAAAGGAAGAATTATCATGCTGGTAACTTTAAAAGAAGTGCTGGATCTGGCCAACGAAGGTGGATTTGCCGTTCCTGCATTCAATGTTTATAATATGGAGACCGTTATGGGAGCCGTAGCTGCAGCGGAAGAAGCCAAGGCACCCATTATCATGCAGGTCTATGCAAGATTGTTCAAAGAGGGCGGCGCTTATTACCTTGCTCCCTCCATTATCGCAGCTGCCAAGAAGGCAAGCGTGCCTATCTGCTTCCACTTAGATCATGGTCCTTCCGAACTGGAGATGACCAAAGCGCTGTACTGGGGTGCTACCGGAATCATGTTCGATGGCTCCGTACATCCTTATGAGGAAAATGTGGCTCTGACTAAGCATGCTGTAGAGACATGTGGTCACATCGGCCTTTATGTAGAAGGTGAGCTGGGACATATTGGCAGTGTTAATGACGATAGCATGGAAGAATTCACTGATCCGGAAGAAGCAGGCCGTTTTGTAAAGGATACAGGCGTTGCCTGTCTGGCAGTCCTTGTAGGAAATGCTCACGGTCGTTATAAGAAGCCGCCCAAGCTGGATATCGACAGAGTAGGCGCTATTTACGAAGCAACAGGTCACACTCCTCTGGTACTTCACGGCGGTTCCGGAATTCCTGATGACCAGATTCAGCTGGCTGTAAAGAATGGTATCCGTAAGATGAATTTCGGAACGGATGTATGCTATTCTTTCCTGGACGGTGTGCAGGCTGAACTGAATGACCCGAACAGAAGCGTGGCAATCGATATTTTTATGAAAAAACCGGTTGAATCTGTGAAGAATTTCTGCTTAACTAAGATTAGGCTGCTTGGTGCAGAAGGAAAAGCGAAATAAGGCAACCGTTCACGCGTCAGCTGCGACAGGTAAAGCGCACGCTTGCATGCGGCTTTGCGGATGGCGTGGGTGTGAACGTCAACGGTGGGAAAAGGATGCATGAGGATATGAAGAATGCAAAAATGCAGATCGTAGGAATCGGTGCCTGTGTCATGGACACATTGATCACCGTTCCTTCTTATCCCAAGGAAGATACCAAGCTGAGGGCGCTGTCCTGCAAAACTGCAGGCGGCGGCCCTACCGCCACCGGTATCGTGGCGGCTTCCAAACTGGGAGCGAAGACCGGCTTTGTCGGCGTGCTGGCAGAGGATAACGGCGGTCATTTTCTTCGGGATGATTTTGAAAAATATGGTGTAAATGTAGATTTGGTGGAGTTGAAAGGCGGTTATCGAAGTTTTACCTCCACTATTTGGCTTGCACAGGATAAAGCCAGCAGGACTTGTGTATTTGATAAAGGAAATCTGCCGCCTCTTACGCTGGATGAGGAAAAGCGGGCAGCCATAGCAGATGCGCAGATTCTGATGATAGACGGTAACGAAATGGATGCGGCGGAGGAAGCCTGTCTTGTGGCAAATAACAGTGACACGAAAGTCCTGTATGACTGCGGCGGCCTGTATGAAGGCGTGGAGAGGCTGTTAAAGCATACTGATGTCATGATTCCTTCGGAAGAGTTTTCCCTGGGACACACAGGCTGCATCACGGTAGACGAAGCAGCGAAAAAGCTTTATGAGACCTATCATCCCCAGGTTGTAGTAATTACCTGTGGAAAAGAGGGCGGAATTTTGTATGCAGGTGGGGATATCTTGAAATATCCTGCGTTTCTGGTGGAGGCAGTGGACAGCAACGGTTCGGGTGATGTATTCCACGGAGCGTTTGCTGCGGCGATGGTAAAAGGCTTTTCTTATGAGGACTGCTGCATTTTCGCCAGCGCGGTTTCAGCCATCAAGTGTACCGGTGTCGGCGCAAGGGAAAGCGTGCCTGAGGAGGATGAAGTCTACAGATTTCTTACGAGCCGGGGATACGCTGATTTTGCGGACCGTGCAGGTGCTAAGGGCAATCAGTAAACCGGGTGGAAAGGATGGAGAATCATATGACACTACAGGAGTTAAAAAATAAAAATCCGCAGATTCCCGTTTACGGAATCGATGATGAAGCGTTTGCAGAATATGGCTGCCGGATAAACAATATGGACGTGACCGGGCTGGTGGCAGCCGGTAAGGAAATTGCATTTCCGAAGCAGGGTTCTGCTTACGAACCTTCTACTCCTGCTTTTGAAGTATTGCCGGTGGCGGAGGAAATCCGCAAAAAATGCTTTGGCGAGCTGCCTTGTCAGGTGGGCTACTGCTATGGTCATAGTAATTTTCTGAATGCTTTCGAATGGCATACCGGCAGTGAGATCAATGTTGCGGTGACAGATCTGGTGTTGATCCTGGCAAAGAGAAGCGACGTTAAGGATGGTAAAATGGATGCCTCCTGTGCGAAAGCATTTCTGTTAAAAGCCGGGGATGCGGTGGAGGTTTATGCAACCTCTCTGCATTTCTGCCCTTGTGAGGTGGAAGAGAGCGGATTCGGATGTGTAGTGGCTCTGCCTAAGGGGACAAATGTACCGTTGGATGAAGTGCCTGCAGACCCCTTGCTGTTTCGTAAAAATAAGTGGCTTATTGCCCATGTGGATAATGAAGGGCTGATTGCCAAAGGAGTTGTGCCGGGGATTACGGGCACCAATTACAAGATTATTTATTGATTTAGAACGATAGGCAACAGTGCGTCTGAACTGTTGCCGGGACATCGGAGGCATGGTAAAGGATGAAATATTTACTTGGAATTGATTTCGGAGGCGGTTCCTCCAAGGCCACATTGCTGGATACTCTGGGAAATATCGTGGCAGAGCATTCGGTGGAATATCCGACCTATTATCCCCAGCTGGGATGGTGCGAGCAGGCGCCCCAAGACTGGGATAGTGCATTGGCAGAGAACGTGAATGGCCTTTTGACGAAAAGCGGCGTAGCTGCCGGTGATATCCTTGCTGTTGCCATTGATTCCGCTACCCATACCTGGGTCATGTGTGACGAGGATTTCAGGCCGCTTCGCCCTGCTATCCACTGGACGGATTCCCGCTCCCGCAGCCAGGCTAACATGCTGAAGCAGGAATACGGAGACTTTATCTTTGAGAAAAGCTTCCACAGACCGGACACGATCTGGACCCTTCCCCAGATGCTGTGGGTAAAGGAAAACGAGCCGGAGAATTTTAAGAGACTGCGCCACATCTTTTTTGAAAAAGATTATATCCGGTACGGACTGACCGGAGTGTACTGTACCGACTATATTGAGGCTCAGGGAAGCATGCTCTTTGACTGCAATACCGGAAAATGGAGTGCAGAGCTGCTTGCCATGGCCGGCATTACAGAGGAGGTGCTTCCCCCCGTGGTGAAGCCTACGGACGTCATTGGTGCAGTGACCGCCCAGGCTGCTGCAAGGACCGGATTGGCAGCAGGAACCCCGGTGATCTGCGGTACTACTGATACGGTGCTTGAGGTATTTGCTTCCGGAGCAGTACACCCCGGAGATGTGACGGTGAAACTGGCGACTGCCGGAAGAATCTGTGTGATTACCGAGAAGCCTTATCCCAATCAGCATCTGGTAAATTATTCCCATGTGGCAGAGGGTTTGTGGTATCCGGGAACGGCCACTAAGGCGGCAGCTTCCTCTTATCGCTGGTATCGTGATACCTTCGGCGGAAGTTACGAGGAACTGAATCAAGGTGCGGCAGCAGTGCCCATCGGAAGCGAAGGCCTGATGTATCATCCTTACCTCAACGGAGAACTGACACCTTATGCGGATCCGCTGCTGTGCGGAAGCTTTATCGGTATGAGGGCGACTCACACGAAAGCCCATTTCACAAGGAGTGTGCTGGAGGGAGTGTCTCTTTCTCTGCTGCACTCTAAGAAGACATTGGAGGAAATCGGTATACCTCACAATACCAAGGCTACCATTATCGGCGGCGGTGCCAAGGGAGAATTGTGGCGACAGATTACGGCAGACTGCCTGGGCATGGAGCTGACCAGAACACAGAGCAGCGATTCTTCTTTGGGTTCGGCTATGCTGGCAGGTGTGGCGATGGGGGTCTTTTCTTCGCCGGAAGCAGCGGTGAAGGCCTGCATCAAAGAAATCGGAGTGACGGTGCCTGTGCCGGAGAATACGGCTAAGTATGCGGCACTCTTTAAGGAATATGTGGCGGTGCATGATGCACTGGCACCGATTTACAGGGCAAGAGGGTAATTAATATTTGCTTTGAGATGAGGTTGGCAGATGAAGATTGTAGTATGTGTAAAACAGACAGCAGGCGGGGACTTAAATCCCTTTGATGCCTGTGCCTATGAAGCAGCTTTGCAGATAAAAGATGCCGAAGTGATTCTGCTGTCCATGGGACCGGAGAAAACGGCAGAGCTGCTTCTTTCCCTTACAAGACTGGGAGCAAAGCAGGCGTACCTTTTATGCGATAAGGCTTTTGCGGGCGCAGATACTCTGGCGACAGCTTATACCCTTTCTCTTGCTGTGAAACGTCTGTCACCGGATCTTGTCATCTGCGGCAGACAGACAATCGACGGCGATACGGCCCAGACGGGACCGTCCCTGGCAGTGGCAGCAGGTCTTTCCCTGATTACCAATGTAATGGAAATAAAAAGTCTGGACGGACAGCTGACCTGCCTTACCAGAGAACTGGGAGAGCAGACGGTTTCCTATCCGGCGCTGATTACGGTAGAGCGAATCAATCATCTCAGGCTGCCGGGCATCCGCTCCAAAAAGGGAGAGGTTATCCGGTGGGATGCGAAAGAACTGGGCGCGGACGTCAGCCGTTGCGGCTTGAAGGGGTCTCCGACGAAGGTGCTGGCTTCTTTTCAAAATGAGGAAGGAAAGCGCAAGTGCACATTTGTGGAGGCGCGTGAACTGGACCGACTGATTGAAGAGGGGCTTTCAAAGGAGCGAAGCCGCATTGGGAAAGCGGACTTACAGAATGATAAGAAGCTGCAAAAAGTCTGGATTATTGGGGAATCACCAAGGCAGATGGCGGAGACGGTAAGTGATGATGTTACGGTGATCTGCCGGGAGGTCGGGAAATGCCAAGAAACCCGGTGTGAAAGGCAGAGCGAGGTACAGGAAAAAGACTACGCTCGCTGGCTTGCAGACCTTGCCCGAAAAGAGCAACCTTCTGCCATCCTCTGGGGCAGCGATGCATGGAGCAAGCGAACGGCCCCTCAGGTAGCCTCCTTACTGCAAACAGGCCTTTGCGCAGACTGCACAGCTCTGGAAACAGACGGAGAACAGCTTTATATGTACCGTCCTGCTTTTTCAGGCAATATCATAGCTAAAATCGCCTGTGTGACAAGACCGCAGATGGCTACCGTCAGGACGTTAGCAGCGGATGCAGCGGACGTTATCTGTGCGCTGGGCCGGGGGGCCAAGAAGGCACAGCCGCTGATAGAAGAATATGTGCGCAGGAAAAATGAAGGCGGCTCAGTGCGTTGGGAAACTGCGGCATCCAGAGTGGCGGTGGATTCCGAGATGATGCCCTACGAAAAACAGGTGGGACTCACGGGTAAGAGCGTCAATCCGCCGGTCTATCTGGCGGTTGGAATATCCGGGGCTGTGCATCACATTGCAGGTATGAAGCAGTCAGGTTTGATCATCGCAATCAATCCCGACAGGAAAGCGCCTGTTTTTGAATATGCGGATTATGGAATCATAGGGACGGCTGAAGAAGTTTTTCAAATATAAATAAATTTTTTGACGGAAGGAGAGATTATCATGAATTTCAAAAAAGGTTACAAAAAAACATCAGGCTACACACCCATCTGTAAAATCGGGGAGTGCTCTTTAAACAAGCTGGAATTCGGCATTATCGAGCTGGAAAACGGCGAAAGAGTAGAGTTTGACACCCAGGATAAAGAGGTAGCTTTTATCATTCTGGAAGGTCACTGTAACGTAAAATTTGATGACCAGGCATGGGAAAACATCGGAAACCGCGAAACAGTATTTGAGAATAAGAAAGCAGTCTGCTTCTACATGCCCATCGAGCAGAAGCTGACCATTGAAGGAAACGGACATGTAAAAATTGCAGTCTGTGGTGCACCTGTGAAGGAAAAGACCGCACCTCAGCTTCTCGGAGAGGATCATGCAGTCCTTAAGACTCTGGGCATCCAGCCTTGGGAAAGAGAGACTAGCTTCTTAATTGACGGCAATTCCAATGCAAAAGTATTGACCATCGGCGAATGCTACGTAACACCCGGCAACTGGGCAGGTTTCCCACCTCACAAACATGATGTAAACGACATGCCTAACGAGTGTATTGCAGAGGAAATCTATTACTTCCTCTTTGAGCCTGAGCAGGGCTTTGCAGTGCAGTGCCTGTATACCTCAGACGGTTCTGTGGATGAGGCATATCGCGTACAGAATGATGAACTGGTGGAGTTCCCCTATGGTTATCATACCACTGTCAGCACACCGGCCTATTCTACCTATTTCCTGTGGCTCATGGCCGGGGATTATCAGGGATTCAACAGATCCATGGATCCGGACCATGCGTGGGTGGCTGAACTGGAGAAGAAATAAGGCTTAAAACTTATATTATACAACAAAAATGGAGGGTTGTCATTCAACAGCGTGTTGAATGACAACTCTCCATTTTTGTTGTACACTGGTTACTGTTCACTCCGCGTCATTCGCAAAGCCGCGCCTACGGCGCTTTCCGTCGCTTCGCGACTACCTTTGCTCATAAAATGGCGCTCCCTCCGTCAGCCCAGGCAGGCAAAGCCGCATGCGAGCATGCGCTTTACCTGCCCTGAGCTGACGGGTGAACTGTAACTTACACTGTATTTAGAAGGTTGTGATTGGGCGAAAACTATTGCAGAATACAGGGGGATGATTTACAATGGAAGTAGAAAATATCTTGGCAAGCAGCATAACATTAGCAGAACAAAGTGCTAAATTAGATGCATCCTGTAAGAAGACACTGGCGAACAAGATTATTTTGGCATTAATGTCAGATTGCCAATTATGCCAGAGTGTCTACAAGAAATTAAAAGGATGATTAGAAGGAGATGCAGAAATTGCTAAAGAGCTTCAAGACGGAAATAAATCCAACACCGGAGCAGGAAGTCAAGATACGTAAGACGATAGGAGTCTGTAGATATGTTTACAATTTCTATCTCGCTCACAACAGGGAGCTACACGAAAAAGGGGAAAAGTTCATGAGTGGGAAACGCTTCAGTGTCTGGCTCAACAATGAATTTCTTCCGGGTAATCCCGAATATGGATGGATTAAGGAAGTCAGTTCCAAGTCGGTCAAAAAGTCCATAGAAGACGGATGTACTGCGTTTACAAAATTTTTCAATCATCAGAGTAAGTTTCCTAAGTTCAAGAAGAAGGGAAAATCCGATGTAAAGATGTATTTTGTAAAAAATAATCCCGGGGACTGTGCCTGTGAAAGGCACAGAATCAATATTCCAACTTTAGGATGGGTTCGCCTGAAAGAAAAAGGTTACATTCCTACCACAAAGGATGGATGGAAGATAAAAAGCGGTACTGTTTCGCAGAAAGCAGGAAGATATTATGTATCAGCTTTGGTAGAAATTCCTGATGCACATATTGCCAATAATGGCAGCAATGGGATAGGAATAGATTTTGGACTGAAAGATTTTGCGATCATTTCAAATGGAAAGACTTACAAAAATATCAACAAATCAGCAGGAATCAGAAAATTAGATAAGCAATTACGCAGGGAGCAGAAAAGTCTTTCTCGTAAGTATGAAAATTTAAAGAAAGGAGAGACCACTCAAAAGAATATACAAAAGCAAAAGCTTAAAGTACAGAAACTTCATCATAGGATAGATAATATCCGTAAGGATTATATAAACAAGACAATAGCAGAGATAGTGAAAACCAAGCCATCTTATATAACTATTGAAGATTTGAATGTATCAGGTATGATGAAGAACAGGCATCTTTCAAAAGCCGTAGCATCACAAAAGTTCTATGAAGTCAGAACAAGGTTAAAAGCGAAGTGTGAAGAAAACGGTATTGAGTTAAGAGTAGTTGACAGGTGGTATCCGTCTTCGAAACTGTGTCACTGTTGTGGATGTATTAAGAAAGATTTAAAACTTTCAGACAGAATTTACAGATGTGCATGTGGTTATGTGGCTGATAGGGATTATAATGCCAGTCTTAATTTGAGAGATGCTGTAACTTACGAAGTTGTAAATGAAAGCAAACGTAAGTATGTACCGAAGGCTATTTCGGGAATTTACGGCTGTGGAGTGTACAAGAACCTGTGAGTAGATATAACTTCGGTTGATCAAAAACATACACAATGAAGCAGCAAGAGGTATCCGTGAGGATTTCAATTTCTCGATGGGATGAGTATATCTAATCACATTTTGAGTGGCAGATGGCGGAAATGTGTAGTTATAGTAAGGGCGTACTGGAACGGGGAATAGAGCAGGGAATAGAGCGAGGAATCGATCAAGGCATCATGACCAGCGTGGAAAATTCCATCAGAAATCTGATGGATAGTATGAACTGGACTGCAGAGCAGGCTATGACAGCACTGAAGCTTCCCGAACAGCAGAGGGAAGAATATCGTAAAAAGATGAAAGGAACATCCCTGTAAATTTAGTGTTGAGAGGAGTGTAAAGGATGGAACGCAAAAAGAAACTGCCCAGTGGTATTGAAGACTTTGAGGAAATCATCGAGCAGGATTTCTATTATGCCGATAAGACCGGATTCATAAAAGAACTGCTTGATAACTGGGGCAAAGTAAATCTTTTTACACGCCCCAGAAGATTTGGAAAATCCCTCAATATGAGTATGCTTAAGCATTTTTTCGAAATTGGCAGCAACAAAGACGTGTTCGAGGGGCTTGAGATATCGAAAGAAACTTCGCTTTGTGAGGAATATATGGGCAGATTTCCGGTAATTTCCGTAAGTTTGAAAGGGGTATCAGGATCAGACTATCAAGAAGCAAAGGACATGATGAAAGGAGTCATCGGTGAGGAGGCTCGCAGGCATCGATATTTGATGAACAGTGATAGATTGGATCAATATGATAAGCAGGTATTAGAAGCACTGCTTCTGAAAAAGATGGAAACAGATACACTTAAGAACAGCCTCTGGAATCTTTCGGAGTTTCTGCACAGGCATTATGGCAATAAAGTCATCATCCTGATTGATGAATATGATGTTCCTTTGGCACAGGCTTACGACAATGGTTATTATGATCAAATGGTCGATTTACTACGCGGAATTTTCGAGCAGGCCCTGAAGACGAATGAAAGCCTGCAGTTTGCAGTACTGACTGGTTGTATGTGGATTTCCAAAGAGAGCATCTTTACAGGATTAAATAATCCTAAAATCCATTCGATTACTGATGTGCGGTTCGATGAGTATTTTGGATTTACAGACAAAGAAGTAAAGGAAATGCTTACCTTTTATGGATTTGAGGACTACTATGAGACGATAAAAGAGTGGTATGACGGCTATCGCTTTGGGAATGTAGATGTATATTGTCCTTGGGATGTGATTAATTATCTGGATGAGCTTCGCGCGAATCCAAAGTCAAAGCCAAAGGATTACTGGATCAATACAAGCAGTAACGATATTGTAAGGCGTTTTATCAGGAAGGCCCAGAGTACGACGACAAAGAGAGAAATTGAACAGCTTCTCGCAGGGGAGACGATAAGGAAGGAAATACATCAGGAGCTGACGTACCGGGATTTGGATAATAATATCGACAATCTGTGGAGCGTTCTGTACACTACCGGTTATTTGACTTTGGATGGTGAGCCTGACGGAGATGTGTTTGGGCTGAAGATTCCCAATCTGGAAATCAGAAAAATATTTACAAAGCAGATTTATACCTGGTTCCAGGAGACAGCAGTGCAGGATGGCACTACGCTCAATGCTTTTTGTGAGGCATTTCAAAAGGGAGACGCTGCCGGTATCGAGGCACAGTTCAATGAATATCTGTGGAATACGATCAGTATCCGTGACACTTTTGTGAAAGGAGAAAAAGAGAACTTTTACCATGGAATTCTCCTTGGATTGTTGCGCTACAAAGAGAGCTGGGCTGTTTCCTCCAATCGGGAATCAGGTGATGGATACAGCTATATCGCCATTGAAATTGGAAAGGAACGGGTTGGAATCCTCATCGAATTGAAATATGCAAGAGATGGCAATCTGGAGAAAGGGTGTGTGGAGGCTCTTGAACAGATAGAGAAAAATAATTATGAAGAAGAACTGCGAAATAACGGTATGCGGACAATTTTGAAGTATGGAATTGCATGCAACAAGAAGCACTGTAAGGTATTCAAACGTTAAGAAAAAATGGCAGGTACCCCCATGGACAGATTTTCCGGTCTATGGGGGTATTTCTGACGATAATTTTAAATCATATCAAACACTCTCACATAATCCACAACAAAAGTATCCCCAATTGCTGCAAATGCTTCCTCGGTAGGCTGATGATGTTCCATACGATAACCACGAGGCTCAGTGGAGATCAGAATGAACTGAGGACAACCGGATACAGCAGAATCAATATGACCGTCCTCTACACCGTCTACATAGAAAGTATAGCCGCTTTCATCCCACAGCACACCAAATCGGTGAAATTCTTTTTCATCCACAAGTTTACCTCCCACTTGGAAATTTTTCATATCCAGTCCATAGCCGCCGGTGAACACGTTATGGTGATGAACCTCGCCGGGGAAGAAGCTTTCCATGACATCAATCTCGGAACCGGTCTGTGTAGGGTCAAGGGATGCGCCGATGATCGGAGACTGAATCCAGAAAGCCGACCACCAGCCTTCTTTTTGCTGCAACCGGCAGCGGCACTCATAGTAGCCGTATTTGTGGGTGAATTTCTGTTCCTTTAATTTGCCGATATTCCACTGCAGATGTTCTTTACCGAAGGTGGTGCGGACAACCGGCTCATCCATAAAATTGTAGCCTGTCTGCAGTTGAGAAGATACGGGACGTCCGTCTTCCTCAATCAAAGTGAAAACGGCGTTGCTGTCGCCGTCAAGATGCACTCCCTTGTCTGTCCAGGCAGGCCAGGGGGTGCCCATCATGGAGAGGCGATAGTCCCATTTGGAGGTGTCCAGTTCGGTGCCGTCAAATTCATCACTCCAGACTAAACTCCATTCTTTGCCTTCAGGGAGAAAGCTGGGTTCATGGTTTGCAATTTTGTACTCGTTCATGTTGATGTAATTCCTTTCTGTAATAAATATTTGAGTAAAGCGGATACTCGCAATCCGCTGTTACTGTTTACAGCTTTGCTACCTGCCTTCGCTTTCTTATGAAAGTTTGACAGTTGCTTTAAATCGCGTTATAGTATTAATTAATATTATTTGTTTAATCATATCGGGAAAACATAGAAAAATCATTAAAATATCTTGCTTAAAAATTAAGAAAATTAATTACGAAGTAATAGCTTAGACAAGCCCGTATGGTTGGGCTGAGCTGTTGCATTCAGAAGGGAGATTAGAGATGGAACTGATATTTTATAATATAAAACCGATGCTGTATCAGAAAAGCGACAGCTCAGCCACACCGCTGCGGAGTGTGGCAAGCTACGAAATTGAGTATCAGTTGTGTGATGGTGAGGTTTCTTATATAGATGGAAAGCTGTATCCCATCCGCAGCGGGCAGATGTTGTTTGTACAGCCGGGAGTCAAGCGGTATACGAAGGGAGTGTATCGCTGTCTGGCAATCCATTTTTCCTGCCGTGACAGGAAGCTTGCCACAGAACTTGACCGACTGCCTCATACATTGACGCCACTTAATCCGGACCGGGCGGAGGAACTGTTGAGAAATGCCTACAATATGCATATGAAAGTGGAGAAGCAGTCTATTCGACTGGAGGGTCTGTTGCTGGAGATTCTGGCTGAGTATATGGACGCGGTGCAGCTGACCGATGATACTCCGGGAGAATACAGCGGTTATACTGACGGTATTTACCGGACGGTAGAATATATGCAGAAGAACTTTGCAGAGCATATTAATTCTGAACTGCTGGCGAAGCAGATGTTTCTCAGTACTAATTTTTATCAGAAAGTATTTAAGCAGATCATGGGAAGATCGCCGGCACAGTTTCTGCGGGATATTCGCGTGTCGGAGGCCTGCCGTCTGTTGGCAAATACGGACCTGTCGGTTCAGGAAATCGCAGAGAGGTGCGGGTTTAACTGTGCAAGCTATCTGATTTATGTGATGAAGAAGCAGGTGGGGGTGACACCTCTTGAATATAGGAAGGCGAATAGGACGTTGATTTGACTGGGGAAAGGGGGCGTTCAGCAGCGCCATTGGAAAAGTCGCGCCAAAGGACGTTCAGCAGCGCCATTGGAAAAGTCGCGCCAAAGGGGACGTTCAGCCCGCGCCATTCGCAAAGCATCGAAGATGCTTTTAATCGCAGCCTGCGGCGCTTTCCGCTGCTTCGCAGCTCCTTTTTGCTCATAGGATGGCGCTCCCTCAGAGAAGGTATAGGCTTGAAAATTCGTGCGAGCACGATTTTCAAGCCTATATCTTCTTTGGCTGAACTGGATTCAGGAAAAATGAAAATGAATCTGAAAAAAGTACAATATACAATTGGTCACCCATTGCTTATAATCAAGATAGCAAGTGCGCACTTACAAAATAAGGAGGAAAGAAAATGAGTAAAAAAATGAAACAAAGCCTGGCATTTATTCTTTCTGCAGCAATGATGATGTCTTTAGCTGCATGTGGTGATAATAGTGCGGAAGAAACATCCGGGCAGTCCAAGACTGCTGAGCAGAGCAGTACTTCAGTTCAGGCCAGTGCTTCCAGTGAGAGCGTTGTTCCTGAGGTGACTTATGAGCCTCTTGGCAAGTATGATGAGTTGGTTACCATCACTTTTGCAAATATGCTGCGAGATGGTACTGTGGATGAAAATGGAGATACTGTTACAGACAATGCAATCCTGGATTACCTCAAAGATGCAATGAATATCGAAATTGAGCGTGAGATTGAGGCTACAGATCAGAAAGACTATACTACAGCATTGAGTCTTGCCATAACTGCAGGAGAGATTCCTGATGTGACGGTTGTCTATGACTATGACCAGCTGGTTGAAATGGCGGAAGCAGATCTGATCTATGACCTGACAGACATTGTTGAGAATTATGCAGGGGAGGCATCAAACGCATTGTGGGACGGTTACGATTTTGATGTATTTGCCAAGACCACATTTGATGGAAAGATCATGGCACTGCCCCGTATATCCAATGAAGCAGGTACTCTGGTGTGGATCCGTCAGGACTGGATGGATACTTTAGGCATTTCCGTTGATGAGGATGGAGATATGCTGATTACCAGAGAGGAACTTGAAATGGTAGCATCTGAATTCGTGGAAAAGGATCCCGGAAACTCCGGAAATCCGATCGGTATCGCGTTGGTGTGCAATTCCGGAAATACTTCTTCTTATAACATTAATCCGGTATGTGGTTCCTTTGGCGCTTATCCCTGGTCCTGGATTCAGAAGGAAGACGGCAGCATCGTTAACGGTGTGACCACTCCTGAGATGAAGGAAGCATTGGCATGGTGGAGTGACATAAATGCGAAAGGTCTGGTAGATCCCCAATATGGTATCACCAAGACGGATGATATCAAGGCAATGTTTGTGAATGGACAGACCGGTATTACATTCGGTGCGAGAAACCTGTGCAACTGGTTCTTCAATGAGACCTATACAGCAGATGAGAATGCACGTTTTGTGACATATGGTCTGGATAACGGAACCGGAAAAGCCACCTATAGAGCGCAGGATTCACAGACCCGTTATGTAGTGGTATCAAAAGACTGTGAATATCCTGAAGTGGCAATGAAGCTGTATAATTTAGTAACAGAAGTGCAATCGGGAGCATTTGACAATGAGGAAATCGCACAGGCTTACCCTGATTTTTATGAGGTTTATATTAAGAATACGGGCAATTTTACCACATATGAACCTTTGAATATAGCCGTAACTTTTGGTGATGCGGTAACCACACGAGTGAACGAGGTTAAGGCATGGCAGGCAGGTAAGCTGGCGAAAGAAGATGTTACTGATTCGACAGCACTCAAATATATAGGTGCAATTGAAACCATGGAGGCAGGTACTGCCACCCCGGCTGAAAGAGTTCGCTACGATGAGTATTTAGGCACGAAGACCTGGGTTGAACTGTTAGACAGCGGAACATTTGAGTTACAGTATTTACTGAATCCGGCTACGACAGAGGAAATCGCACTTTACTATGCAGATCTGAAGACGCTGGGTGAAGAGATGCAGATCAAGATCGTTACCGGAGAAGAATCTGTTGACTATTTCGATACCTTCGTTGAAGAGTGGAATAAGCGCGGCGGTCAGGAAATCGTTGATGGATTAGAGGATTTTTATAATTAACTGCACTATGATACTTTGTCCGGGGGGAAGCTTTTCCCCCCGCTTTTGTGAAAAGAGTAAGGAGCATCTATGAAGGATAAAAATGTGCCAAGGGCTAAAAAGGCCAATGTGAGAAATCGTACCAGTCAGATTTATTTTCACCTGATGTTGCTGCCGGGAATGATCTTTATACTGATCTTTAATTACATACCAATGGGTGGAATGGTAATGGCATTCGAGAATTTCAAACCGGCAAAGGGGATATTCGGCTCGGATTGGGTCGGCTTCAAACAATTTGAACGCCTGTTTTCAAACAGTGATTTTTATGAACTGATCAGGAATACACTTGTGATTTCACTGGGTAAGCTGGTAATTAAGCTGGTGGTGGCAGTTGCTTTTGCCATTTTGCTGAATGAGATCAAAACGATGTGGCTGAAAAAGAGCGTGCAGACAATCGTGTACCTGCCCCATTTCCTCTCCTGGGTAGTGCTGGCACCTGTAGTATTTTATATGTTCGGCATAAACGGAACGGTAAATAGTGTGTTAAGTTCCCTGGGGGTGGACAAAATAAATTTCATCGGAAGTAATGATTATTTCCAGGGGCTTTTGATTGGTACAAGTATCTGGAAAGAATTCGGATACGGATCAATCGTGTATCTTGCGGCTATCACTGCAGTGGACCCCGGCCTTCATGAGGCAGCAGCGATTGATGGAGCCAGCTGGTGGCAACGCGTATGGAATGTGACATTGCCGGCCATGGTCCCGATCATTATTCTGATGCTGGCAATCGATGTCGGGCATGTCCTGAGCGCCGGCTTCGACCAGGTATATAACTTATATTCTGTCAGAGTATATGAAACAGGAGATATTCTTGATACATACGTGTATCGTGTCGGCCTGCAGCAGCGCCAGTACAGCTTTGCAACGGCTGTGGATATGTTCAAATCGATCATCGGTCTGGTACTCATGCTCAGCGTTAACGGATTATCTAAGAAATTTTTGAACCGGAGTGTTTTCTGAGAAAGGGGAATGATATGATTGAAAATACAGATTTAAGATCACGAGTTCGTGTCGGACTTACCTATTTTGTGGTTATTTTTGCAGGAATCATATGCTTTTTCCCTCTGTGGAACGTAATATGCCTGTCATTAAGCAGCAACTGGGCGATTACGGCGAATAAGGTAGGGTTCTATCCCATTGGCATCCATTTCCAGTCGTATAAAAAGCTGTTGGAAGATACCCAGTTTTGGAGATCTTTTCTGACTTCTGTCATACGAGTAGCGCTTGGACTCAGTATCAATATGACGCTGTCTGTGCTGATGGCTTATCCGCTGTCAAAGACGGATGAAGAGTTTCGCGGAAGAAAAATATATATGGGTCTTCTTGTTTTTGCCATGTTGTTCAGTGGCGGCATGATTCCCACATATCTGGTAGTAAAGCAACTGGGCCTTTTAAATTCAATATGGGCTCTGGTATTGCCGGGTGCAGTACCTATTTTTAACACAATTATGATAAAGAATTTCTTTGTCGGGGTACCGAAATCGCTGGAGGAAGCAGCCGTAATCGATGGAGCCACACCGATGCAGGTCATGCTTCGTGTGTATCTCCCATGCTCAAAGCCGGTGCTGGCTACTGTAGCATTGTTCAGTATCGTGAATCATTGGAATGACTATTTCAAAGGTCTGATTTATATGACAAAGGTTAAAAATTATCCGTTGATGTCATATATTCAGAGCATCTCTGTTGATCTGCAGCAGCTGGTAGAAAGCGGAGCAAGCACAGAAGAAATTGAACAGGCCGCCCAGCTTTCCAACAGAAGTCTGGATTCTGCGAAGATCGTAGTCGCGATGATACCGCTTCTGATGATCTATCCGCTATTGCAGAAATATCTGATTACCGGCATCACCATTGGTGCAGTCAAGGAATAAGCTCAGCGTCAGACGCGTCCTGCTTAGGTATGGTCAACGTGACGGTGGTTCCTGAGTCGATTTGGGTGTCATAGCGCAGGCCAAATCGGCTGCCATACTGCAGCCGAGCCCGCGTATTTACATTTTCGATACCATAACTGTTGGACTTTTCGGTTAAAAGTATAGCAAGCTTGGACTGGGGAATCCCCAGTCCGTTATCGGAAATGGTAAAAACAAGAGTATCGCCGGAGGCTTTTGCAGTGATCTTAAGGAGGCCCCGGCGGGCGCCGTTCAGGCTGTCAATGCCATGAAGAATCGCATTTTCCACCAAAGGCTGCAGCATCAGATTCGGCATTATGAATGACAGAATCTCATCCTGGATATGGTAGACCACATCAAAGGAATCAGAATGCATGATCAATTGAATATTGATATAGGCCTGAATATTTGTCAGTTCATCTTTGACAGTAATCAGGTCTTTTCCTTTATTGAGCGAAGTCCGGTAGAAGGAGGCCAGGTATCGTGCGGGCAAGCCGATCTTCGGGTGGCCGGCTATAATCGCCTGGCTGTTGATCAGGGAGAGCGTATTGTATAAAAAGTGAGGATTAATCTGCGCCTGTAAAGCACGGAATTCCAGCTTTTGCCGAATGATCTTAGCCTGCAGTGTCTCGTTGATCAGATGATTCAGCTTCTGTACCATCTCAGTAAAGCTTCGGATCAGCTGCCCTACTTCATCTTGGGAACGATAACTGACCGCAATCTCATAATTACCCTGGGATACCTGGTTCATATTGGCCGCCAGATTTTCCAGTGGCCGTACAAGAGAAGAAGATAACCAGTAGCTTAAAAGAACAACAAGGAATACACAGAAAATAACAATGAACAGGATTGCCAGTATTGTCGTATATGTAGATTCAAGGACAACGGAAGTGGGCCGATAGACATAGTAGGTCCATCCGTTTGCCTGGTCCAGGGTGCTTTCAACGATGAAGTCTGACCGGGTAAGTCGGGATAAGGGATCTGTTGACAGCTGTTCCCCGGAAGTATAAAAAGCCTCCATGTCGCTTGTCTGAAAATTCCAGAGCATGTTGCCGTCATCGTCGAGCAGCAGGATACCATAGGCTTCACTGAATAAGGATTTTAATCGGGAAAACAGATTTTCGTAATTTATACATACCTGGATATAGGCAGAGAGATTGCTGGGAATATCAATAAAACGATGGATGACAAATAATTTATCATCTTCCCCGGAATAGATCCACAATGGTTTCGTGCGGGCAGAGACTTCAGAGTACCAGGAACATTCTGCAATCCGGCTTAAGGGTTCTAAAACACCGCTTCTTGGGTAAATTTCCAGGTCGGTATAGATAACAATCTCGTTAATATCGGGCGACAGGTGTTTTAAGGTAGAAAAGAACGGTTCCACCGTTTGCGTGTAGGCGCGGTGCATCTGAGAGTTGGTATCATATTTTCTGCTTAATACGTCAATGAGATTACTGTCCCAGACGATATATTCCGAGATCGTTTCATAAGAATCCAGCTGGGAGGAAATAGTAATGCTTTCTTGAATAATGGAGTCGCGAAGAGCGGTCCGCTCTCTTTCTGTCAGCAGTGTGCGAAGCTGACTGTAACAGAAGCTGCCGAGGATGAGTGTGGGGATCAGACTGATCATCAGGCAGATAATGAAGAGTTTTGTCCTGAATTTCAGATTCCTGAAAAAGTCAAGCATTTAGCTTTCTCTCCTTTCTGAGGGGATGTGGTTCTGACTGCGGAATTTATCCGGGGATATATCGTAATCTTTGACAAAGCTTCTGCAGAAATAAGAGGCAGAAGAGTATCCTACCTGCTGTGCGATCTCTTTGATGGGCAGTTCCGTATTCATTAAAAGTTCCTGAGCCTTTTCCATCCGGACTTTTTTAATATATTTATTGATACCGTAACCGTTATGCTCAGTGAACAGCGTACTGAGGTACCGGGGAGAAAGAAAAACTTTTTCTGAAAGAATCTCAAGACTTAAGTCTTCTGCATAATGATTATGGATATATCGTTTTACCTGATGCAATGTATGTACCGGAGTATCCTGCTCTTTCTCAAAGGTATCCGTCAGCTCATCTGTCAGACGAAACAGAAGGGATTCGATGGGAGCAAGGTGGACCGAATGAGAGATGATCGACGCATATTCATCAAATTTTTTGGCTCTTTCGTCAGAGAATCCGTCCAGCAGAATCTTTAGGACGGTGGTACAGAGGAAGCGGACATAAATCTGAGAATAATCGGGATCACTTCTCAAAGCATCAATGAACAGCTTAATATGGGAACGCAGGCTGACCGAATCTTTAAACTGAATATCCAGCCTGAGCTGATCCTGAAGAGCGGTATTATCGGTAAATGGATTGCCGATAATTGAAGAGGCGCAGGAGTCGGCAACGATAGGGGTATTTCCGGCAATAAAGAAATTTTCCATGAGCTGACGTTCTGCTTCCTCGTATGCAGAAGGAATATCCTCAGGCAATGCAAAAAATTTGCTGACAACAATGCGATTGCTGATCTGAGAAATATTCTGAATATGGTCGGACAGTTTGCCGGCAAGGTCTTCATACCAGGAAATATGATGGTCCGGACCGAAAAAGAACAGAATATTCTGGGCAGGATTCAGATTGATAAAATGGCAGTTCGTCGGCAGAAGATGCTGAAAATCACTTAAGGTAAAGGTGTTATCGCCTTCATCTGAAAGCTCGCTGAAATAATCCTGATTCATCTGAATCAGAAACAGACGGTGGCAGTCATAGATAAAGGAAAGATCAAACTGCGGATAAAGGGTCTGCAGCTGTTTTACGGAGGTTTTGTTGAGCAATTTATAAAGAATATGGTTCTGCACCATGTACAGGCTGTTTAGCGCCTGCATATTCTGTGCTTCCTGATCACGGATATTGGACAGAACCTGCAAAATCGTGGATTGAAATTCTTCCGGATCTATGGGTTTGAGTATGTAGTTGATCGCATGAAGAGACAAAGCTTTCTTAAGGTAAGAGAAGTCATTGTAGCTGCTGAAAAAAATGATCTGAATGTCGGGATATAATTGTCTGGCATGGTTGGCCAGAGTGAGTCCGTCCATGATCGGCATGCGCACGTCTGTCAACAGAATATGGATATGTTCCTCTGACAGAATCTGAAGTGCATTTTTGCCGTTATCTGCTTCATAAATATTCAGATCAAAGCCGTTTTGACTGATCAGACATTTAATTACGTCACGTTCTAACATTTCATCATCCACAATCAGTATTTTATGCATTTTCAGGACTCCTCCGTAAGAAATAGTAACAGTTTGGACGTGCTATCCGCAAAATATATCCAAGAAGCTTTGCAGCGCAGCATATAATTATATTGTAGCGTAACGAAACAGCAAAATCAAAGATAATTTCTTCCAGCTCACAAAAACAGGAAAAAGTGCTATAAATCTGAAAAAAGTACAATGGGATTGTTTCAATGAAAAAGAATCGACAGGAAAAGAAAAATAGGCTACAATACATATAGCAAATAAAATAGTACGATAGAGAAAAGGGGAGGGAAAAGCATGGAGAACACAAAGAAGAAAGAGCAGATTTTGAAACTGGGAATAGGAGTTGGTGCTCTTATGTTGGCTGTTATCCATATGATAGTGCTGCCTGTAATTGTGTTACTTTCCCTCTTCTGGCAGCAGCCCAGAGTGGGAGAAATTCTGGAAAGTCTGAGCAATCCGTTTTCCAGTGTAAGCGGCAACAAATGGGAAGTGAACTGGTTAGGATACCGTCTGCAGCTTTTGGGTCAGGGCTGGACCGGAGATTTCAGTCTGATGGGGGATCATGCGGCGTATCTTTCTGCAGATTGTCCGCTGGTATGGCTTAATACTTCATTTGGTTTCCCGGCAGTCCTGTTGGTATTACTTCTGGCAGTCTGCATTTTCCGCGGAATGTATCAGCTGGTTAAGAGGAAGCGAGAGAATGGGCAGGAATATGGTGAATTGGCGATTCTGGCATTTGCACTGTGTGTGCGAACCGTGCTGGCGTTAGCAGCAAATGTCTTTCTGATTACTACATCGGATGTGGGAATCTTCATGATGGGGAATGCGTACGACATCATACCGCTGATGTTTTTCCTGATTGCCGGTGCGGAAACAGGAACGCGTGGCGAAAAAGTCACGGCGAGACTGGCATCGTATTTTTTAAAGTTGTAGGTAATATATGGAAAAACAGAGAACGTATTTATGCATAGATTTAAAATCTTTTTACGCTTCCGTAGAATGCGCGGAGCGTGGTCTGGATCCCATGACCACCAACCTGGTAGTAGCGGACCCGGAACGCTCAGAGAAAACAATCTGTCTTGCAGTTTCGCCCTCCATGAAAGCTCTTGGAATCAGCAACCGCTGCCGCGTTTTCCAGATTCCTAAAAGTGTGGATTATATCATGGCTACGCCCAGGATGCAGCTGTATATTGATTATTCTGCCAATATTTATGCAGTATATCTGCGTTATATTGCCAAGGAAGATATCTACGTCTACTCCATAGACGAAGCCTTTATGGATGTGACTGATTACCTGACTATGTATCATATGTCTGCCAAAGAACTGGGCATGACCATCATGAAAGATGTACTGGACACAACGGGTATCACTGCCACCTGCGGCATCGGTACGAACCTTTATCTTGCGAAAATTGCTCTGGACATTACTGCCAAACACACCGATGACCACATAGGCATTCTGGACGAGGAAACGTTCTGCAGGACGCTGTGGAATCACAAGCCGCTCACTGATTTCTGGCGTATCGGTTCCGGAACAGCCCGTCTCCTGGAAAAGTACGGCATCCGGACTATGAAAGATATTATAGAAGCCAGTGAAGACCTGCTGTATCGTATCATCGGTATTGATGCAGAGCTTCTCATTGACCATGCCTGGGGGCGGGAACCTGTTACGATTGCTGATATTAAAGCATACAAGCCCAAGAATACCTGCCTGACCAGCGGCCAGGTGCTTTCCTGCGACTACGAATACGAGAAGGGAAAGCTGGTGGTCAAGGAAATGGCAGATACGCTGTGTCTGGAACTCTTGGATAAAGGCCTGATGACAGGAAATATTTCCCTGCATGTAGGCTATTCCAATCAGCTGGGCAGAGAGCCTGCCAGGGGCTCAGTGACTCTTGATTCACCCACTGACTCAGCGAAAACGCTGGTGCAGCAGACGGCTACACTCTTTGACAAAATTATTGACAAGTCCCTGCCTATTCGTCGGATGAACCTCTCTTTCAATAATCTCACTGATGAGGCTTACAAACAGTATGATCTGTTTGCCGATCCGGCAGAACTGGAGAAGGAAAGAAAGGCCCGTCAGGCTATGCTCGATATCCGCAAGAAGTTCGGGAAAAATGCCATTTTGAAAGGGATGGACCTGGTGGAAGGCGCCACTGCCATGGAGCGAAACAGGCAGATTGGCGGACATAAAAGCGGAGAGTGACAGGAGGACCAAATGGCAAACAGAATGAAAATGAGTCAGGCCGACCGGGCGAAGCAGTTTATGCCTTTTGCGGCTTTGAAAGGATATGATGAGGCCCTTCGAGCCAAGGAAAAAGTAGTTGTTCCGCGGAGGGAGCTTTCTGAGGAAATGGCAGAGGAACTGGACCGCAAGCTTCATCAGATTAAGCTGAATGATGTGGTAACGGTGGTGTATTATGATAAAGATGAGTATATCCGAATTACCGGGATGGTGTCGCGGGTGGATATGGATGGGCGGATATTGAAGATTGTGAATACGAAGATTGGGTTTGAGGATATCAGTGCGATTGAAAGAGGAGATATATTTAGCAGTAAATAGATTTACAAATGATTGATAATCTTCGTTTGTATGGTGGAAATACAAGAACAAGAAATATAGAAATTCCCAAAAGGCCCCCTGCGAAAACTCAAATTTTCGCAGTTTTTTTTGTGGGGAAATAGTTTGCAGAGAGGATATACATCCATAAAAAATGCTACCTGTGAAAATTATTCATGTTGTGGAAGGAAAGCTATCTGGAGTATAATTTTTATATATGAACACGATTATGCTGTAATATGAATGGGAAAATTAACCGGTTGTTAGGAGGGGATGGAATACAATGTAATAAATTTTACCGAGAGAATGGTAGCAAAGCCGAGAAAAATGGTTGTGAGCAGCGGTAAAATGGCCCCCTATTTTCCAATTACGGGAGCAATAGAATCAGTGGAAATAATCAAACAGCTATACAAAGATGCCGAAGCAGAAGAAAAGGAAAGAAAATGCAAGTATTAATAGTGGATGATGATTATATGGTTTGCTGTTGTGTCCAGCGACAAATAAACTGGAAGGGAATTGGTTGCGAGGAACCGGAAATTGTGTGTGACGGACAAGCAGCCTTAAAGTATATTGAGAAAAACAGACCCGATGTTGTGATTAGTGATATAAGGATGCCGATCCTGGATGGTATGCAGTTATGTACTCTGGTTACTGAAAAATTTCCGGATATATCTATGATTTTTTTGAGTGCCTATGAGGATTTCGCTGCAGCAAGGCTGGCTTTGCGCTGCAATGTAAAAGGATATTTATTAAAGCCTTTAGACAGAGATGGACTTAACGATCTGGAAAGTATGGTTTATGATATTGTGTGCCAGCAGAATAACAAGGCATTGTTTTATAAAATTGCAGCAGATGAATATCATGATTTTCTGCTGGAAATTATTGAGAAACAGGACTTGGATACGTTGGAAGAGCTGTTAGACAAAATCAAAGAGCTTTATGATGATCCGACAGTGCGCAAAATTAATATCTGGACCCATATGATAACGCCGGTGTATGCGTATCAGTATTCCCACTGGAATGCGGATTCCAGGCTGCTATATGAAGAGGAGAAAAGGGCCAAGGAGGAAATCCGTTTTTTATCAGGAGAGGACAGAATAACATATCTGCGCAACTTGTATTTGCGCGTAATGGGCGAAGAAAGCCGCAATGATTCCGAGGGGAATATTATCGCAGATATTCAGCAGACGATTCAGGAACAATTCCATTCTCCTGACTTCAACATCAGTATGCTGGCAATGATGCTTAAGCTTTCGCCTGCATATCTCGGAAGGGTATTTATTGAAAGAACAGGAACGAGACTGGTAGATTATCTGTCGGATATTCGTCTGGAGCATGCATGCAAAATGCTTCGGGAAACAACTGTTCCGGTAAAGGAGATATGTGCGGCAAGCGGATATCTGGATGCTAATTATTTTGCCCGGCTTTTTAGGCGTAAAGTGGGTATGTCTCCGGTAGAATATCGCACCAAATATAAGGTTTGATATTTGTCGGGAAGGGATGGTGAGCATGATTAAGAAAATTGAAAATCTCAGTTTGAATAAAAAATTCTTAATAATTACATCGATTATTGTACTTGTAGCACTTGGAATTCCGAGTGCTATTTTATATCAGTATTACTATAAAACATTTTCACCGATGATTAATGAGTCTTTTGAGATGGCGGCGCAGAATAGTGCAGATAATATGAGCAAAATTATTGAAAATTGTGAAAAGGCAGCCAAGGGTATCAATAACAATGAGGATGCACGATTGTCTGCCACATCCAGCTCATTGACAGTGATTGCGGATACAATTATAAATTTTGAGGTTGCTGAGGGTGGTGCAAATATAAAGACAGAATTAGAACGATATCATGCAGCTTTAGATTATTTTGAAGGTATGCTGGAAATTACCTGCGGAATTGAGGAAGAGGGATATGTGGGACAGTTGCTTGTTTGTGAAGAATATCCTCTGTCAAATTATTTGGTAAAGTGGAATGTGAGTAAAAACAGTACAATCAGTAGTTTTGTGTCGGGCAGTGAAATTGAGCAGGAAATATGGTACCGGAAAACCATGGAAAAAGAAGGTGATTTTTATTGGTTTGTAGAGGAAGAAAGACCGGATAATCTTGTTGCGGCAAAGCTTCTGACATACCAGCAGTTAACCCGAAACAACAAATTCGAGGAAAAGAATCTGGGAATCTTATTAATCTCCATAGATTTGGACATGCTTCGGGAAGAATTGAATACTCAGGGTATGACCTTTGAAACATATAGTTATGTTACCAAGGAAAATGATATTTTAGTTGAGATAAATAATAATGAGGTCTCAGGTACGGAAATTAATATATCTGATGCAGAACTACAGGAATTATTTGGCGATTTGGAAGATGGGGAGAGTGCTCGAAGAAGTTATCAAGGAAAGGCATATTATGTGCAAAGAAACAAATTGCCGCAAGGTATGCATTTGTGCACTCTGATACCGGTGTACGATATTCAAATGATGGACATAAAAGCTTTTCTGGTCTGTTTGGGTCTTATTTTTGCTATTTTCTGTATGGTAATGATTGCGTTGCGAATCTTAAATTGCTATTTTGTAAAACCGGTTATAAAGCTTTCTGAGCGAATGAGGAAAAGAGAACTGGATTATAAGGCAGATGCAGAGATTTGTGCGAGAATGGATGAAATAGGAGCATTGTACAGGGAATATGCTGCTATGCAGGAAAAAATTCAGGAACTCATAGGGCAGGTTTGGAAAGAGGCAGAAGAGAAGCGCAAGAAAGAAGTCATGGCGCTGCAAATGCAGATAAACCCCCACTTTATATTTAACACGTTAGGTACGTTGAGCTGTTATGCACTTATGGAAGGACAGGATCAATTTGCTAAGCAATTGTCAACATTATCATCTATTTTGCGGTATTACACTAGAAATCCTGAGAAAATTGTGCCTCTCAGAGAAGAGCTTAACATGATAAAACAGTATGAAGAACTTCAGCAGATGACTCGAAAAGACAGTCTGATATTTAAGTACTGTATTGATAAGGAATGTGAAGATTTTATGATTCCGAAGTTGATCATTCAGCCTTTGGTGGAGAATGCCATTTTGTATGGAGCACCTAAGGATGGCAGTTCTCATGAAATTGAAATCTCTGCGGGTCTCTTTCGGGAAAATGAGTTGGTAGTGGTAGTGAGAGACAGCGGTTGCGAAGCAGATGTAGAGTGGATAAACAGGTATGTTTCAGGCCAGTGTGAAAAAGAATCTAAAAGAGAAAGTTTCGGTATTAGAAATGTTTATGAAAGGTTGGAATTAATATTTGGAGAGAAGGGGTTACTGATCTACCGAAAAGATGAAAAGGGTAGAACAATGGCTATTGTCAGAATTTTGATGGAGCAGGACTAAAAAGTGCTAGTCATCAATAATTAATCATATTGTTGTGAGCAGTATTCGCTTGGTAAAATATGTTCATACGAAGGCACAGAAAATTGCCTTGAAATAATTTGGGAAAGGTGGTTTCTATGAAAAAGCTTCAAAGTGAAAAGCTAAAAAAAGATTTAAAGAGCCTTTGGAGAGACAGAGAGTTGATTATCATGTCACTTCCTGCGGTAATCCTCGTAGTAATGTTCAAAATTTTACCTTGGAGTGGCTTACAGTTAGCTTTTAAAAAATTTAGTTATGCAAAAGGATTATTCGGAAGTCCCTGGGTTGGACTGAATAATTTTAAATTCTTATTTCTGTCCGGAGATGTATTTGTCCGCATGACAAGAAATACAGTGGCGTATTTTGTACTGTTTACGGCTGCAGGTACGATAGGGGCGGTTGCACTTGCCATTGCATTAAACGAGATGGTATTCAAACGTTCGGCAAAAATGATGCAGAGTGTTATGATTATGCCGACTTTTATCTCCTATGTAGCAATTACTTTTATTGTAAACGCTTTGTTGGATTATCAGGTTGGTATGATTAATCAGGCGATTACTTCCGGTGGTGGGAAAGCGATACAGTTTTATATGGAGGCGAAATATTGGCCATTAATTCTGACAATTGTACACATATGGAAAAATGTTGGATACAGTTCGGTTCTTTATTTGTCTGTATTGGCAGGTGTAGATCCGGAAATGTATGATGCTGCTGCTATAGATGGAGCAAATACATTTCAGAAAATCAGATATGTAACCATTCCAATGCTGATACCGATGATTTCCATCAGAACATTGATGAGTCTTGGCAACATTATGGAATCCGATACGGGACTTTTCTATCGAGTAACGAAGAATACCGGTGCCTTATATCCTACGACACAGGTGCTTGACAGTTATGTTATGAACGCCATTATGAATACCGGCGGCAACTTCAGTACTACAGCAGCGGTAACGTTCTATCAGTCAATTATCGGCTTTGCATTGACTATTATCGTAAACCTGATTGTACGCAAGAAATCACCGGAACATGCATTGTTCTAAGGAGGAAAGATGGAAAATAAAAAAATTACAATAGGTCAGATCATATTATTTTTATTACTGTTGTTGTATACACTATTTTGCTTCTTGCCGATAGTACTTGTTGCAATTGCTTCTTTCACGGACGGTGGAGAATTGGCGTTAAACGGTTTTAGCTTTTTTCCGGAGAAATGGTCTTTGGATGGATGGCGTTATGTGTGGGAACTTAAGGATCAAATAATTAATTCTTACGGGATTACCATTTTTATTACTGTTATGCATACGGTTGCAACTCTGTTAGTTGAAAGTATGTTGGCATTTGCATTGAGCCGTAAATCGTTCAAGCTCCGCGGTATATTCTCCATAATGCTTTTATTGACAACATTATTTTCGGGTGGCATGTTGTCAAGCTACATATTCAATACAAGTATTTATCATTTGAAAGATACAATGCTGATTTTGTGGCTGCCGGCAGTAAGCATGACAAATACCATTATTCTACGTACATACATTAGCGGAACTATTTCGGATGCAGTGGTAGAAAGTGCAAAAATAGACGGCGCGAGAGATTTTAGAATTTTCTTTCAGATTGTGCTGCCGCTTATGAAACCGTCTCTTGCATCTATCGGTTTTATGACAGCTGTGGGAAAATGGAATAATTGGGTTACCGGACAAATGTATATTTCAACACCGGAAAAGCGGCCGTTACAGAATATATTGATGGCTATTGAAAACAATATTCAGGCTATGATGGACTCCGATATGTCCATGGAGATGATGGAGTCTATGGAGGGGGCAATACCGGAGGATAGTGCTCGTATGGCATTATTGTTTGCAGTTTTGGGACCAATTATGATAATTTATCCATTTTTCCAAAAGTATTTTGTAAAGGGGCTTACCTTGGGATCAGTCAAGGGTTGATTGGACCCTGAAAGGGCGCATTTATAGGAGACAAACGCCTGGAGGCGTTTAGATAAAAGGAGGTTTTAACATGAAAAACAAAAAAATTCAAAAAATGCTTGCGACTGTGGTTGCAGCAACGTTGACTGTCGGATGTCTTACAGCATGCGGTAATGAGCCTGCCAATAACACAGGCAGTGAGATCACAGAAACATCTCAAACAGATACAAAACAGGAAACTGTTGTATCTGAGGAAAAAAAGGAGCCGGTTGAGATTACTTACGTAATGTATGATCATGGTGATGAAGTGTTCGATGACATGCAGGCTGTAGAAGATGCAGTTAATGAGTATATTGAGCCGTTGATTGGAGTTACTGTTGATGTAAAAAAATCAGAAGAATTGGGCGGTGATCTTGCAATGGCCCTTGCAGCAGGAGAAGACATAGATTTGTTTTGGGTATCCAATGCTAAGTTTGGTCCGGAATTGATGGTTAACGATGGAGCATATGATGTGACAGATATTATTAAAGAATATCCTGACATATATAATCTGATTCCGGAAAGTGTTTGGACTGCTTCTGCTTATCAGGGACGTAATTATTATATTCCGATTCCCAAAGAATTTGCAACGGGTATGAGCAGAATGATTGCAGCAGAATTTGTAAAAAAATATGGCTGGGATTTTTCAACTGTAAAAGAACTAAAGGATCTTGAACCGATGCTCGCCCAATTGTATGCAGATGGCATTGACTATCCGTATTTAAATTACACACATACATATACCTTATATGGTTTAGATGATTTTGCATTTATTAAAGATTATGCCGGTGTAGCACGCAACGGAGATACTACTAAGATAATAAGTATTTTTGAAACAAATGAATATAAGGAATATGTTGATTTAAAATATTCCTGGAATCAGGCAGGATATATCAACCAGGCTGAAATTGAGCAGTTGAAATCTGCAACAATTAACGAATTAAAGAATACAAATGAAGTCGGCTTTATAAGTTGGAACAATGTTCCGGATGGAAAGAATAACGCTACCTCTCGTAACCCGTATGAAATGGACATTGCGCAGTTGACGGAAAACTATATTGACACCGGCTGTGCCTTTGGTTCTGCTTATATGATTAATTCTGCAGCAGATTCTGAGACAGTGGAAGCATGTTTAAAGTTTCTTAATACATTGTTTACAGATGAAAAAGTGGCAAATTTATTAACATATGGTATTGAAGGAAAACACTATGAATTAGTAGACGGCAGAATCAGTATACTTGCAGATACTAAGTATAAGACCAGCGGTTTGTGGACGGTAACTGCTTATAATGCAACTACTTTAGCGGTCGGTGAAAGCGAAAACAAGGAAGCTTTATACAAAGAATTTAATGAAGCCGGCATTCTTTCCTGTACAGCAGGTTTCAGTTTTGATCAGACTAAGGTAGAAGCAGAAATTGCTGCATGCGATGCTGTTGTAAAAGAATATAGAATTCTTTTAGAAAAAGGCTTCTATAATCCGGATGAATATCTTCCGATTATGGTTGATGCATTAAAAAAAGCCGGTCTTGAAACGGTTATTGCCGAAATTCAGACACAGTATGATGCATGGCTTGCAAGTAAGTAACATATTCAGCTATCTCACAACTTGAAATAATCATCAGATTTCATATTGCACGTCAGCCCGCAGTGGATTATAATAATGGCAACTAACCGGAATCGGTAAGGAGGAGACAAAAATATGGCCAGTATTTTTATGAGATTTCCCGAGGGGAAAAAGAAAGCGCTGACACTTAGCTATGACGATGGCGTGCAGCAGGATGTGAAACTGATTGAAATCATGCAGAAGCATGGGCTGAAAGGTACCTTTAACTTAAACAGCGGTGCGTATGCGCCGGAAGGAAAGGTGTATCCGGAAGGAACGATTCACCGCCGCATGAGTGAGAAGCAGGTAACAGAAACTTACAAAGACAGCGGAATGGAAGTGGCTGTGCATGCACTGACCCATCCTTTCCTGGAGCAGCTTTCTCCTGCAGCATGCACTTATGAGGTTATTAAAGACAGAGAGAATCTGGAGGCACAGTTTGGTACGATCGTAAGAGGTATGGCATATCCTTTCGGTACATACAGTGATCAGGTGGTAGATTGCCTGAAAGCCTCAGGAATCGCTTATTCCAGAACCACGATTTCCAACTGCGATTTTAAAATTCCTACGGACTGGCTGAGACTGGAAGCCACCTGTCACCACAAGAATCCCAGACTGATGGAGCTGGCACACAAGTTTGTAGAGGAAGATACCGCAAGAGCTCCCTGGCTGTTCTATCTGTGGGGACACAGCTACGAGTTTGAAGCTGATAATAACTGGAATGTGATTGAGGAGTTCGCAGAGTATACCGGTGGTCACGAGGATATCTGGTATGCAACCAATATCGAGATTTATGATTATGTGGAAGCATATCGCAGCCTGGTGTTCAGTGTGAACGACAGCAGAGTGTATAATCCTACTGCAATTACATTGTATCTTGAAAAAGCCGGTGTGACATATTGCGTGAAGCCCGGAGAGAGTATTGAAATATAATGAGCGCAAGCGAGTGGGAACAAGCGTAGCTTGTTCATCGTGAGCGGCGAATGCCGATCATGAGCTCTGCTCATGATATAATGAGTGAAAAAAGAGTCCTGCAAATCAGGACTCTTTTTTTGTCAACAGTTGTCCTTTTCTTTTCCAGCAATATGTGTTATGATAGGTAACAGAAACAACCGCCGCGGAAGTTCAAACACAGGAAAAATCACATCTAATACCTGTGGGATGATGCAGAATTGCACCTTTTTTTAGGAAAACGAGGAAGAAAATGCCCGAATTCCACACTGCCTCATACAGTGGGCTTCTTTTGCGCGGAATTAGAAAGGAGAACGTAATGGGAGCTTATTATTTAGCGATTGACATTGGAGCATCCAGTGGCCGTCACATCCTGTGCCACATGGAGGACGGAAAGCTGATTCTGGAGGAGGTACATCGTTTTTATAACGGTATGAGTGAGAAGGACGGCGAGCTGTGCTGGGATTTCGTTGCACTGTTTCAGGAAATCAAGGCCGGACTTAAGAAATGTAAGGAAATCGGCAAGATTCCTGTCAGTGTAGGCGTAGACACATGGGGTGTTGACTTTGTACTGCTGGATGAGAATGATCAGGTACTGGGCAATACCGTAGGATACCGCGATGACCGCAACATCGGTATGGACGAGGAAGTATATAAGATTATCCCTGAGGATGAGCTGTATGCAAGAACCGGTATCCAGAAGGCTATTTTCAATACTATTTACCAGCTGATGGCTGTAAAGACCAAGCATCCTGAATATCTGGAGAAAGCCAAAACTTTCCTCATGGTACCTGACTACTTCCACTATCTGCTTAGTGGTGTAAAGTCTAACGAATATACCGAGGCTACTACCGGGCAGCTGATTAACCCTGAGACAAAGAAGTGGGATCTGGAGCTGATTGCGAGACTGGGCTATCCCACTGAGATGTTCCAGGAGGTAAAAGTGCCCGGAACCGTTCTGGGCGATCTGACTGCTGAAGTACAGGCTGAGGTAGGCTTTAATTGTAAAGTAGTCCTGCCCGCCACCCATGACACCGGTTCCGCAGTTCTGGCAGTACCCAGCAACAATCCGGATACCGTATACATCAGTTCCGGTACCTGGTCCCTGATGGGCGTAGAGCGTATGGAAGCTGACTGCAGCCCTGCAAGCAAAGCGCACAACTTCACCAACGAAGGCGGTTATCAGTATCGTTTCCGTTACCTGAAGAATATCATGGGACTGTGGATGATTCAGTCGGTAAAGAAGGAGCTGAAAGCAGAAAGAGGTCTGGATCTGTCCTTTGGCGAAATCTGCGAAGAGGCTTCTAAGCAGACCATTCCTTCTCTGGTAGACTGTAATGACGGCCGTTTCCTTGCACCTAAGAACATGATTAAAGAGGTACAGGCAGCTTGTGCTGAGAGCGGTCAGCCTGTTCCGGAGACTTACGGCGAAATCGCATCTGTCATCTACAACAGCCTGGCTAAGTGCTATGCCGATACCATCGAGGAGATTCAGGAGATGACCGGAAAGACTTACGACAGCATCAGTGTGGTAGGCGGTGGCGCCAATGCAGAATATCTGAATATTCTGACTGCAAAATATACCGGAAGAACCGTATTTGCAGGACCGACCGAGGCAACTGCAATCGGTAACCTGATGGTGCAGATGATGACAAACGGCGAACTGACCGACCTTGCAAGTGCAAGAGACTGCGTCTTTGAGTCCTTTGCGGTGAAAACTTATAAGGCATAACAGGTGGTATGAAAGGAGTATACATAAAATGAGCACAAGATATGAATCTGCAAAAGAGATTTTTGCATCATACGGCGTAGACACAGATGCTGTCATCGCCAAATTACAGAACATTCCTGTAGCAGTTCACTGCTGGCAGGGGGATGATGTAAAAGGTTTTGACCAGGACGGTCCTCTGACCGGTGGTATCCAGACAACCGGTAACTATCCCGGCAAGGCCAGAACTCCCGAAGAGCTGATGGCTGATATGGATAAGGCACTGAGCCTGACTCCCGGCAAAAAGAAACTGAATCTGCATGCAAGCTACGCAATTTTCGAGCCCGGCGAGTATGTTGACAGAGATAAGCTGGAGCCAAAGCATTTCCAGAAATGGGTAGATTTTGCGAAAGAGAGAAATATGGGTATCGATTTTAACCCTACTTTCTTCTCTCATCCTAAGGTAAAAGACGGTCTGACACTGACCAGCCCTGATGAAGAGACCAGAAAGTTCTGGATCAATCATGGTAAAGCATGTATCCGTATCTCCCAGTATTTTGCAGAGCAGACCGGCGTTCCCTGTGTCATGAATATCTGGATCGGTGACGGTTTCAAGGATGTTCCTGCAGACAGAATGGGTCCCAGAATGCGTTATAAAGAGTCTATCGAAGCTATCCTGGCTGAGCCTTTTGACAAGAACCTTGTTAAGCCTTGTGTAGAATCCAAGGTATTCGGTATCGGTGTAGAAGCTTATACTGCCGGAAGCGCTGAGTTTACCTTAAGCTTTGCGGCTTCTCACGACGGCGTACTGCCTTTGATGGACAATGGTCACTATCATCCTACAGAAGTAGTATCCGACAAGATTCCTGCACTGCTGTGCTTCTATCCTGAGATTGCACTCCACATCACCAGAGGTATCCGTTGGGATTCCGACCATGTACTGGTACTGGATGACGAGACCAAGGAGATTGCAAAGGAAATCGTTCGCTGCAACGCACTTGACAGAGTTTACATGGCTCTCGACTACTTCGATGCAAGCATCAACCGTATCTCTGCATGGGTAGTAGGTATCAGAAGCTGGCAGAAAGCAATGCTGATGGCTATGTGCATGCCCCATGAGTCCCTTCAGAAGCTGCAGGATGAGAGCAAGTTTACCGAGCTGATGGTTATGCAGGAGAATGCCAAGGATCTTCCTTACAGCGATGTATGGGCTGAGTACTGCAAGGTTTGCGGCGTGGCAGGAGATGCAAGCTGGTATCAGGATATTGTGAAGTACGAAGAGGAAGTTTTGAGTAAGAGAGTATAATGTTTGTATGCATTATCAATAAGGCATACATAACAGAGTTTCATACAGAAGTGCGGGGAGCTGCTATAAAGGCAGCTCCCTTTTGCTGTGTTATAAAGTTTTGCGCAACAAGACACAAAAAGAAAATTGAAATTGACATAATATTCCATTCATGTTATTGTAGTATCAGTTCACGTGAATCAATCTAATATCTGTTTTTCGAAGCGGGCACTTATCGTCCGATTTTCCCAGACAGAGAAACGAAAGAGAACCTTTTTGTATCGTTACAATAGTAGCACAAAAAGCAGTTATTTTTGTTGCCATTTTTCGGATAATAGTATACAATAAAAGGAGAAATGAATGAAGACACTACAGGAATTGACATTAACAAGCAAGTTTTTATTCGATCAGACAATGGACATTCCCGAAGCTCATGAAGCTGCTTTGCAAATTATTCTGCAAGACGATTTGATCAAACTGTTGAATCCATCTCAAACAGAGAAGGAGATTCGTACCATGCCATGGCTGCGTTCTATCAGGCTGGATGTATACGCCCTGGATCAAAACAGCACTTTGTACAATACAGAAATGCAGGCGGAGAAAAAAAGTGACCTGATTAAAAGGAGCCGCTATTATCAGGGACTTATTGATTCTTCTCTTCTGGAGCCGGGGACTGTCAGTTTTAACAAACTGAATAACACGTGCATAATCATGATTACACCGTTCGATTTGTTCGGGGAAGGAAAATATCAGTACACTTTCCGCGGCTATTGTGAAGAAGATAAGAATCTGGAGCTTGGAGACGGAGCTGTGCGTATCTTTCTTAACACAAGAGGAACCAACGATAAGGAAGTGAGCAAGGAACTGGTAGATTTCCTGCATTATATCGAGAAAACCGACGACCAGTCTGCGGAGGCTTCGGATAGTGAGAGAATTCGGCTGATTCATGAGTGTGTACGTAAAATCAAATCCAGTGAAGAAATGGGAGTGAAGTATATGCAGTCTTGGGAAGAGAAGGTTTATGAAAGAGAGAAGGGCAGGGAAGAAGGAAGAGAAGAGGGCATCCGTGCCGGCCGTGAAGAGGGTCGTAAGGAAGCGCTGGATGAAGGAATTTGCGCCCTGGCAGAGACTTGCAAGGAGTTGGGTGTTTCCAAGGAGAGTACTCTGGAAAAAATTATGCAGAAGTTTTCCGTGTCGGAAGAAGAGGCTGGGAATTATATCGACAGAGTATGGAAATAGAGAGTGTGTGATACATAGTTAAGGACGAAAATCATAGAGGCAGGAATGTTTGCGGTATAGGATTGCCGCAGATGTTTCTGCCTTTTTATGTAGGTTTTACAGGATGAAAAATATCATGCGGAGAAAATCTTAGAAAGCAGTGTTTCAAGTGGGAGTATTTTACATTTAAGGGGCTGCCGCACCATAAAACAAAACGGATATTCGCAATCCGCTTCGTTTCATGGTGGCGGCAGCCCCTTTGATGGTTAGAACACTCTGGTCGTCCACTTGGTACAATCCCACACATCGGTAGCCAGCCCATCATAAAAATCAGGCTCATGGCACACCATGAGGATACTTCCCTTATAGGCTTTCAGTGCCCGCTTCAGCTCCTCTTTTGCATCCACATCCAGATGGTTGGTAGGCTCGTCCAGAAGCAGTACGTTGGTGTCACGGTTGATCAGCTTACATAGTCTTACTTTAGCCTGCTCACCACCGCTTAAGACCTTAACCTTACTCTCGATATGCTTGGTGGTCAGACCACATTTTGCCAGCGCGGCACGCACTTCATACTGGGTAAATCCGGGGAATTCCTGCCAGATTTCTTCCAAACAGGTAGTATTTACATCCTGGCTCATTTCCTGCTCAAAATAACCGATCTGCAGATAATCTCCTTGTTCCACATTGCCGCTTAAAGGCGGAATCAGTCCCAGGATACTCTTTAAAAGAGTGGTCTTACCGATACCATTTGCACCGGTCAGTACGATCTTCTGGCCACGCTCCATTTCCAGATCAAGAGCTCTGGAAAGCGGCTCGTCGTAACCGATGATAAGTCCTTTGGTCTGGAAGATATATCTGCCGGGCGTACGCGCTTCTCTGAAATGAAACTCAGGCTTCGGCTTCTCTGCAGCCAACTCAATGACATCCATTTTGTCCAGCTTTTTCTGGCGGGACATAGCCATATTACGGGTAGCGACACGTGCTTTGTTGCGGGCTACAAAGTCCTTCAAGTCAGCAATTTCCTTCTGCTGCTTATTGTAAGCAGCCTCCAGCTGCGCTTTCTTCATGGCGTATACTTCCTGAAATTTGTCGTAATCGCCTACATAACGGTTCAGTTCCTGATTATCCATGTGGTAAATCAGGTTGATAACACTATTTAAGAAAGGAATATCATGGCTGATCAGGATAAAGGCGTTTTCATATTCGTTCAGGTAGCGCTTCAGCCATTCAATATGTTCTATATCCAGGTAGTTGGTGGGTTCGTCCAGCAGCAGGATATCCGGTTTTTCCAAAAGAAGCTTGCCCAGCAGTACCTTGGTACGCTGGCCGCCACTCAGCTCTGTCACATCCCGGTCCAGTCCTATATCTGCAAGTCCAAGTGCACGTCCGACTTCTTCTACCTTGGAATCAATCATATAAAAATCGTGTACCGTGAGCATATCCTGAATCGTGCCCAGGTCCTCCATATACTGCTCCAGCTGTTCTTCGGTGGCATCGCCCATTTTGTCACAGATATCGTTCATCTGTGCTTCCATCTCATAAAGCCAGTCGAAAGCGGATGCCAGTACGTCACGGATGGTCTGACCGGCGGTCAGGACGGTGTGCTGGTCCAGGTATCCTACCCGGACATTTTTGGCCCATTCTACAGTGCCTTCATCCGGCATCAGCTTTCCGGTAATAATATTCATAAAGGTAGATTTACCTTCGCCGTTGGCACCGATCAGGCCGATATGTTCACCTTTTAAAAGGCGGAAAGATACATCATTAAAAATGGCGCGGTCGCCAAAGCCGTGGGTCAGGTGTTCTACGTTCAATATACTCATTCGTTCGTCTCCTTATTTTGGGGATTTCAGTTCAAAAGTCAGCGGTAATGCCTGTATTTCTTAGAATAGCATAACTTTGGGGAAATATCAAATAATCCTTAATTTTTGGTTATACTTTTTTAAGAAAGGTTTACGTGCAATTTTGATAAAGGTATGTTATGATGTAATAGGACACGGCGACTGGCTGCTGTATCGGCCGCTATGCCCTGCTGAGTAGTCATGTATAGTCGAAGGGGAAAAGGGAAACATTAAAGTAACGTATTGTTTATGCGAGGAGGAAATTTATGAAAAAAGCAACGACTTTTGTCTGCATGATGGCGCTGTGTGCAGCTATGACCGCATGTGGCAAGGACAACAAGGCAACTGAAAATAATACACAGGTACAGTCACAGGAAAGCACGGAAAGCCAGGTGGTGGAGAGCGTCCAGACTTCTGACGAGGCGGGTACAACTTCTGACGAAGCTGCTGTAGATGAAACTGTACCGGAAGAAACGTTGAGCGGTTGGAGTGAGGAGATGGAGGTTCTCAAGAAAGCAGTAACAGATGCGCTTGGTGAGAACTACTGGCCTAACACAGCAATTCCGGCTGAAATGTTGGAGGGTACTTTTGGTATTACTGCTGATATGTATGATGATTATATGGCAGAGATGCCTATGATCAGCACTAATGTTGATATGCTGATCGTTATCAAGCCCAAGGAAGGGCAGATTCAGGCAGTTGAGGATGCATTAAATGCCTACAGAGATATGATGGTGGAAGATACTATGCAGTATCCAATGAATGTGGGTAAGATTCAGGCTTCCAGGATTGAGCGCATTGGTGACTATGTGTGCCTCGTACAGCTTGGTGCCGACGTTATGGATGTGTTAGAGCAGGGAGATGAGGCTGTTATCAAACATTGTTTGGAACAAAATGAACTTGCTATTGAAGTTATGCACTCCGCTGTGGTAAAGTAAGAAGTAGTTACTGTTTGAGACTTAGCAGTTGGTGCGCTCCCCGGTGACAGGGAATTGGACCGGCTGCAAGTTGCAAAAAGTAACTGGGTAATTATTATTTACCTGGGAGTGAGAGTATGGTATTCAGCAGTGTCCTTTTTTTGTTTCGGTTTTTACCGATATTTATGATATTGTATTTTGCGACATTTTTATGTCCGGCTGCCCGGAGGATGCGTAATATCATCCTCTTTTTGGGCAGTCTTTTTTTCTATGCCTGGGGAGAACCGGTATACGTGGTTTTGCTGTTGTTTTCAACGTTTTCCGATTATGCGCATGGCAGAGTGATTGATAGGGTTAGGAACCGGAAGATTGCAAAGGTGCTTCTGATTTCTTCGATCATTATTAATCTGGGTGTGTTAGGATTTTTCAAGTACGCGGATTTTGTGATTGGTATTGTGAATCAAGTTGCAGGAGTGCAGATTCCGTTGTTAGAATTGCCGCTTCCTATCGGGATATCTTTTTATACATTTCAGACCATGTCATATACCATTGATGTATATCGGGGAAAAGCGAAGGTCCAGAAGAATCTGTTGGATTTTGGAGTGTTTGTGACTATGTTCCCTCAGCTGATTGCCGGGCCCATTGTCAGGTATACAGATGTTCAGGAAGATTTGAGAGACAGGCATGAAAGTATCGAGGATGTGAGCTATGGATGCAGGCGGTTCTGCGTGGGGCTGGCTAAGAAAGTACTCCTTGCCAATAATCTGGGACTTCTGTGGGAGGAAACTGTGGCACTGGAGCCGGGGAATCTAAGTATGCTGATGGCATGGGTTGGGATTCTGGCCTATGCTTTTCAGATTTATTTTGACTTCTCGGGATATTCTGATATGGCAATCGGACTTGGGGCCATAATGGGATTCAGGTTTCCGGAGAATTTCAACTATCCCTATATTTCCACCTCCATTACGGAGTTCTGGAGAAGATGGCATATGTCTCTGGGGCAATGGTTCAGAGATTACGTGTATATTCCACTGGGAGGTAATCGGAAAGGTGCAGGCAGACAGATGCTCAATATTCTGCTTGTGTGGATGTTGACGGGAATCTGGCATGGTGCCGGGTGGAATTTCCTGCTCTGGGGGCTGTGGTTTGCCTTTTTCCTCATTTTAGAGAAGATCCTTCTGGGTGAACTTCTGAGTTATTTTCCGAAAATATTCGGTTTTTGCTATACGGTACTGGTTGTGTTGTCAGGATGGGTGATTTTCGCCATTGAAGATGTGGGCAGTATCTTTGGATATCTCAGGGCTATGTTAGGTATGGGAAGTATGGGCATATATGATGGCCAGGCATTGTATCTTGTAAAAGAGTATGGTATTCTGTTACTGGTTGCGGCAGTTGCATCCGCACCATTAGGAAAGCTTATAACAAGTAAGCTGGAAAGAAGTGGGAAAAGCGGCGCGATTGCTGCCAGAAGGCTGCTTGAAAAGATCATTCCGGCCCTTCTTTTGCTGGCGTCAATTGCTTATATTGTGGATGCTTCTTATAACCCGTTTTTGTATTTCCGGTTTTAGAATGTGAGAGGAGGCCGCAGAATATGGATGAGAAGTCAAATGCAGCGGTAACGGTCAGTTTTCTGGCATTGATTCTGCTGTTTTTTACCATAACCGATTTGTTGGATAGTGACAGGCTGTATTCAGAAACAGAGAACCGGATGCTGGCCACAAAACCTGCTTTTAGCTGGGAGGCTGTATGGGACGGGTCTTATATGGAAGATTACGAAGCTTATGTAACAGACCAGTTTGTGGCAAGGGATACCTGGGTGGAGCTGAAGACCCGGGGAGATATTCTTATGCAAAAAAAGGAAATTAATGGTGTCTATCTTGCCAAAGATGATTATCTGATAGAGCAGCATAAGCCCGGGAATATCTCTCAGGAACAGGTGGATAAAAAAGTTGCCCTTCTCGAGAAACTGGTGGATAAATATGGAGCCAAAGTCATGTTGGTTCCCACAGCTGACAATATTTTGACGGATAAACTGCCTTTTCAGGCCGTGTACTATGATCAGAGAGCATTTTTGAATCAGGTTGCGGACGCTATTGGTGAGGAGAATCTGATTGATGTATATCATACTTTAAAAGAGCATTCCGACGAAGCAATTTATTATCGGACCGATCATCATTGGACGTCGCTTGGGGCTTATTATGGATATCTGGAATGGAATAAATACATGGGTGGAACGGCAATTGAAACTTTTAATATCAGCGGAATGATGGCTGTTACAGAAGAATTTCTGGGGACACTGCATTCTAAAATTAATCTGCCCCACGAAGCGGACAGCATACAGATTTTTCCGGAGACGCTGCATCACTATCCTACCATAACGTATGATTTTGGAACCCGGACGCATTCTTATTATGAAAAAAAATATTTGGATACCAAGAATAAATATGGCTATTTTCTGGATGATAATCATGCTTTTATAGAGATTGAAACAGGATATCGCAGAGGGCGGGAACTGGTACTGATTAAGGACTCCTACGCCAATTGTCTGGTACCTCTGCTGGCTAATCATTATGATAAAATATATGTGGTTGATCTGCGCTATTACAACGGTACTTTGGCGGGGTTGATAGATGGTTATTTCACACCGCAGACGGATGTACTTGTACTGTATGACTGTATCCATTTTATTGAAGATTTCCAGTATTATTAAGAACAATTATGAGGTGAAAAGTTGAAAATTGAGGCCGTAGTTTTTGATATGGATGGTGTGCTGTTCGACACAGAACGACTCTATATGGATGGCTGGTGCCAGGTGGCCAAAAAGCGCGGAATCAGGGGAATGGAGGAAGTTGCTGTAGAGTGTATCGGTTTAAATTCCCATGATACCAGACAGTTGGTGCTGGAACGGTTTGGGCAGGATTTTGCTTATGTTGAATTTCGGAATGCAGTATCTGCCTGGTTGAAGACCAGAATTAAGATTTATGGTCTTCCGATCAAGCCTGGAGTGCATAAAATATTGACTTATCTGCAGCAGAAAGAAATTCCAATGGGACTGGCTTCGTCCACGAGCTATCATTCTGTATTGGACCACCTCAAAGTGGCGGGAATTGTGGATTATTTTAAGGTTATTGTGGCTGGAGATATGATAGAACATGCTAAGCCTCAACCTGATATTTACTTTTTGACTTGCCGCAAGATGGGAGTGGATCCGGCAAATGTCATTGCAATTGAGGATTCGCCTAACGGTATTAAGTCTGCTCACGATGCCGGTGCGAAAGTAATTATGGTACCCGATCTGATCACACCGGACGAGGAACTGCGCAAGATGACTTTTGGGATATGTTCCGATTTGGGAGATGTAGTGCGTTTCCTGGAACAGTACAATTAAATTTATGAGGAGGAACTATGGCTACATTAGGAATTCCGCAGAACACTATTGCGGTTCTGCAAAAATATAATTTTAATTTTCAGAAAAAATTTGGGCAAAACTTCTTAATTGATACCAGCGTATTAGATCGTATCATAGATGCTTCCGGGATTACGAAAGAGGACTGCGTCCTGGAAATCGGGCCTGGTATTGGTACCATGACTCAGTATCTTGCAGAACGTGCAGGAGAAGTGATTGCTGTAGAAATCGATAAGGCGCTGATTCCTATTTTGAAAGAGACATTGGCAGATTATGACAATGTAACAGTGATCAATGACGATATCCTGAAAGTGGATATCAACAGCATCGTGGAAGAAAGAAACGGGGGTAAGCCCATTAAAGTTGTGGCGAATCTGCCTTATTATATAACCACGCCTATTATTATGGGATTATTTGAAAATCATGTACCGTTAAAAAGTATTACGATTATGGTGCAGAAGGAAGTGGCTGATCGGATGCAGGTAGGCCCGGGAACCAAGGATTACGGTGCGCTGTCCCTGGCTGTCCAGTATTACGCCAAGCCGGAAATCGTTGCCAATGTTCCGCCTAATTGCTTTATTCCGAGACCAAATGTGGGAAGTGCCGTTATCAGATTGACAAGATATGAGGAACCGCCGGTGAAGGCAGATGATGAGGCATTTCTCTTTGCCGTAATCAGGGCTTCTTTCAATCAGAGACGCAAGACGCTGGCCAACGGACTTAGTAATGCACCGGGTCTGGGCGTCAACAGAGAGCAGGTTGTGAGTGTGCTGGAGGAGATGGGGTTGTCTGCTACCATACGCGGAGAAGCTCTGACTCTGGAACAGTTTGCAAGGTTAAGTAATCTCCTGTTACAACGGTTGTGAACAGTGAATGAAAGAAGTTTTGATTTTTTATGGTTTTGCTTTGACATAGCTGTATGTACTATGATACACTGAATAAGTAAAAGTGGGTTACTCTGCGCTTTTAATATGGAAATGGATGAATTTGGTTAGAATTGGAGAGAGATACTTTGGATAAGTTTGAGTATAAAGTCAGAGCAGAAGAAATTAAGTCGTTGATTGCGAGTAAAGAATATGTGCAGGCAGCTGAAATTGCAGACATGATCGACTGGCGACGTGTGAAGAGTGTTATGATGCTGTGCACCGTCAGTGACTTGTATAAAATTAACAGAAGATATGAGGATGCCAGAGACATGCTGCTTTTGGCATATGATCGTCATCCGGGTGGAAGGACGATAGTATATTCTCTGTGCGAACTGTGTATCAAAACGGAAGAAATCGTAGAAGCTGTGGAGTATTATAAGGAATTTATACAGATAGCTCCCAGAGATACCGGCAGGTACATATTACAATATAAGCTGTATGAAGCACAGGACGTGAGCCTGGAGGAACGGATTGCTGTACTGGAAGAATTGAAACAACGTGATTATCGGGAAAAGTGGGCATATGAACTGGCGTATCTGTACCATCGGGTAGGCCTTGCAACACGTTGCGTAGAGGAATGTGATGAGCTGATACTGTGGTTTGGAGATGGAAAATATGTGTTGAAAGCCTTGGAACTGAAGATGCTCCACCAGCCATTGACACTTCAGCAGCAACAGAAGTATGAAAGCAGGCTCGCCCCCCAGTATGAGGAGCCCATCCAGGAAACGGAATATAGCGACTCAGAATACGCGCAGCCGGAGGAATGCGGTCAGGATGCAGGATATGATCAACAGGCGGAATATACCCAGACTGCTGAAGTAACACAGCCGGTGGCAGAAGAGGTGCCTGCTTCGGAGGAAGAATTTGACATTCATGTAAAGACTATGGATGTGAGTCAGTTTAATACCATTAACCTTCAGAAGGAGCTTGCAGAAGGCCTGAAGGAAGTGCTTGGAGAACCGGAAGCATCGCCCGAAGAGTTGTCTGATGAGCCGGTAGATGACCAGATTGAAGGTCAGTTGAGCCTTGAGGATATTGTTGAAGAGTGGAACCGATTGAAGAGAGAGGCTGCCATGGGGGAGGATGAGGTATGTGAACCTGAGGAAGAGCTGCCCCGGGCTGAAGCGGACGAACTAGAGGAAGTGGCTGACGGAGCAGACGAAGTGGAAGAACTGTCTGAGGAAGTAAATGAAGTAGAAGAACTGACTGAGGCAGTAAATGAAGTAGAACAACTGACTGAGGCAGAAGATGAGATAGAAGACCTGCTTGAAGTCGAGGAGGTTCAAAACATCGAAGAACTTGAAGATGTCGAGGAGGTTCAAAACATAAAAGAGCTTGAAGATGCCGAGGAGGTTCAAGGCATAAAAGAGCTTGAAGATGCCGAGGAGGTTCAAGGCATAGAAGAACTTGAAGAGATTGAAGAAATCGAAGAAATTGAAGAAGTCGAAGAAATTGAAGAAATTGAAGAAACGGATGACGAAGCAGTAATTGAGGATGAAACCGAGGAAGCCGCTCGGGAAGAGGAGATTCAAGAAGAAGAACAGATATCTTCTAAGCAAAAGTCGTCTGAACAGAATACTGCTCCCGGCGGAACAGGAAAAGCCCGTGTCCGAAATCTGACCAGGGAAGAACGAGAATTATTCGGCAGTTACATCCATAGTCGTTCTGCCAGACAGAAGCTGCTTGGTGCGCTGGATAAGATCAGCCTTGCTTCTTATACAGGTAATGTAATTGTGACCGGTGATGAAGGTATGGACACCTTGGAAATGGCTAAAAACATCATTAGAGATGTTCAGATGAATGACAGCAATTTTTCCGGAAAGACAGCCAAGATTTCAGGTATTGCCTTGAATCAAAAGGATGTGTCTGAGATTCTGGAACAATTAAAGAATGGTGCATTGATTATCCAGAAGATTTCAGATATTAGTGAAAAGACTGTGGAGGCTCTCTATAGAAAGCTGCAGCAGGAATCATTTGGAATCATCCTTGTCATCGAGGATACTAAGAGAAATATGAACAAATTCCTGGCAAAACATAAGAAGTTGGAGGAGTGTTTTAATGCCAGGGTAGATATGGAAGCTATGAGCAATGAAGAACTGGTGGCATTCGGTAAGAAATATGCCCGGGAAATGGAATATACCATTGATGACCTGGGGGTACTTGCCTTGCATACCAGAATCGAAGAAATGCAGACACTGGACCATGCGGTAACAGTGATGGAAGTAAGGGATATCGTGGACGAGGCAATTGACCATGCCAACAGAAAAACGGTGAATCATTTCCTGGACGTATTGCTGGCAAAGCGATATGACGAAGAGGACATGATTATTTTAAGAGAGAAAGATTTTATATAAAATAGGAGGTTATAGGGTATGGGAGCAGTAAAAACAAAGGCGACCAAGAAAGTGCAGGAAAGGGAAAGGGTATTTGTTTCTGAGACCGACCAGTATCTGTTCGGTCAGGGCACACACTATGAGATTTACAAGAAATTGGGAGCTCATCTGTCTAAAGAGGATGGACAGGAAGGTGTGTATTTTGCAGTTTGGGCACCTAACGCGCAGGAAGTCTATGTGGTAGGTTCTTTTAATGACTGGAATGAGAAGTCACATCCCATGAAGAAGATCGGACCTGGTGGCATTTGGGAATTATTTGTACCGCAAATCGGTGTGGGAGAGCAATATAAATTCCTCATTACTGCATGGGACGGACGCAAGTTGTACAAGTCAGATCCTTATGCCAATCAGGCGGAATATCGCCCGGGAACAGCTTCTATTGTTACTGATTTGAGCGGATTTGAGTGGAAAGATTCCAAGTGGATGGCAGCGCGTGCAGAAAAAGATATGAACAAAGAACCTCTGGCAATTTATGAGTGTCACATTGGTTCTTACATGAAACATCCGGACGGTACTACCGCAGGATTTTATAACTATAAAGAATTTGCAGAGAAAATTGTGGAGTACATGAAGGAAATGAAGTATACCCATGTGGAGCTTATGGGTATCGCAGAGCATCCTTTCGACGGTTCCTGGGGATATCAGGTAGCCAACTATTATGCACCGACTTCCAGATATGGAACACCAAAGGATTTCATGTATCTGGTAAATGAACTGCATAAAGCAGGAGTCGGAGTCATTCTTGACTGGGTACCGGCTCATTTTACAAAAGATGCCCATGGTCTGGCTGAGTTCGATGGCACCTGTATCTATGAGCATGCTGATTCCCGTCTTGGTGAGCATCCTGAATGGGGAACCAAGATATTCAACTATGGAAAGAACGAAGTAAAGAATTTCCTGATTTCCAATGCTCTTTTCTGGATGAAAGAATTCCATATAGATGGTATCCGTGTGGATGCGGTGGCTTCCATGCTTTATCTGGATTACGGCAGAAAGGATGGACAGTGGTGTCCTAACATATATGGCGGAAATAAGAACCTGGAAGCAATTGAATTCTTCCGTCATTTGAATACGGTGATTCATGGTGCGTTCCCCGGTTGTATTACCGTTGCGGAAGAATCTACATCATGGCCCGGTGTGACCGGTGACGTCGAAGGAGACAGGCTTGGCGGAGAGAATCTGGGCTTTACCTTTAAATGGAATATGGGTTGGATGCACGATTTCTGTGAATATATGAAGCTGGATCCCGTTTACCGTAAATGGAACCATAACTCACTGACTTTTGCTATGAGCTACAACAGCAGCGAGAATTATATTTTGCCGTTATCTCATGATGAAGTGGTTCATCTGAAATGTTCCATGGTAAATAAGATGCCCGGATATCCTTGGGATAAGTACGCTAATCTGAAAGCAGGCTATACCTATATGTTCGGTCACAGCGGTAAGAAGCTTTTGTTCATGGGTCAGGATTACGGCCAGGAGAGAGAGTGGAGCGAGGAGAGAGAGCTTGACTGGTACCTGCTGAGTGAGAAGAACAACCAGGGACTCCATGAGTATGTAAAAGAACTGCTGAAGTTGTACCGTAAATACCCCAGCATGTATCAACTGGACAATACATGGGACGGCTTTGAGTGGATGAACGCAGATGATGGTGACCACAGCACTTACTCCTTTGTAAGAAAGTCTTCTACGGGCCGCAACAGCCTGCTATTTGTCATCAATATGACACCTATGACATGGGAAAACTATAAAGTAAACGTACCTAAAAAGAAAAAGTACAAGCTGGTTCTGAACAGTGATGAAGAAAGGTTCGGCGGCAGGGGTGGACAGATACCTGCAGAATTGGATGCAGTTCAGGATCCTGATAACGGCGAAAGGTGTTCCGTATCTTTTGATCTGCCGCCTTATGGTGCAGCTGTGTTTGTATTCTAACCGAATCGAGTAAGTCCTCCGCTTCAGGTGGAGCGCTAAGCGGTGATTAACCGAAGACATGACTGACCAGTGCCTTCACGGGCGAAACAGAAGCCTGCTCTACTGAGACAGGTTCCCTGGTTGCCAGGTCACTCAGATGCTTGTAGCGCTTTAACAGCGCGTTGATCTCGTAAATGTAACAATCAATCATATCTTTATCGGTGGCGTTATCAAAACCCGCGTATGCGATTTCTAAAGCTATGCGGGTTTTTTCTATGTCTTCCTTCAGGGAAGGGAGACAAAAATCTTCTTCCGCAGTGGGCGGCATTCTGAATTTCTGACTGAAAAATGCTTTCATATCATTTCCTCTTGTTCCTTCTTTTACTAAGAGTATAGCCGATAACCAGGCAAAATATTCCGAATATGGAACAGGAATCCAACATAAATTGTAATAACAGATCTGTAGAGTAGTTTTTGAATTGAAAGGAGAGGGAATGAACTATTCCATGGCTATGATTCTTTTAATGACAGCCTGTGGGGCTGTGCTGACTGCAGCAGCATTTAAGCAAAAAGCCGAGTGGCTGATGAATGGTTGCCTGAGAGGAGTGCTTGGGGCAGTGACCATTTATTTTGTTAATATTTTTTTAGAAAAACAGGGAATTTCTATTGGCGTGGGAATCAATCCCGTAACTGTTTTGACATCCGCAATCCTTGGATTTCCTGGGCTTGCGGCACTTTACGGAATCGGATTCTATAAATTTTTGTAAAAATATCACAAAAATAATTTTTTTGCCCAAACGCTCTGGACAAATGGGAAAAGAATGGATATAATGCATCTTACAACATTCGAATGTATCTAATGAACAGGTCATGAAGCGACTGACTGTTTTGGCCGGACAGGACAGCCGTGTTCTGAGGGATAATTTCATCCCAAGGTTTCCATGATGTTTTGATGTAAAGGAGAGAGGTATGGCAGTATTATGCTTTTTACTGTCCGTTGTCTGTCTGACAGATTACCGTAATGCCCGTATTCCCAATGGGATGATAATGATCATCTTCCTGTATGGACTGGGATACCGTTACTGGGACGCAGGCGGCGGAGGATTGACTGAGTATCTGGTAAACAGTCTGGTTGTGTTGTTATTATTGTATCCCTTATTCAAAATAGGCGCCCTTGGTGCCGGAGATGTAAAGTTGTTCTCCGTTACCGCAGGATGCCTGTCAATGCAGGGTGTACCCTGCTTCATGGTAGTTTCTTTGCTGATTTCAGCAATGATTTCCCTAATTAAAATATGCAAAGACCGCAGCGGCAGAGAGCGAATGGGCTATCTGTGCTCCTATGTGGCCACCGTCTGTCGGACCGGGCAATGGAAGCTATATCTGGACAATGCCGGAGTCCCGGGCAAAGCAGGTATTCGCCTGGCCGGACCGGTCTTTCTGAGTATATTGTTACATGCAGGAGGTGCTTATTGAGGAGTAATGTATTAGCGCTATGTGATACAGAAGAGGAATATGCACGTCATATGACGGAGTATCTGAAAGGACATAGGGAAGCTCCCTGGGAGATTCGGACTTATACAGATGTGGAGAGTCTTCGTGTATCTGCCGAGCAGACACCAATAGAGATTCTGGTGGTGGCAGAAAATGCTTATACCGATGAGGTCCGGAACCTGTCTGTGGAAAAGACAGTTCTTTTGAATGAAAGCGGTGTCGTGCGCTGGGAAAATATCCGGAACGTCAATAAATACCAGCAGGCAGAAAATGTGTACAAGGAGATTTTGAGTGAATATATGGAGGTTCTGAAGGAGCCGCTTCCCCGGCTGGCACAGGAGTGCGCCACTCGAATCATCGGATTTTTTACACCGGTACACAGGAATCTGCAGACTTCATTTGCATTGACAATGGGACAGATGCTTTCTATAAAGTACAGGACATTGTACCTGAACTTCGAGTATTGTGCAGGATATCCCCAGTTGCTTCCTGATGCCAGAACGCGGGATTTGGCGGATCTGATTTACTTTCTGAATACAGACAGGGAGAGATTCCTCTTGCGGATGCAGACCATGCTGTTGAAAAAGGGACAAATGGATTATATTCCGCCTGTAAAGGCCGGAATGACGCTTTTGGAAGTGAGAGCAGAAGAATGGATAGAACTGCTTACCAGGATACAGCAGTCCGGAGAATATGATTTTATTATACTTGATTTGAGTGAATGTGTTCAGGGACTGCCTGAAATTTTACGGATGTGCAGTAAGATATTTACCCTGACCCGGGATGACAGGCATGCGAGAGGGAAGCTTGCCCAGTATGAACAGATTATGACTTTTCAGGAATATGAAGATGTGTTGAACAGAACCAGTCACTATAAACTTCCCAGATTCCGCAGAATTCCAGATGATATCGAGCTTCTGACCAAGGGAGAACTGGCTGATTATGTCCGCAGAACCATAGGGGAGGTGACCTCTTGAAAGAAGTAAAACAGTGGAAAAAGGAACTGAAAGAGAAAGTACTTCAGAAAATTGACTATGGCAGAGAGATGACGGACAGGGAGGTGGAGGATATCATCGACGAAGTCATGCTGCAGGAGGAATTTGCGCAGGTGTGTCCTGTCAGTATGCGGCAAAGAATTCGTAAAGAACTGTTCGACTCTATGAGGCGGTTGGATATCCTGCAGATGTTTGTAGATGATCCGTCCATTACAGAAATCATGATTAACGGGAAGGATTGTCTGTTCATTGAACGGGAAGGACGTCTGGAAGAAATGAACATGAAATTCGAGTCCACGGAGAAGCTGCAGCAGGTTATCCAGCAGATTGTGGCAGGATGTAACAGAGTAGTAAATGAGGCTTCTCCCATTGTGGATGCCAGGCTGAAAAACGGTGCCAGAGTGAATATTGTCATGAATCCAGTGGCATTGGACGGTCCGGCAGTCACGATCAGGCGTTTCCCGGAAAAGCCCATCACTATGGAGGATTTGATCCGCAGACATTCACTCAGTAAAGAGTCTGCAGATTTCTTAAAAATGCTGGTGCAGGCCAGGTATAACATCTTTATCAGTGGTGGAACGGGAAGCGGTAAAACTACGATGCTGAATGTGTTGTCGGGGTATGTGACAGGCGGTGAAAGGGTAATTACCATTGAGGACAATGCAGAATTGCAGCTTCAGGGCATACGCAATCTGGTGCGTCTGGAGGTGCGCAACAGCAATGTGGAGGGCTGTAGGGAAATTTCTATCCGTGACTTGATTAAGACTTCGCTTCGAATGCGGCCTGACAGAATTATTGTGGGAGAAGTCAGGGGAGCGGAAGCTGTGGATATGATACAGGCTATGAACACCGGGCACGAAGGAAGCATGAGTACAGGGCATGCAAACAGCGCCCGGGATATGCTGGCACGTCTGGAAAATATGATTCTTATGGGGATGGAGATTCCTCTGCAAGCCATCAGGCAACAGATTGCTTCAGGTATTGACATCATTATCCATCTGGGAAGACTCAGGGACCGGTCAAGGCGGGTATTGGAAATTGTGGAACTGGTAGGATGTGAGGCCGATAAATATGTGCTGAACCCTCTTTATATTTTTGAAGAGACCGGGGAGACAAATATAGATTCCTCGGGTGGTGTAGCAGGGAAATTACAGAAGAAAGGAGAGCTGATCCATGGCAAAAAGCTTAAAATGGCAGGTATCAGGTATGCTCCGCCAAACAGTGAGAAGCCACAAGGCGAGACTGCCTCCTGAGGGCAGTGAGAGAAGGGACTATGAAAAGCACCTTTGGACTTTACAGGAAATGATAATTCTTGCAGTACAGTGTGTATGCCTTGTAATAGTGCTGTGCTGGTTCTTTTATCGGAGTGTCTGGGCATGCCTGCCGCTGAGCATGCTTGGAATATGGTATGGAAAAAACCGGCAAGTCAGAATAGCGCAGGAAGACAGGCGCAATCTCCTTCTGCAGTTCTGCGATATGACGCAGTCTGCCGCATCTGCCATGAAAGCAGGCTATTCTGTGGAAAATGCGTTTCTGGAAAGTTATGTGGACATGTGCATGATGTATGGAGAATCATCTATGATTTGTCAGGAACTGAATGTACTCAGGAGAGGGCTCATCATGAACATTACCCTGGAGGAACTGCTGACAGACTTCGGACAACGCAGTCATGTACCGCAGATCAGAGAATTTGCCTCAGTATTTTCCATAGCCCGCAAAAGTGGCGGCAACATGGCTGAAATCATTCGTTCCACGGCAGATGTTATACATCGGTTGGTGGAAACAAGGGAAGAGATTCAGACCCAGACTGCAGCCAGGAGAATGGAGCGCAACATCATGAATGTGATGCCTTTTGCTATTCTGGCATATGTGGATGCAGGTAATAAAGGCTATTTCGATTCCCTTTATCATAATCTGACAGGGGTGGCGATTATGACTGTGTGCCTGATTGTGTATCTGACTGCATATTTTCTGTCGGCAAGGATTCTGGACAAGGCTCTGGACGTGCTGAAGTAGGGAGGAGAATAGTTATGTATATCATTGGTTTGGTGGTTGGTCTGGTTTATCTGGCTTTGTGGGCAATGGCTCGCAGAGAACCAATTCCAGAAGGACAGAAAGAGATATCCAGGTTACTGATTCCCTTTTTTCATATGGCTGCATGGTGCCTGCGTGTGGTATACAGCCGAAAGACATCTCCTATGGGAAGACGCGGCTTTGTCAGCAGAAAAGTGAAGGCAGACATGGAAAAACTCCATCTTGGAATAAAAGTAGATGCACTGGTAGAGCGCTATTATGTGGAGAAGCTGGCACTGGTTTTGGTAATTGCCCTGACCGGCACGGTTTTAGGCATATTGGTATCCTGGCAGGCACAGAAAAACAGCCTGCTTAAAGAGGAAAATCAGATAACCAGAGGAGATTACAGGCTGCCTGCCTCCAAAGTAGAGCTGGAGGCAGACCTAGACGGGTATTCTACACAGAAATTTTCTCTGGAAATCAACGGTTATATCCCGGACAAGGAAGAGGTGGATCAGTTGGAGATTGTTTTCTGGGAGGCAATGTGTAAGAAAGCACTTGGAGAAAATGTTTCCTGGAATGAGATACGCAGCGATTTATGCCTGGAGACAACGTTGGATGGTTATCCATTTTCGGTGGAATGGACCAGCGCAAATCCTTATGTGGTGGATGATAATGGGCTGGTCCGGCAACCGGAGGAGGCCGGTTCGGTCAGCGCAGAGCGGGACAGAGTAGAAAAAGATAACACGGGGGCGACTGGCGGTGAGATCTGCCAATCGGTGGAACTTACTGCAATAGTAAGCTGCAATCAATGGGAATGGACGCATATTCTGGAACTTACGGTCAGGCCGGCGCTATTAAGCGAAGAGGAAAGATTGTACCAGGAACTGCAAGAATTCCTGATATTCAGTGAAAGTGAAAGTCGGGAAGAAGCAGTTTTTCTCTTGCCCGGGGAGTGGCACAACCAGGAGATACACTGGACGGAAAAGGTAGAGGACTATGGAATAGTACTATGGGCTCTGGCGCTTGTGACAGCTGCAGCAATCTTCATGATGAAAGACAAAGACTTGCATGCGCAGGTGCAATCCAGACAGCGCCAGATAAGGGATTCTTATCCAACGATTGTCAATAAGCTGGAATTATATCTTGGGGCAGGTCTCACTATAAGGGGAGCCTTTGAACGGATCGCCGAGGATTATAGGATGGAGCTGTTGGAGGGAGGCAGTACCCAGCCGGCCTATGAGGAGATTCTCTATACCTGCAGAGAACTTCGAACAGGGACAGGGGAATCGGAAGCTTATGAGAGGTTTGGCAGAAGATGTGGAGCGCAGGAATATATCAGGCTGGGAGCCATGCTCTCCCAGAATTTGAAAAAAGGCAGTACGGCACTGTTAGTGCGACAGCGGGAAGAAACTGATAATGCCATAAGAGAGCAGATTAACCGCAGCAGGCAAATTGGAGAAGAAGCGTCTACGAAGCTTCTGGTGCCAATGATCATGATGCTGGGAATCGTGATGGTAGTAATCATGATTCCTGCGTTTGGAAATATGTAAAAACGAGGAGGAAATAATGTTAAAGAACTGGAAGAATTTTTTAAAAGAAGAGGATGGAATGGGAACTGTAGAGATCATATTGATTATCGTGGTATTGGTAGGATTGGTTATCGTATTTAAATCTCAGCTTACACAGCTGGTTGGTACTATTTTCAACAAAATCACGACACAGACAAATAAAATATGAGAAAAAAAGAGACAGAAGCCTATCTCACAGTGTATGCAGCACTGTCTTTGACGGCATTGATTTCTCTTTTTCTGGTATTACTGGAAGGTGTCAGATTCAATACCATACAGACAGAGGCAGCAATTATTGCGGATATCGCTGCCGACAGTATTCTGGCTGAGTATCACAGGGAGATGCTGAATCAGTATGGAATGTTCTGGGTGGATACGTCTTACGGTACCGCCCAGCCGTCCATGGATACAGTAAAAGAGCATATGCAGGGATATCTTGAGAAAAACTGCGAGTCCAATGTGTTTTTATTCAGCCTCCCTCTGTATCGGGATCTTCTGGAAATGGAACTGAAAGATTTAGCTATTGAAAAAGTAGCAGTTGCCACAGATGGAGGCGGAAGAGTATTTAGACAAAGAGCGGCTGAAGTAGTAAAGGATGATATCGGTCTGAGCTTCCTGGAGAAAATAGCAGAATGGCTGCAAATTATTGAAGATAACGGGTTGGAAGGAAGAGACCTGGAACTGGAGATGCAGTCGATCGGAGAGCAGATAGAAACACTGAACGGGCAGAAGAAGCAGGTCGGAAAGGACTGGATTACTGTAGAAATTGAGAATCCGCTGAAAGCCTTGGAGGGACAGCAGAGAAAAGGGATTTTGAGACAGGTGCTGGAGGAGCCGGATGCTGTGTCTTCCCGAACCATTGATCCGGGTACGCTAGTCAGCAGCAGATGGAAGAGAGGGGAAATCAACAGCGGCAACTGGACGCTGGAGGAGGAAAGCCTTATAGACCGTTTGCTTTGGCAGGAGTATCTGATGCGGTATTGCGGATACTATGGAGCTGAGTCGGAAGAGGACTTACTGCAATATCAGATAGAGTATCTCATAGCCGGAAAGGACAATGATACGGAAAATCTGAAAAGTGTGGCTTACCGAATCTGCGCGGTCAGATGGGCAGCAGCCGTTATGTATCTTTTTGCGGATCAGGAAAAATGTGGAACAGCTGAGACGGTGGCTGTTGCGGCCACCACGCTTTTAGCCATACCTGAAGCAGCCACTCTCGTAAAGTTTGCCATTTTGCTTGGGTGGGCTTATGCGGAAGGTGTGTATGACGTCAGATGCCTGTTTGCGGGGCAGAGAGTACCGCTTTTGAAGACGGATGAGACCTGGCACTATGATATAGGTGGTCTCCTGGACAACATTCTGGAGGGTATCTTTGATGAGGATACAGGAAAACAGGATATGGAAGAACAAGAGAAAGGCCTTTCTTACCAGGATTATTTGCGTATCCTGCTTGCCCTCTCCTCGCTGGAAGGGCAGACTTTCCGGATGATGGATATTGTGGAAATGGATATCCGTCAGACTTCCGGAAATGAGAATTTCCGCATAGACGGCTGCATAGATCGCCTGGAGGCGGAAGTAACCATAGAGAGCGCTTATGGTTACACTGTGACGGTACATAAGAAGAAAAAATATTGATCTGTAAGGCGAAAGGAGGTGGGCAGCGGTGTCCCCTTTGTGCAAAAGTAAATTTGTTACTGTTGTGTTGCATCATAAATTAATTAAGAAACCTTCTCTGACACTGCATGTATTCACCAGGGAACCGGACATAACCCGAAGCCGGAAAAATGGACTATGCATGAAGGGGATACCGCTGGCCATGTCCCGTAGTACCGGCAGCATGACTGTGGAAGCGGCGGTGATCATCCCACTGTTCCTGTTTTTTTTCATGAATCTCATGTCAGTCATGGAAATGATGAGACTACACTGTAACCTGGAACTGGCCCTTTGGAAGAATGGCAAGATAATGACGGTTGTAGGGCATGCTTTTGAAAGTGCGGAAGATGAAAACGAATGGCTTCAGGTGGGAGGGACGCTGCTTACAGATTACGCTCTTTATTTGGGAATTGTTCATGAATTGGGGGAGGATTATCTGGATCAGTCTCCACTCACTTATGGTAAAAAAGGGTTGAATTTCCTGGAATCTGCCTATATGGAGAACGATTGTATCGATATCAAGCTGACTTATCAGGTATCTCCAGATTTTAGTGTCCCGGGATTTCCCTCAGTCCGCTTAGCCAATCGGTATTATGCCAGGGCATGGACTGGGTACTGTGTGTCGGAGGAAGAGGAGGAACAAGCTAAAGAGTATGTCTATGTGACAATATACGGTCAAGTCTTTCATGTAAAGCTGGACTGCAGTTACCTGAAACGGACGATTGAAGCAGTACAGGTGAGAAGTCTGGGAAATATGCGACATAATGCGGGGGAACAATATACTATCTGTGAATACTGCGGTAAGTTCAGCAGTCAGGATACTGTATATATCACACCAACCGGAAATAAATATCATTTCACCGTTGCCTGCCCTTCTCTAAAACGGACGATTACTATATTGGAGAGCACAGAAGCTGAAGAAAATTACAGGCCATGCAGTCGTTGTGTAGTACAGAGTGGAGGATAATGTGAAAATAACGATCATTGTGTTATACCTGATAATATTAAGTATCTATGATATTCGGACGCAGAAAGTACCCGTGATGTGGCTGGCTGCCGGTTCGGTGGCAGCTTTTGGCACAATTGTCTGGGAAATTTCAGACGTTTTAGAAATATTGGGCAATTGGCAGGAATTGTGGCCCACATTATGGAAGGAATTGGGACAGGAGCTTTTAATAGGCTGGCTGCCGGGCCTGGTACTGCTCGGGGCATGCATAGTCACCGGCAGAGTGGGGAGTGCAGATGGATGGGTATTGTTGATTGTAGGAAGTATGATAGGCAGCGGGCAGATGATGGCTGCCTTTGGCTGCAGCATGATATTGATTGCAGTTATGGCGGGAGTTTTGCTCTTGTTGAAGAAAGCAGGGAAGAATGACAGGTTGCCGTATCTGCCGTTTTTGACAGCGGCGGTAGTGTTGGTACGGTTGTAGCAGGAGGTGTACAGTGAAAGCATATTTTACAGTGGAAGCCGCATGTGTATTACCTATGATATTGGGTGTATATGTGTTCCTGATTTACGGCATGTTCTATCGATATGACAGATGCCTGTTGGAACAGGACACTGCATTGATGGTCATGGAAGAAAGCGAAAATTTGTCCGGAAGAAGCGCGGACAGGTATCTGGCATTTCAGTGGAAGGAAAGAGATGTCAGTCTGCAAATGGGAACTTTGACGGCTGCTGCTGCCGGTACAGTGGTGGTGCCTTTTGGTAACATAAAAAAATGGGCAGATGAACTGGGTTGGCAGCTGGAAGTGACTTTTAAGAAATGGGACATAGAACCCACTTCGTGGATTCGACTATACCAAAAAGTGAAGAAAGGAATACAGGATGCTTCAGAGTGAATACATTAGGAATTTGAATTGTAATTATGAACGAGTACTTCTGGACAAGAAGCCGGAAGAAAACCGATATCAGTATTGCATTGTGACAAGAGGAGGAATCAGGGGACTATTGCCTTGCAGCCTCCGGTACATTAATGGGCAGGCATACCTATACTACGATATTTCGTCTACTCAGAGCGTGGCGCAGCTTTATGCCCGTAAGGCCATCGGACGGCAGTGGATGAAAGATTTTCTTTGGGGAATGCGCAGAATCAAACAAGAATTGGGGCGGTTTTTACTGGACGATGCCAATCTTTTGTGGTATCCGGAGCAGATTTTTCAAGATTTAGAGAAAAATGATTTTTATTTTCTGTATGTGCCATATTATGAGGAAGAAAATGGGTTTGGGAAATTGCTTGATTATCTGGTAGAGCATATTGACTACGAAGATGAGGGACTGGTGGAGTGTATCTACAAAATGCATGAGCAGTTCGGGCTTCTGGGAAATATTTACCTGGAAGAGAGAATTTTTGAAGATGGAAAACTACTGGAACATTCAACGGAGCCCAATGAGGAATGCAGTGCCGAAAGAAACGCAGCAGACAAACTTGAACCGGAACCGATACCGGCAGATGACCTGCCCATTAAGATGACCGATAGCGAGAGGTATGCAGAAAGGGAGCAGGATGTATCCAGAGAAAACAAAAAAGGCATCCGATATTTTCTGGATGGCAAGAGAAAAAAGCAAAAGGAAGAAAGAGAACAGATACGCAGCCAGACGGGCAGGATGATGCAGGGATATGCTGTTTGTGAAGAAACCAATTACAGAGAAGCGCCCCGCGGAAAGGAACAAATCAATGAACAGATGGAAGAGTTGGGAAGAACCATGTATATGGAAGAATGCAGAGAAGAACCGGAAGAATTTAACGGGCTTTTCAATGAAAACGGGAAAGAAGTATTACGGTTGGACAGACGATCGGTTATTCTCGGTAAGAAAAAAGAGGAAGCAGACTGCGTCTTGGAGGATTCGTCGGTGAGCAGAATGCATGCCCGAATTACGAAAGAAAAAGACAGCTTTTATCTGGAAGATTTGAATTCCACAAATGGGACCTGGAAAAACGGGCTCAGACTTCAACCTTATGAAAAGCGAAAATTGGAGAAAGAAGATGAAATAAAATTGGGTAAGGTGGTTCTGTTTTACAGATAAATATTGACGAGAGGGGGCTGATAGTGGTACAGTTTTCTAAACGGGGTTTATACCATGCGATAAAATGGTTTGTTTAAGAGCTTGAAGGTGAGAAGGTATGAGAAAAGCAATGAAAAAGTACCGAGAGCTTCCTTTCGTAAGCGCAGGTCTGGTTCTGATTAATGTAGTTATCTTTCTGATTTGTTCTGTTACAGGCAGCCGATTGTACGCGGCTGGTGGTTTGAGCGTGTTGGAAGTTGTTAGGAAGGGCGACTTCGGAAGAATTTTATGGGCAATGTTTCTGCACAGTGGTATTGAACATATTTTCAACAACATGGTGATATTGTTTTTTATGGGAGCCATGATTGAGAAAGAAATCGGACATATTTCATTTGCTATTCTGTATTTCCTGTCAGGAATCGGAGGAAATCTGGTATCTCTTCTGAATAAAATCATGTCTAATGACTGGTCCATGTCCATAGGAGCAAGTGGGGCTGTGTTCGGTCTGGATGGAGTATTGCTTGCAATGGTGCTTTTTTCCGGGAGAAAGATGTCTACTGTTACGCCCACGAGGGTGGTGTTGATGATTATTTTATCGCTGTATAACGGCTTTACCGGGGCGTATATTGATAATGCCGCTCATATCGGAGGACTTATTACAGGATTTTTGGGAGGGACTATCGTTTGCGTACTGCAGCGCAGAAGAATAGAATCCACATACAATCATTGCAATAATGATTTGTAATAAATATGATTTGAGATAAAAAGTAATTTGAGATAAAATAAGAAGAAATGTAAAATAAGGAGAGATGTGAAATGATGAAGGATAATTGTATTTTCTGTAAGATAGCCAATGGGGAAATCCCTTCAAAAGCGCTGTACGAGGATGAAGCATTTAAAGTGATTCTGGACCTTGGACCGGCTACGAAAGGCCACGCATTGATACTGCCTAAAGACCATGCTGATAATCTCTATGAACTGCCTGATGAGATTGCTTCTAAAGTGCTGGTACTGGCAAAGAAGATGGCAACTTTGATGACTGAGAAGCTTCAGTGCGACGGATTCAACCTGGTGCAGAACAACGGCGAGGCAGCAGGACAGACGGTTAATCACTTCCACATGCATTTGATTCCCAGATATGTAAATGATGGTCAGAACATTAACTGGGTTCCGGGAAGTCTGTCACAGGAAGAATTGGAAGAGATCAAGAACCAAATTACAGAATAGAGGAAGAAAATGAGAACGATAAATGTGCAGAAAATTACTGATAATATAAAGGAAATGTGCATTGAGGCCAATCATTTTCTGTCAGAGGACATGAGGTGTGCCATGGATCGTGCCGTGGAGACAGAAAAGGCTCCTTTGGGGAAACAGATTCTGGAACAGCTACAGGAGAACTTGCGGATTGCAGGAGATGATATGATTCCAATCTGCCAGGATACAGGAATGGCTGTCATTTTCCTGGAGATAGGGCAGGAAGTTCATTTTGAAGGAGGTTCTCTCGAGGAGGCTGTCAACGAGGGCGTCAGACAAGGCTACGTGCAGGGATTCTTAAGAAAATCGGTTGTGAAAGATCCTATTTACAGGGAGAATACGAAAGATAATACCCCGGCAGTTATTCATTATGCAATTAAGCCCGGTGATCAGGTGAAGATTACAGTGGCACCAAAGGGATTTGGTAGTGAGAATATGAGCAGTGTGTTCATGCTCAAGCCGGCAGACGGAATCGAAGGTGTGAAGAATGCCATTCTGACGGCAGTAAAAGATGCCGGTCCTAATGCTTGTCCGCCTATGGTGGTAGGTGTAGGCGTAGGCGGTACCTTTGAGAAGTGTGCATTGATGGCTAAGGCTGCGCTTACCAGACCTGTAGACAAACGTTCCGAGATTCCTTATGTCAGGGAAATGGAAGAGGAACTGCTTGAGAAAATCAACCGTTCCGGCATCGGTCCCGGTGGATTGGGCGGTACGACTACAGCACTGGCAGTTAATATCAATACGTATCCTACCCACATTGCAGGTCTGCCGGTAGCAGTGAATATGTGCTGCCATGTGAACCGGCATGCGGTTAGGACAATATAGTATTGGCGTGGGAGTGACCGATGTACAGGCCATTTCGATGGTCGCACTATCAGTGGCATGTACTTGAACGCTTTACGCCCATTGGTTTACACACAATAAAGGATTCAGAATGGAGAAAAACATGGAAAAGCATATCACAGTACCGTTTACCAGGGAGACGGCATCTTCTCTGAAAGCGGGAGATTATGTATATCTGACCGGCACGATCTATACTGCCAGAGATGCTGCACATAAGAGAATGTATGAAGCATTGCAGGCAGGTGAAGATCTGCCTATGAATATGGAAGATAATATAATATATTATATGGGACCCTCTCCGGCAAGAGAAGGACGCCCAATCGGTTCAGCAGGTCCGACCACCGCAAGCCGTATGGATAAGTATGCCCCTTCTTTGCTGGATCTGGGGCTGAAAGGCATGATAGGAAAAGGAAAGCGTTCCGAAGCAGTAAAGGATGCCATTGTCCGTAATGGCGCAGTATACCTTGCAGCAGTTGGTGGTGCGGGAGCTCTTTTATCCAAATCGATCACCTCTTCGGAAGTCATTGCCTACGATGACCTCGGCACAGAGGCAATCCGCCGTCTTGAAGTGCAGAATTTCCCGGTAATCGTTGTGATTGACAGCGAAGGAAATAACTTGTATGAGACTGCAATCGAAGCATATAGGGAGGAGTAAGCAGTGAGACGAATCATATTAATGGTGCTTCGCCTGATTTATATAGCACCTTATTATCTGTACAGAATCTGGAAATATGGCAGTCAGAAGGAAGTCGACTACGATGCGGCATTTGCATACATTCAGATGGTAACCCGTAAAGCCAATCATGCGGGAAGGGTTACGGTTGAGGTTCACGGACAGGAGAATATTCCAAAAGAGAACGGTTTCGTATTCTTTCCTAATCATCAGGGCCTGTACGATGTGCTCATATTTCTGGCATCATGCCCGGTTCCCTTTTCCATTGTATTTAAGAAAGAAATCAGTAATATTATTTTGCTGAAACAGGTATTTGCTGCACTTAGAGCCATTCCCATAGACCGGAATGATCTGCGTCAGTCCATGCAGGTAATCAATCAGATGACGGATGAAGTAAAGAAAGGAAGAAATTTCCTGATTTTTGCTGAAGGCACCAGGAGCCGCAAAGGAAATGAATTGCTGGAATTTAAAGGCGGCTCTTTTAAGAGCGCCCAGAAAGCCAAGTGCCCGATTGTGCCTTGTGCACTGATTGATTCCTTTGTACCGTTCGACCAAAAGTCTATCCGTCCTGTGACGGTAAAGCTTTATTACCTTCCTCCTATGTATTATGAAGAATATAAGGACATGAAAACAACGGAGATTGCGGCGGAAGTAAAGCGCAGGATTGAAGCGAAGATTGCAGAGGATGCAGCGTCTTATTGCAGTTCTTTATGAAGAAGTTAGTCTTCAAATGTTATAGTCAATTTGGCTTCAATAGCCTGGGCGGCATTTATTATCCTTTAGCCAACAAAGCCTTAATTTTATTGACCAATCTTGTGTTACGGAGTATACTGATGTCAAGCATTTAACCGAATCAAGTAAGTCCCCCGCTTCAAGCGCTTAGAGCATTAAGCGGGGAAGGGGGACTTGCTTGTATCAGGAGGAGTAACATACCAAAAAATGTAAGGAGAAGAAACATGATCAATTACGCACACAGAGGCGCCAGTGAATATGCGCCTGAGAACACACTTTCCTCATTTTATCTCGGACTTCTGCAGGGAGCAAATGGCATAGAAACAGATGTACAGAGAACAAAAGACGGAGTGTTGGTCCTTTTTCATGATAATACTTTGGACAGAGTAACAGACAGTACCGGGAGAGTTCAGGATTATACCCTGGCAGAGCTTAAGAAGGTTAAAGTAATCGGAAACAGTCCGAGAGGATTCTATGACAGAATCCCCACGTTTAGAGAATTCTTGGAAGCATTCTCGGAATATGACATTCAATTTGCGATTGAGCTAAAAGCAGCAGGTGTAGAACAGGATGTTGTGGAGATGATCCATGAGTTCGGTGTGGAAAATAAAACGACTGTGACAAGCTTTCAATTTGAATATATCAAGAAAGTGAAAGAAATCGATGCCAACATGCGAATCGGTTATCTTGTAAAGGGAGACGGATGCGATCATATTGAAGAATTGAAAGCAATAGGTGGGGAAGAAATGGCACCTAAAGCAGGAGATATGTCCGAGGAAAGCGTTGCAGCACTAAGAGATGCAGGACTGGGTGTACGTGCATGGGGACTGGCAAACCAGGAACTCATGCGTAAAATGTGTGAGCTAAAAGTGGATGGCATGACGGTCAACTTCCCGGATAAATTATACGAGAGATTGGTGCGACCGGTATAGATGCCCATGTAGAGGGAAATTACCGATCTAATCCTCCGCAACAGTTCAGACAACCCGTGTGTAAGTACACAAATCATGCTTGCATGATTTTGTTCTTACACACAGAGTTGTACTGGGCGCAGGATGATGAGCAAAGATAGCTGCGAAGCAGCGGAAAGCACCGAAGGTGCGGTTTTGCGAATGGCGCGTGTGAGCTGTTACAATCCGCTGGTGAAAAAAAGTGAAAAAAGTGATTGACAAACGTGCTGGGTTTATGTATAATAACTCTTGCGTCACGAAATGAGACGTACAATTTTATATTGGTAGAGACGTAGTTCAGATTATGGAGAAATACTCAAGAGGCTGAAGAGGCGCCCCTGCTAAGGGTGTAGGTCGTTCACGCGGCGCGAGGGTTCAAATCCCTCTTTCTCCGTTTCACTACCAATAGATTTGAAAAAGAATCTTGAGAGATTGAGATTTCTTTTTTTTCGCCATTAGACATGGTGAGAAAATTCTATTGGAACTTGTGGAATGCAGCGACTTCGATTCAAATGAAAACTTGAAAAAAGTTGTTGACAAGAGACAAGTGATGTGATAAAATGAAAATCCGCTGAGATAAATCGGACAAGCATCCGAAAAACAGCGAAAAATAATTTAAAAAAGTTGTTGACAAAACAGAAAACCTGTGATAAGATAACAGAGTTGCTGCGGAACACAACAGCAAACAGTACCTTGACAAATAAACAGTAATGCAACCCTGAAAATTCCAAGAGAAATAAGTTGTCTAAGTGATT
>JAFTVH010000057.1 GCA_017465845.1 Lachnospiraceae bacterium | reverse complement strand
TTTTGGTATTTTGTTGAGTTTGGTCACTTACATTATACACTAAAAAAGGGGGTCATTGCTTTTTTATTTGAGAAAAGTGATGAATTCCTTGAAAATATAAGGTTTTTAATAAAAAACGGGGTGTCAGACTTGACACTACCTTATTCTGTGGGAAGATTGCTGAATGAAAATCCGGATGCTCTCGTATATGCATTGACCGAAATCGGTAAGGATGTAAAAAAACTGATCCATGCAGTCATTGAGGAAGGCGGAGCAGACGGCATCTTCTTCAGCACCAAGAATATTTTAGCAGAGGGTGTGTCCAAGGAGCAGTTCAGAACTTACGTGACGCCAATCGAACATGATATGCTTCAGGAAGCAAACAAACTCAGCGAGTATAATATTTTACATATTTGTGGATTTGAGCGATTTAAAAATGATCTGACTGCATATGCTGATTATCCGGTGAAAGCGATTAACTGGCCCGTTGTAGTAGATGGTGTAAGTCTGCAGGAAGGAAAAAAACTGTTTGGCGGAAAAGCTGTAATAGGCGGCTTTGATAATGATGCATCCGGTACATTATACAGTGGAACGGAGGAAGAAATCAAAGCAGAGACAGAACGGATACTAAAAGCTGTCGGTGATACGACTGGAATCATCTTAGGAGCTGACTGTACCGTTCCCGGAGATATTTCACCTGATCATGTCAGATGGGTCAGAGAGGCAGCAGCCGATTTTGCTGCGAAAGTGGCAGAGGGGATTAAATATATCAGGCACTAAGGTGCCAAAAAGCTATTGATTAACGGGATAAGGAGGAGAACACGCATGAAGAACTTGTATAGTGACGGAAACAGACAGAGTCAGATGTGTTGCTGTTGTTGTATGACAATGATCTCGTTTTGGTATCATCATGTGTGTTCTGTTTCTGATTCTGTGAGTCAAATATAGTGTGAGTTTGAGATGCGGAGATAGTAAGAAATGGAGAGCAGATACATGTGATGTGTGTCTGCTCTTTTTGAGTGACGATGATCAGGATGAGGTGATTGTGCCGGAAAGCTGCAATTGCCGGAGAGTTTAAGGAGGAAAAAATATGTCAACAAAAAGAGAACTTGTAACAAAGGTATTTCATAATGAGCCGGCAGAGAGAATTCCGGAATTATTTACCCATCACTATCTGGAGGAAGGTGTGGATGATTACAATGGAGGACTAAAGATACTTCTTTGTTTGATAAAAATATTGCCGGAGCTATTAAGTTTAAAGAGGAATTTGATCCTGATATTGTGAAGATCATGACAGATGGTTATTTCAATCTGCCATACGATTAAGCGAGCAGAAAATTCTGAAAGTAGCAAAACAGATTAAACCGGATCATATTCTGCATATCTGCGGTTTTGCCGGTGATAAAAATATTTTATCCATTTACCGTGATTATGATGTAAACGTGGTAAACTGGGCGGTCCATGCGGAGCAGTTTGGATTGAAGAAAGGAAGAGAACTGTTTGGCGGTAAGGCTTTGATTGGAGGCTTTGATAACACGAAAGAGAGCGTGCTCTATAAGGGAAGCCGGAAAGAAATTGAGGATTATGTTGAAAATCTGATCAGCGAGGCGGGTAAAGAAGGCATCATCATCGGAGCCGATTGCACGGTACCTGCTGACATCGATATTGAGAGACTTAAGTGGGTAAGAGAAAAGGCTGCAGAATAATCAGCTGATGAGAGAAAAGAGGGCGAAAAAATGACACCTTATGAAAGAATAAAAGCGATGGTTGAAAGGATTAATTATGGAAAATACAGTAAGTACAGTAATTATCGGGGCGGGAGATATTGCACTGAAGCGTCACATACCGGCAATATTACAGGCTCCAAACGGAACTCTGGCAGGATTTTACAACAGACATTATGAAAGAACCAGAGAAAGGGCAGAGCAGTACGGCGGACATGCCTATGAATCTTATCAGGAAATCTGGGATGATAAAGCCGTGGATGCCGTACTGATCTCAACACCTCCGGCGGCTCATGCAGAGATTGCAATTGCTGCCATGAAAGCGGGAAAGCATGTACTTCTGGAAAAACCAATGACTTTGTCAGTGAAGGAAGCAGAGGACATTGCCGATGCCGCTGTTAAATATGGCAGGAAGCTGATGCTGCTTCATATCCAGAGATTTTATGTAACCGGAAATCACGGCTCTTGACGGTCTTGCACCTGTGCGGACTGCAGCGGCGATGGAAAAGGCTGATCAGGAGAAACGCTTGGTAAATTTACTCGAAATTTGATACAGATTTCAAGTAATGTATTCCTCGGGAAGCCATGCGGCATTAAAGTAAAATGCGCATTTTCCTAACTTATTTGCAATATCATTTATTTACTTTTCATAGTCACAGCGTATATCATTTTATTATCTAAAGATGTCGGAGCAGTACGATTTTGCCCCGGGCAACATAAAAAGATAAAAGGAGATATAAGCTATGAAGAATCTACGATACCCGGCAGTACCCCTTATCACGGTGGACCCCTTCTTCAGTATCTGGTCCTGCGATGATAACCTCTGTGACGATGTAACAAGACACTGGACAGGCCGCCGCCATAATATGCTGGGACTGCTGAGTGTAGACGGTAAGGTGTACCGCTTTATGGGAAAGGCAAATGCGGACAACAGATACCGCACAGAACCCACTGCCATGAAACAGACCAATAAGCAGGTGTTCCCCATGAGAACCGTTTACACCTTGGAGAATGACCTTGTGCGCATTCACCTTACCTTTATGACACCGCTTCTTGTAGATGACCTGAAGCTGATGTCCAGACCGGTTTCGTACATCAGCTATGAGGTAGAGGCTGTAGATGGCAAGGAGCATGAGGTAAAGCTGTATTATGGCATGGACTGTGAAATCTGTGTCAACAAGCCCACTCAGGAAGTGACAGCAGATGTCTATGAAAACGGCGTATACTGCACCCACGGAGAAGAGGAAATGCTGGTTCGCAGCGGCGATGATCACAATATTGAATGGGGAACACTGCATCTGTTCTCACCCTCCGGTTTTAAGCCCGGAGTACATAGCTTTAAGCAGCTGCGCAGAGACTGCTACGGCAGACGTACAGAGCCCAGATTCCGTACAGAATTCCCTATGGCAGAGGTTAATCCCGGGGATACGTTCAAGCTGGACGATAAGGTAGTATACATTTATCTGGAGAAGGATTTCACCTTAGGTGCAGAGGGCGAGAGCGGTCTTATCTGCGCAGCTTATGATGATATTCACTCCATTATGTACTTTGGCAGACCAATTGATGCTTATTATAAAAAAGACGGTGATACCTTTGCGGATGTCTGCAAAAAAGCAGTAGAAGAGTACGATGAAATCTGTGCCCGTGTGAAAGCAGCTGAGCAGTCTCTGATGGAAAAAGCAAAGAAAATCAGTGACAAGTATTGTGACATTGTTTCTCTTGTCTACAGACAGGTGGTTGCAGCCCATAAGCTCACATGGGATGGCAGCGAGATTCAGTTTCTTTCCAAGGAATGCTTCAGTAACGGCTGTATCGGAACACTGGATGTTACCTATCCTTCCATTCCGATGTTCTTGCTGCTGAATCCTACCCTGGTAGAAGGAATGCTGAATCCACTGTTCAAGTATGCCCGCATGGAAGCATGGCCTTATGATTTTGCACCCCATGATGTGGGACAATATCCTATCGCAAACGGTCAGGTATACGGTCTTGACGCGGATGGTAACCATCGTTATGAAAAGCAGATGCCTGTAGAGGAATGTGGTAACGCAATCCTTTGTGTATACACCATCTGCCACTATAAGAAAGACAATGCTTATTTCATCAAAAATAAGGATATCCTGGAGAAATGGGTAAAGTATCTGATTGAGTTCGGCCTTGACCCGGAGAATCAGCTTTGCACCGACGATTTTGCAGGTCATTTGGCTCACAACTGCAACCTTTCCGCAAAAGCCATCATGGGTATTGCAGCATACGCAAAACTGCTGGAGAGCGTAGGAGATGCTGAAGCAGTAAACTACACTAAGATTGCAAAAGAGTATGCAGAAAACTGGGAGAAGACTGCATTCGATAAAGATCATTATAAGTTGACCTTTGACGGTGAGGGCACCTGGAGCATCAAGTATAATATGGTATGGGACAAGATGTTCGGCTGGGGTATCTTCAACGATGAAGTATTTAAAAAAGAAGTGGCATACTACAGCAAGAAGATCAACAAGTATGGTCTGCCTCTTGATTCCAGAAGTGATTATACCAAGTCTGACTGGCAGATGTGGTCTGTGATGCTCACCGATAATGAAGATTATCGCAACAAGATCATAGATACCATGTGGGATATGTTAAATGAAGCGCCTGACCGTGTGCCGTTTACCGACTGGTATTACACATCAACAGCGGAGGAATGTACGTTCCAGAACAGAACTGTGCAGGGAGGATTGTATTTCCCTTTGTTGAAATAAATTGTATAAAAGCAGCAGACAATAAGAGAAGGGGGCGCGCAGCTCCCTTTTGTTGTGCCAATATGTAAGAAAATTTATTGATGCTTCCCTTTTGCCCTAAGCAGACCCAAAATCACATCCGGATTATTGCAGGTAATAAGCTCTGCCCCGTTTGCAATAGCCTGATCCACGCCGGCTTCATCCTTCACAGAAGCACCTGCCCATGGCTGGGGTCCTTTCGCCCTCATTTCATCAAATTCTGCTTTGGTAGCCATACCGGATTTTGTCGCACTGAACATACAGCAGCAGTAGCCGTAAGAATAAGGATCAATGGTGCATTCGCCCAGGCAGCTGATGGGATAATATACATGCAGCTTATATTTGTCGCCGTATTTCGTATGAATGTACTCGTGCAGCTTGCCGCTCCAGGTATTGATGACACATCTGTCGGTAAAGCCGTAATCGTCCAGAATCTTCAGCACTCTGTCACATACGCTGTAAGAAACCTCCTCCCAGCCCGGGGTGGGATATTCTTTCAGTTCTACATCCAGCGTAATTGTTGGATGATCTTTTACCAGCTCCATAAATTCGATAAAAGTAGGAACCTGCATTCCAGCATATTCGGGAGCCTTTTTGATGCCTGCATCCAGTTGTCTGATCTCTGCAAAAGTGAGATCGCATACCTTTCCGGTGCCGTTGGTGGTACGGTCCACGGTGGCATCATGGATCAGGACCAGCTCGCCGTCCTTGGTGATTCTGACGTCGGTTTCCAGCTGATCTACTCCGAGATCCAGGGCAGCTTTCATGGCTTCCAGAGTATTTTCAGGGTATTTGGTGGACCAGCCGCGGTGCGCAGCCACATATATATTTTCAGTGCTTTGTGTCCAATAATTCATAATGATACCTCCAAATGATATATTTGACTTCCATTCCTGTGTATGTTAAGATTGATTATAAAAATAGAACATTTTGTTGTCAACATATGTCCAAAACAATGATAAACGAACACTTGATGATGATTTCATGAACAGAAAGGAACAGAAATGATCAAGACAGAACGGCAGAATAAGATATTGGAGATTCTGGAGTCCAAGAAATACTGCACCGTGGAATTCCTGGCGAAATATCTTTACGTGGCGCCCATTACCATAAGGCGTGACCTGACCAGTCTGGAGGCGGAAGGACTGCTGGTCCGGTGTTATGGCGGAGCATCTTTGCCGGAATACCAGAACCGGGAGGTGCCCTTTGATCTTAGAGACCGAACCAATTCCTCTGTGAAGGCGGAGCTGGGAAAGCGGGCAGCGGCACTGCTTAAGGACGGAGATACTGTTTTTATGGATGCCTCCTCTACGGTGCGCCACATCATCGATTATATTTCCCCGGAGCAAAATCTGACGATCATCACCAACAGTATCAAGGCATTGGAGAAATTAAAGGAAAAGCACATACGCTGCTACCTCACCGGTGGGATGCTTTTGGAAAATTCCTTTGCCCTGATAGGGAATGTTGCGGAAAAGACGGTGTCGGAGCTCTATGCGGATGTATGCTTCTTTTCCACCCAGGGCATTACCGAAGAAGGACTGATCACGGATTATTCCGAGGCGGAAACAAGACTGCGGTGCCTGATGATGGAGCATTCAAAACGCAGGGTGTATGTGTTCGACAGTTCCAAGCTGGGCAAGCGCTTTTTGCTGAAAGTGTGCGAGGCAAGTGACATTGACGACTTTGTTACGGATGCAGAGGTAGAATTTTCGTAACAGCTCTAAACTGTTACGAATTTACGATAAAAGGAGACAGACATGAAAAGCTTTGAGATTAAGACGAAAATTTTCTTTGGAGATCAGGCTTTGGACCATTTGAAAGAGCTGCCTTATAAAAAGGTGCTGGTTATTACCGACCCTTTCGTAGTGCAGAGCGGTATGATCGAGATGATTACAGGTCCCATCAGGGAAGCAGGTATCGAATACGATATCTTTAAGGAAGTGGTCCCGGACCCTCCGATTGAGAAAATCAGTGAAGGCGTTAAGAAGATGCTGGAGTACAGACCCGAAGCCATTGTGGCGGTGGGCGGTGGTTCTGCCATCGACTCCTCCAAGGCAATCCGTGAATTTACGTTGAAAATCGAGAACTACGCGGATGTGGCATTGATTGCCATTCCTACCACCAGTGGTACCGGTTCTGAAGTAACTTCTTTTGCAGTAGTATCCGACCGGGCTGCAGAGAGAAAATATCCGTTGGTAGCCAAGTCCCTGACACCGGAAGAGACGATTCTGGATGCGGAATTGGTGAGAAGCGTGCCTCCTGCCATCACGGCAGATACCGGCATGGACGTATTCACCCATGCGTTGGAAGCTTGTGTCAGCACGGAGCGCAACGAGTTCGCCACCGCTTTGGCAGAAAAAGCAATTGAAATCTGCGGTGTGTTCCTTTTAAGAGCCTATCTGGATGGAAATGACACTCATGCCAGACAGAAGATGCATGTGGCATCCTGCCTTGCAGGTCTGGCATTCAACTCTACTTCACTAGGTTTGAACCATGGTATGGCACACCAGCTCGGCGCCATGTTCCATATTCCTCATGGCCGTGCAAACGCCATGCTGCTGCCCCATATCATTGAGTTTAACAGTGATATCAATAAGCACAGTAAGAGTCGTCCGGAATATCTGCCTGCCGTAAAGAAATATGCCACAGTTGCGCAGATTTTGGGTTTAAGCAGCTATAATAAGATTATGACGGTCCGTTCTCTGGTGAACTGGGTGCAGTTCATGCTGAAAGAGATGGATATTCCCCTGTCTATCTCCCAGATGGGTACTATTACGGAAGAAGAGTACATGAGCAAAATTGATGAGATGGCTGAGGCTGCGCTGCAGGATGGCTGTACGGCTACCAATCCAAGAGAGGCGACGAAAGACGACGTTGTTCGGATTTATAAGGAGTTGTGGAACTAGACTAAAAAGTCTAATATATTTTTGGACGGATTTTTACGGAAAACAACGGAGATGTGTTGACTGACACTGCAAAGTATGCAATACTGTAATTGGAGGTGAGAATATGTTTAAACCAAATCCTTATAGACCGGGAGCAGGCTTGATGCCCACATTTTTAGCAGGAAGAGATGAAGATATACAGAGTATGGAGCAAATGTTTGATGCTCTGATAATGAATATTCCAATGCAGTCCGTCATTTACAGCGGATTAAGAGGTGTGGGGAAGACTGTTTTGATAAACAGATTGCAGAAAATTGCAGAGGGTAAAGGTATTTTTTGTAAACACATTGAAGTTGAAACAAGAAATGATTTCATCTCTCAGATTGCTACATGTTCGCAGATGTTTTTAAGAGAAGTAAGCGCGAAAGAAAAGGTAAAACAGCTTGTGAGAAAGTCATTGGATGCCATTAAATCATTAGTTGTTTCTTTTGACCCCAACGGAAGTACTTTTTCTTTATCGATTCAGGATAGAGAACTATATCAGTCGAATAATCTGACACAAAGCCTGACAGATGTATTCACCTCCATAGGAGAGACAGCTTATGAATCAGAAACACCAATTTGCTTCTTTATTGATGAGATTCAATATATGAAAGTGGAAGAATTGGGATCTTTGATCGCAGCTTTGCATCGGACGAATCAATTGGGGTATCCGGTCATGGTGATTGGGGCCGGCTTACCTAAAATATATAAAATGTTATCAGATGAGAAGACATATTCCGAGAGATTATTCATTTATAAGGAAGTGGGTTCATTAACCTATGAGCAGTCGGAAAAAGCCATTACAGAACCGGTTAAGAAATTGCATGTACTTTATACAAAAGCGGCTGTTGATCAGATAATAAATATCACAAAGGGATATCCGTTTTTCATACAGCAATTTTGTAAGCTGGTTTATCAAAATACAGATGATAAAGTGATTGAATTGGAACATGTCGAAAAGGTGCTTCCCGACTTTTTTAAAACGCTTGATGAGGGCTTCTTTAAAGTCAGATATGAGAGATGCTCGGACAGTGATAAGAAATTCATCTTTGCAATGGTCAAGTGTAATGAATTGCCTTGTACAATTTCCAATATTTCAAAGCAGCTTGGGAAGAAAGGGAAATCTATTTCCCCTACCAGGGCTCAGCTGATCAACAAAGGTATCATATATCCGGTCAGGCATAAGGAACTGGATTTTACCGTGCCGGAGTTCAGTGGTTTTATACAGAGATTGGATGAATATAAGGAATGGTGTAAGAAACAATAATCCATATCAAGGAGAGACCCTATGCAAGAGACCCTTCTTAATAAAATGAAAAATAAGATTCATGGCAAAGAACTTAAGCTGTTCAGCTTCTTTTCCGTAATTCTGCTGTTGACTGCAGGATTTACATCCGGTTCGCCTATGGAGATTGCTCAGGGGATGAAGACCATTGTGTTTTCCCGTGATGCACTGATTACAGATTATTTTGAGTTGGCGGGATATGGTGCGGCGTTTTTTAACGCAGCTATGATTCTGAGTATCTGTATCGGCCTTGTTATTGTGCAGAAGATTCCCTTCACGGGTCTGACTATGGCTGCTTTATTCATCAATGCGGGCTATGGTCTGTGGGGCAAGAATCCGGTCAATATTCTGCCGGTGCTGCTGGGAACCTGGCTCTATGCCAAAATGCACAGGGCTCATATGAGCAGATATATTTATACGGCATTGTTTGGTACCTGCCTGTCACCTTTTGTGACAGAGATGGTATATCTGCTGCCGTTCCACTGGGCGGTCAATCTGGTATTTGCCGTCCTTTTGGGCATTTTTGTGGGTTTTGTCCTGCCGCCCCTGTCCATGCACACGGCTTCCATGCATATGGGTTATAATCTGTTCAACGTAGGGTTCTCCGGTGGTATTCTGGCCTTTGTTGTGGTATGTGTGCTGAAGTCCTTCGGTCTGGAGAGTGAGTCTGTATTTATCTGGAAAGAAGGTCGACCGATGATGATTGTTGTGGGAATGTATCTTTATTTTGCGGCAATCATAATACTGGGGCTGGTAAGCTGCGGTGGAGATTTGAAGGAATATCGTAAGATTCTGAAGCATCCCGGTCGTGCGGTGGCAGATTTCGTTATTATGAACGGTCCCGGTGCCACGCTGATCAATATGGGTTCTATGGGAATGATTGCCCTTACTTATGTGATGCTGGTGGGCGGTGACCTGTCCGGTCCTGTTATCGGTGCCATCCTGACGGTAGTGGGATTTTCGGCATTCGGTGCCCATGCCGGGAACTATCTGCCGGTGCTTTTAGGAGTCTTTCTGTCTACATTCCTGACGCAGTACACGGCGTCTACTCCCGGCATCCTGCTGGCTGCCATGTTTGCGGTAGGGTTATCTCCTATTGCAGGTCAATTTGGCGTTATCCCCGGAATTTTTGCCGGTTTTCTGCATTCGGCCATCGTCATGTGTACATCTTCCATGTACGGGGGACTGAATCTGTATAATAATGGCTTCAGCGCAGGCTGGGTGGCGATTATCATGATTCCTGTGTTGGAAAGCTTTATGAAGCATTTTGAAACCAGAAAGCACAGAAAAGACGGTGAGAAACACAAAGCGTTCACATCATGAATAAATTCATGAGCAAGGAGCGATAGTGGATTGGGAATGTCCGCTTTACTGTTTCAGACTGAACTTAACTGATTATGAGAGGGAAAGGTAAATATCATGACACACGAGGAGAAGAAAGTAGCCAAAATAGTAGAAGAACTGACCTTGTTTTTCTTTGCCATAGGAGCAGAACATATGGAGTCCGGCATCAGCCGTAAAGAGAACCAGGTCATCATTACATTTGAAGCTGATTATCTGGCGGAGTT
>JAFTVH010000056.1 GCA_017465845.1 Lachnospiraceae bacterium | reverse complement strand
CTTTTCGGGTAAATGAACTGGCAGACCATGCCTATTTCATTCCCTATGAGAGCGCGGAGGCAGTAAGAAGCCCCAGAGAGAATTCAGCATATTTTTATCCGCTGAACGGCGTGTGGAAATTCTGCTGGAAACCTTCCATTTATGATATGGATGATTTTTATGTCAATGGCTTTGATGATTCTGAATTTGAAGAGGTAACGGTACCGGAAACCTGGCAGCTGCATGGGAAAGATTATACCCAGTATCAGAGTTCACCGTATCCATTCCCGTTCGATCCACCCTATGTACCGGAAAAGAATCCGGCAGCTGCGTACTGCAAGGAGTTTGATTTTTCCATAAAGGAAGGAAAACGGTATGAGCTTCATTTTGAGGGAAAGGACAGCTGCATTTATGTATGGCTGAACGGCAGCTTCGTAGGATATGCGGAGGTTCCTCATAATGATTCTTCCTTTGATATTACACCATATCTTTGTGAAGGGAAGAATCGTCTGTGTGTCATGGTTCTGAAATGGTGCTCAGGTACTTATCTGGATGACCAGGATAAGATCAGACTTTCCGGTCTTTTCAGAGATGTATATATTTTGGAAAGAAGTGAGAAAGGAATCAGGGATTTTGGCCTTGTAACTAAGAATGACGGAACGGTGAAGCTTACTGTGGATGCTGCAGAGACTGTGAAGGTACAGATTTTAAATCTGGGAGAAACGGTGGGCTGCGGTCAGATAGAGGTAGGTGCAGACAGAGAATTGAAGCTGCAGGTGGCAAATCCTATGCTGTGGTCAGCTGAAAAGCCATACTTGTACGAGCTTTTGCTGCAGTGCGGTGATGAGTATATCTTACATAAATTTGGTTTCCGTGAGGTGAGCTTACAGAATCAGGTATTTTGTGTAAACGGCGTGCCTGTGAAACTAAACGGCGTGAACCGGCATGACAGCAACCCTGATACGGGTTATGTTGTAGATGTGGATTTTATGAGGAATGAACTGATTCTTATGAAGAAGCATAATATCAATGCCGTTCGTACCGCTCATTATCCCAATGATCCGCGTTTCTACGAATTGTGTGACGAACTTGGCCTCTATGTGCTCAGTGAGGCTGATATGGAGTGCCACGGTTGTGAATATGTGAACGGATGGCATGATATCCTGGAGGATTCCATGTTCGCAGAAGCGATTCAGGACCGTATTGCCCGGATGGTGCAATCTTTTAAAAATTATACAAGTATCGTCATCTGGTCTCTGGGTAATGAATCCTATTGGGGACTCAATCTGAAAAAGACAGCTTACTATGTCCGTGAGACAGATCCCACCAGAGCGCTTCATTATCAGGGGGCTTTTCTGAGATATGATTATATGAGCGAAGAAGAAAAAGAAGAGTTGAATGAGCTCTTTGATTTCCATTCACGTATGTATACGAAGCTGGAAAAAGTGGCGGGAACTTTTGAGGATAAAAGTATCAAGATTCCGCTGCTGCTTGCTGAGTACAGTCACGCCATGGGAAACAGCTGCGGAGATTTGCGGTTCTATGATGAGATCTTCCAGAGTGATCCGCGGTTTGCAGGCGGATTCGTGTGGGAGTGGTGTGATCATGGCATCAGACTGAAAGACAAAAACGGAAAAGAATTCATCGGATACGGCGGTGATTTTGGCGAGCACCACCACCTCAGCAATGTCTGCATGGATGGATTGGTATCTGTGGACAGAGAGGTCCATTCCTCTCTGTTGGAAATGAAGGCAGTGTATGCACCTGTCCGCATCCGTAGGGAAGAGGATGGCAGCTTTACAGCAGTCAATCGGTCTGCATTCCTTGATCTGTCAGAGTATGAGATCCGGTGGAGAATCCTTGCAGAGGAGAAAGAGGTTGCACAGGGAACATGCAGTGCAGCAGCTGCGCCGGGAGAAAGCACGGTGCTTCCCGTAACGACAGCAGAGCCCTATGCACTTGAGAATGTCTATATTATTTTTGAAGTTATTCTTAAAAAAGATGAAATCTGGGCCCAAAAGGGACATATTGTAACAGCATTCAGCTTCCCGCTGGCAGCCCAGGGCAGTGCAGCCCAGGGCAATGCAGCCCAGGCGGCGTCAGCTGAGGATATAGCGTCCAATGAGATGGCAGATAAAGACCGCAAAAACTACGGAGAACTGATTCTGGAAGAAAACAGGGCAGAATATATTGTCCGTGGTGACGATTTCGCTTATACTTTCCGAAAGGATGAAGGAAGGCTGTGCCAGATTACAGTCAAAGGAGAGGAACTGCTAGCCGCACCGCTTGAATGGAATTGCTTCAGGGCTCCCACAGACAATGACTATTTCTGGGGAAAAGGAATTGCCAAGGACTGGAGGAATACAAAAGAATTCGGTAATATTGAGTATCCGGAGCTGGCTGTAAGACAGTTTCAGGCTGTTAAGGAAGGCGATAGTATCTGCCTGACAGGAACGTTCCTTTTCAGTGTTCAGGGACGGTCTGTGATCTGTGCAGGAACGGTTGCATATCGCATCTGGAATGACGGCAGACTTGAAATCTCGCAAAAGGGAGATTTCTCGGAAAAGCTTCCTTATTGGCTGCCCCGTTACGGCTATATTTTACCGCTGAAAAAAGGCGCTGACAATATGAAATACTTTGGATATGGGCCGGCAGAGTGTTATGAAGACAAACGTAGTCATGCACTGCTTGGCTGTTATTCCTATTGCCCTGATGAAACAAGGGCAGCATATGAAAAACCGCAGGAGAACGGAAGTCATTGCGACACCAAGTGGCTTGCGATGCAGACAGGAGAGACTGCTTTACGTATCAGCGGAGAGGCATTTTCCTTCTGTGCCTCACATTATGACATGCATGAGATGGCGAAGGCGCCTCACAGGAAGGATCTGATACCGGAAGACGTGCTGTATCTGTATGTTGATTATCGCATGAGCGGTGTGGGATCGGCTTCCTGCGGGGGACAGCATCCGGTATATGAGTGTCGAATCAATCCCGGTGAGAAGGTTGATTTTACCGTTGTGTTGGAAATACTGAACTAAGTCACGAACCTGTGAGAAATATGCGAAATAAAAAAGGGCTGATATGTCAGCCCTTTTTACATTAAGATGCACTCAATGCGTTCAGTGCATTCCCGGCTATCATCGGTGTATAATGTTCCTCCAGATAAGGGAGGCTTGCGGACAGGTTCTTGCGGAGATGCCCGTATTCGGTCATCACATTGCTGACCTTGTTATAATCTTCCATGGACATGTTGCCCTGGGAAAGTACAAGGAGGTAGCTTTCCGTACGTTCATCTTTGTAGAGTGCGCTTTCTCCGGTGTAAAAGGAGCCGGTAAGGTGTGCAGCAGCAAGTACAGACTGCAGGGTATCCATCTGGAAAATGCGGCAAAGCTGTGAGGCTGCTCCGTCCTGGTCTGATGACTCCCTGTCATTTCTTTTCTCCGGCAGGTTCTTGCTGCTTTCATGGAGACGGCGGAACAGATCCATGACTTCTTCGGAAGCCTCTAACTGTTCGCTGTCTGCTTCGTCATAATCTTCATCGGAATCTCCGGCAGAAGGGGCAAATCTGGAAAAACGGGTATCCAGCTCTTCAGGGTCTTCTACTTTGGTGATGATGAGCACGATACATTCTGCATTGAGCGGAATGGCTTCTATCATCAGAGGGATGTCTTCTGCTTCAAAGCCGAATTCGTAATTAGCCTGCTTCATCATATCCCGGAACAGGCTCTTGGCTTTCTCGGTGCCGTAGGCAAGTTCACTTATCTTCAATTCGCGGCTGGCCAGATCTTCCCTGGTAAGTGTGCAGCGAATCTGATTATCATTAACTTTCTCTATTTTCATAAAACAACCTTCCTTTCTGCAGCGATGGGGCTGCGAAATGGCGTAACTGATTCTTCTTCCTTTGTTGGATACAAGTATATTATACTTTCGGGCGTTTTAAGTCAAGGGGACTTGGAAAGTTTAATATTTTTTTAAATTTCTACTTGCCAAAATTCCCCTGCGGGAATATAATTCATTGTAAGAGATGCTTCCGGTAATATGCGCCGGGAGGAGGTCAGCAGTGTAGTTCCTGGCTGACAGGAAAGTTGTATCCCCGAGACGGATTGTTCTGTCTCATCCTTTGATGATAGTCCGTGGAAGTTTTTATCATTCCGCAAGCTTACTCTGGCGTACGCAGAAAGAGCACCGGACTGGAATCAGTCAGATTTTTCTTCTGATATATTATATGTCAGACTGTTACAGTTCACACATCATCCAATGGTGTAAGTATGAACGTCAGTATCCTGACATGACGTAAGGATGTCTTACAAGCTAACGTGCTTGTGTCGGTTATTTTTCCAACTATATTTAGTTTTACAGTTATAATTCAATTTAAACATATGGAGAAGTATTTTTGTTTGTTGGGCGCAGCTTGAGCATCTCGGTAACAGATATTGGATTTGTCAGTTTTTTTGACAGGAATTGGATTTGATTTATCACAAAATCTTTTTGGTTGAAGGCCTGAGTCTGCGGAAAGGTATGGAATGCCTCTCTGACCGGTATCGCAGCTGGAAGTTTTTCACTTTAAAGAAAAAATAAGAAAAATTGGTAATGACGATATCTGAATAGTCTGTTATAATGAGAACAGTCCGTTTTACCGGCAGGCGGTCAAAAGCGTCTGCCGGTAGGATACAACGGGAAAATTGTATTGTTATTAGGCAGTTGAAGATAGAATCAACAAGAGAGAAGGATAGGAAAGCATGAAGAGGAAAATAATACCGGTACTGGTTGCAATCGTTCTGATCATCATCATTGGAGCAGTGGGTATAGGAAGTGTACTGATAGAAAAGTATTCTTATTCCGATGAAAGAGCTGACCTGAATGAATATTTCGGTGTTTCAGGGGAACAGCTTGCTATTGTGCTACAGGATGAAATTGTAGAAGAAAAGGCGATTTTGCGGGACGGTATCTGCTATTTTGATATAGATACGGTACATCGTTATTTGAATGAAGGATTTTATGTGGACAGAACAGAAGGTCTGCTTCTTTATACAACAGCTGCAGAGATAATCAGTGTGCCTATCGGCGGGACCACTGTCAATGTCAAGACTGCTGTAAATGGTACGGCGCAGACCCAAGAGCTGGGCTATGTAGCTGTGCTGGAAGAGGGGGGGAATCTGTATCTTGCAGCAGATTATGTGAAAAGGACCACCAATTATTCCGTTGATATCTATGACCGCCATGTGCAGATGTACACCCGGTGGGGGACAAAGACAGTTGACAGTTTGACCAAGGATACGGCTGTGCGTGTGCGCGGCGGCATCAAGAGCCCTATTCTCAGCGATCTGACTGCAGGTGCACAGGTGGAGGTCCTGGAGACTATGGAGACCTGGAGCAAAGTCAAGACCGAAGACTCCATCATCGGGTATGTGGAAAATAAATTACTGGCCAATACCTCTAAGGGGCAGGCGGAAACGATTGAGGAAATCCCTGTAACGGATTATGTGGCACCGGAATATACATCCGTGGCTATGGAGGGAAAGGTAAGCCTGGGCTGGCATGCCATTGGAGGCGTGGGCGGCAACAGCACGCTGGACAGTATGGCAGCAGGTGCCAATGGAATGAACGTCATTGCACCCACATGGTTCAGTCTGAATGACGAAGAGGGGAATTTCAGAAGTTTTGCCACAAAGGATTATGTGGACCGTGCGCATGCTCTGGGACTGAAGGTATGGGGTGTCTGGGATGACTTTAATTATAATTATGAGACCAATTCGTCGGTGAGTGTTGGCAATGTTCTGGGAAAGACATCTACCAGGCAGAAGCTTGTGGCTAATATCATCAGTATGGCTGTAGAATTGGGACTGGATGGTGTAAATCTTGATTTTGAGAAGATAAATGAAGAGACAGGGGCTCATTACGTTCAGTTCGTCAGGGAGCTTTCTGTGGAGTGCAGACGAAATGGACTGACCTTGTCTATCGATAATTATGTTCCTTATAATTTCCGCGATTATTATCGTTTGGATATTCAGGGGCAGGTAGCAGATTATGTAATTATCATGGGATATGATGAGCACTGGCACGGAAGCGGTGATCCGGGAAGTGTGGCAAGTATTGATTATGTGAGCTACGGTATTACCAAGGCGTTGGAAGCGGTGCCTGCAGAGAAATTGATGAATGCGCTGCCTTTCTATACGATTCTGTGGAAGACGGAAGGAAGCAAGGTGACAGATGAATATCTGACTATCAATAATACAGCTGATTTCTTGAGCAGGGTAAAGATTACGCCCCAGTGGGATGAGGAGACCTGCCAGAATTACGCCAAATGGACAAGCGGAAATATTGCGTACCAGATTTGGATTGAGGATGAACAATCCATTGCAGCTAAATTGAGTGTAATGGCTACCCATGATATTGCAGGCGTAGCTGTATGGAGGCTGGGATATGGTACGGATAGTATCTGGAATCTGATCAGAGGCTACGTGGGACAGTAAAAGAAGGGGCGAAGCTGCGACGCCGGTGACATCCTGTTCTTTTCAGAGAAATGAGCTCATATATTTTAAATGACAAGTAAGAATGGGAATGTAGGAGTGATTTGTCCTGCACAGTAAGAAATATATGAGCGAATTTCAAAATAAGCTTTTGTCCATGATTATGAGTGGACTTTTGGTAGTATCGATGTTGACACTGGCGAAAGAAGCCGCTGAATATACGGCATCCAGTGTGGTGCAGACGACGGATGATAAGCCTTGTATTGTCATAGATGCAGGGCACGGGGGCAGCGATCCGGGAAAGGTGGGTATCAACGGAGCGCTGGAAAAGGATGTAAATCTCAGTATTGCCCTCAAATTGAAAGAGTTCCTGGAGGCTAATGATGTTACGGTAGTGCTTACCAGAGAGACGGAAGATGGGCTGTATGATGAGGACGCATCCAATAAAAAAGTCCAGGATATGAAGCGGAGAGTCAGCATTATAGAAGAGACATCACCTGTGCTGACAGTCAGCATCCATCAGAACAGTTATCCGGAAGAGTATGTCCATGGAGCGCAGGTATTCTATTATGAGACCAGTGCAGCGGGAAAGAAGCTGGCGGAAGCCATACAGACCAGACTGGTGCAGGATATCGAGCCTGAGAATAAACGGCAGGTAAAAGCCAACGACAGCTATTATCTTTTGAAGAAGACACCTACCCCTATTGTTATCGTAGAATGCGGTTTCCTGTCCAATCAGGAAGAAGCGGAGAAATTGTGCACGGAGGTATATCAGGAGAAAGTAGCCTGGGCGATTCATCTGGGGATATTGCAATATTTGAATTCTTAACAGTTCAGCCAGAGGGCAAAATTGACGCTTTCAGAAACTTGTGATATACTGGTGTGGAATTGGGATAACATGAAACAAAATGCAGGTTGGAAGTGACTTATAACATATGGAAACAAAAATTGTTGAAATAGAGGAAAGCAAAGTAAAGGAGAAAGCGGCGGAAGCACTATTGAAGGAAGCAGGAGCAGTACTGAAAGAAGGTGGGCTGGTAGCTTTTCCTACAGAGACAGTATATGGTCTGGGTGGAGATGCACTGAATAAAGAGTCTTCGTGCAAAATCTATGCGGCGAAAGGAAGACCTTCTGATAATCCGCTGATCGTGCATATCTGTAAATGGGAGGATATTTATCCCATTGTGTCAGAAGTGTCAGAAGAGGCAAAGAAGATTGCAGAAGCGTTCTGGCCGGGACCTCTTACCATGATTTTGCCTAAGTCAGATCTGGTGCCCTATGAGACCACGGGAGGGCTGGATACGGTGGCTGTCAGAATGCCTTCTCATAAAGTGGCACAGAAGCTGATAGAATATGCAGGAGGATATGTGGCGGCACCCAGTGCCAATACCTCCGGGAAGCCCAGTCCTACGCAGGCCAGATATGTGGCGGAGGATATGGACGGTAAGATTGAGATGATCATAGATGGTGGTGAGGTGGGAATCGGCCTGGAGTCTACCATCATTGATCTGACAGTTAAACCGCCCCAGATTTTGAGACCGGGATTTATAACTCAGGAGATGCTATCCGAGGTGCTGGGCGATGTAGAGGCCGATGTTACGATTTTAAATGGAGACAGCGGACAAGCTCCAAAGGCTCCCGGAATGAAATACCGTCATTATGCTCCCAAAGGAGACCTGACGATTGTGACCGGACCGCAGGACAAGGTTGTGGAATATATCAACAGCGAAGTATCCAAGGCCATGCTTGCGGGGGAGAAGACGGGAGTCATCGGTACTGAAGAGGTACTTGATAAGTATCATGCCCAGGTGGTAAAAAGCGTAGGAAGCCGGGATGATGAACTTAGTATCGGCAGACATCTTTATACTATTTTAAGAGAATTTGACGATGAAGATGTGACAAGGATCTTTTCAGAATCGTTTGAAACAGAAGGTTTTGGACAAGCTATAATGAACAGACTGTTAAAAGCAGCAGGACACAAAGTAGTGCGATTGTAAGTTGTACGCAGGCAGTGAAGCAGCATGTGTTCATGAAAAAGCAGAGAAGCAGATGGCGAACGTTTGCTTTACATCATAAATAATAATGAAATTAACTGGAGGATAAGAAAATGATAGCAATTGGATGTGACCATGGCGGTTATGATTTGAAGATGAAAGTAATAGAATACCTGAAGGAGAATGATATTACTGTAAAGGATGTAGGATGTGACAGCAAGGCATCCTGCGATTACCCTATGTATGGACGTGCCGTAGGTGAAGCTGTGGCTTGTGGCGAGTGTGAGAAAGGTATTGTAATCTGTACCACAGGTATCGGTATCAGCATATCTGCGAATAAGGTACCGGGTGTTCGCGCTGCACTGTGCAGTGATACCTTGTCGGCCAAGATGACCAGACTGCATAACGATGCTAATGTACTCGCTATGGGAGCAGGCATCGTTGGAGAGAATCTGGCGCTTGCAATCGTGGAGACCTTCCTGAACACAGAGTTCTCCGGAGAAGAGAGACATATGAGAAGAATTAGTCTCATTGAGCAGTAAGCGGAAAAGTTCGGCATAAAAGAGAGATTTGGGATAAAACCGGCTAAACTTTTGAGAAAAAATTATCATAAGACTAAGGAGGAACGTTAAAATGGCTAAAGTAGTAGTAATGGATCACCCTTTGATTCAGCACAAAATCGGGCTCATTAGAAAGAAAGAGACAGGTACGAAGGATTTCCGACAGACGATCAGCGAAATAGCAATGCTGATCTGCTATGAAGCTACAAGAGATTTGAAGCTGGATAATGTGGAGATTGAGACACCTATCTGTAAGACAACTGCGAAAGAACTGAAGGGCAAGAAGATGGCCATCGTTCCTATCTTAAGGGCAGGTCTTGGAATGGTAGACGGTGTCCTGCAGCTGATTCCTGCGGCTAAAGTAGGTCATATCGGTTTGTATCGTGATCCTGAGACTCTGAACCCTGTAGAATATTACTGTAAGCTGCCTGCAGACTGCGCAGAGCGAGAAGTATTTGTAGTGGATCCCATGCTTGCTACCGGTGGTTCTTCTGTGGCTGCTATCCAGATGTTGAAAGACAAAGGCTGCAAGAATATCCATTTCATGTGCATCATTGCAGCTCCTGAGGGTGTTGCCAAGATGAAAGAGTCTCATCCTGATGTAGATATGTATATCGGTGCTCTGGATGAAAAGCTGAACGATCATGGTTATATCGTTCCCGGTCTTGGAGATGCAGGAGACCGTATCTTCGGAACCAAATAGGAGTTCTTATGGGCGGGAAAAGAAAAGACTATATCAATTGGGATGAATATTTTATGGGAGTGGCAGCATTGTCCGGAATGAGGTCCAAGGATCCAAATACCCAGGTAGGTGCCTGTATTGTCAGCGATGATAATAAAATACTCTCCATGGGATATAACGGATTCCCATGCGGATGCTCAGACGATGAGTTCCCCTGGGAGCGAGAAGGGGATGCGTTAGAGACCAAGTATCCCTTTGTGACCCACAGTGAGCTGAATGCGATTCTGAATTATAGAGGCGGTTCTCTGGAGGGAACGAAGCTGTATGTATCTCTTTTTCCCTGCAATGAATGTGCTAAGGCTATCATTCAGGCGGGAATCAAGACTGTTGTATATGACAGCGACAAATATGACGGAACGCCTGCCAACCGGGCATCCAAGAAAATGTTCGATGCGACAGGTGTCAAATACATCAAGTACATTCCATCCGGAAGGAAGATAACGTTGGAAGTTTAGCCGATTAGAGGCAGAAGTTAGAAAGGCGGGGCAGTTCGCGGCGTGAGAAAGATAAGAACCGTATTGGGAAGGAAAGCGGCAGTACTTTTGCTGGTCACGATGACGGCAGGAGCGATGCCAACGGTTTCCTATGCGACCACTACCCAGCAGAGGATTGACCAGACCCAACAGGAGAAAGAGGAACTGGAAGGGAAGCTGGATGATACGAAGGAAGAGCTGGAAGGCCTGAAGGGTGAGCATAATAGCCTGAAGGGAAAACTGAATAATTTGAATTCCCAACTCACCCAGGTCAGCAACAATCTGGCAGATCTGGAGCGGCAGATTGCGGACAAAGAGCAGGAGATTTCCGACACGCAGGCTGCACTGGAGAAAGCTAAGGCAGTGGAAGCCAAGCAGTATGCTGACATGAAGGTGTGGATTCGCTATATGTATGAGCGGAATGAGAAGTCTTATCTGGAAACGTTCTTTACCATTGGGAGCATTGCGGATTTTTTGAATGTGGCAGATTTCTTTGAGAAGATTGCAGAATATGGTCAGATGAAGCTGGATGAATATGAAGCCAACCGTCAGTATATAGAATCCGAGGAAGCCAGGCTGCAAAGTGAGAAGACAGAATTGGACAATCTGAAAGCCCAGGCGGAACAGGAAAAGGGCAGGGTATCCGGGCTGATCAATCAGACCTCCAGTTCTATATCCCAGTATGCAGACCAGATATCTGAGGCAGAAGCTCAGGCACTTCAATATGAAGCAGAGATTAAGAAGGCAGAGGAAGACCTGGTATACCTGAAGAAGAAGCTGGCGGAAGAAATTGCGCTGTCTCAGGCGGCAGCTCAGGGCAAGTGGAGAGATATTTCAGAGGTTACGTTTGAAGAGGGTGACCGTAAGCTGCTTGCCAATCTGATTTATTGTGAAGCCGGCGGAGAACCTTATGAAGGTCAGTTTGCAGTTGGAGCCGTGGTTATCAACCGGGTATTAAGCTCCAAGTTTCCTAATACTGTGGTGGGTGTTATCTATCAATCCAGACAATTTTCACCGGTTGCGAGCGGGCGTTTGGAACTGGCACTGGCAGTAGATAAGGCTACGGATAAATGTTATCGGGCGGCTGATGAAGCCATGGCCGGCATAAGCAATGTGGGTAATTGTGTATTTTTCAGAACACCGATTGAGGGACTCACGGGTATCTCTATCGGGGGGCATATTTTCTATTAGTATATTAAAAGCTCTCGAGGCATCTTTTATAAAGACATCTCGAGAGCTTTAAAATTTTTGGAAGAATTCACGCGAAATTCATTATAAGCCAAGTATATTTAGTGGTGCTTCCAACTGATCAAATTTGTCACGATAGATGAGCGTCAACAATTCATTTAACTGACGTAAAGAGCGAGTCAGCTGTTCCTGTGTGATGGTCTTTTGTTCCAATGCATCGGCCAACTCGTCCAAATCTACCACTTTAAAACGCCCGTCCGGATAAATGATGACGTCTGCCAGCAAATCGGTGACAGTCAGAGCATGCTCTGTCTCATTATAGGAGTAATCTACGATGTCGCAATACCAGAAAAGCAGAGAGTCATCGGCCCGGTAATATTTGCTGACCTTAATCCCTTTCTTCAGAAAGTAGCAGGAACAGCCATGCTGAAAGGCAGTTTTGGGTTTTAGAGTCTTCCATTTGGTGATGATCATGTCCTCTGTCTGACTTACGATGATATCATCCTTTAAAAGGATGCATTCGGGGGGGATAAAACGTTGACGGTAGATTTTCAGGTTGTCCTGTGTTATCATATGTACTCCTTTCCGTGCTGTGCGCACACTTGGGGATATGGAATAAAGGGAAGAGGCGGAATCTGGTGGGGTGTCAGAACTTTCTCCATCCAGATCATGTCGTGCCACTTGTCCAATTTATAACCGGAATTGTGAAAGTGAGCAATCGTGCGATAGCCGAAAGCTTCGTGAAAGGCGATGCTTGCTGGGTTGGGATAAGTGATGCAGGCACAGAGATTGCAGACATTCTGCAGCCGCAGCTGCTTTTCCAGTTCCTGATAAAGGGCGCGGCCGATTCCCTGACTGCGGCAGCTTTCTTTTATATAAATAGATGTTTCTACGGACCAGCCATAGGCGGCCCGAACTTTAAATGCTGACGCGTAGCAATAGCCGCAGACTTCTCCGTCTGCCTCTGCCACAAGATATGGGTATTTTTGTAATGTGTGATGGATTCTGTTTCGAAAATCTTCCGCATCCGGGGCTTCGTATTCGAAAGTGATAGCAGTATTTTCAACATATGGAGCATAGATTGCGGCTAAGGCTTCTGCATCCTGTGAGATAACTTGTCTGATGAACATGGTATCATCTCCTTTTTTCTTATGTTACTATTTCATGCATGAGAAGTCAATCTGAAATCTTTTGGTTCCTTCATAAAAATTTTAGAGAAAATTTACTTTCCTTCCAGCCATTTCCCTAGACATTTTTAGAAATTTTGGATATAATTTACCCATGTCCGTTAAGAATTCGTAAAGAAAACGGCTACAAAGCAGTCCCACACACCGATTCTATTTGAAAAGGAGGCCGACCTCTTCAGTGAAAAAATACACCCCCTATGACCGCACCGTCTTTCAGTCTATGACCATGATTCTCCAGTTCGGAATCAATATGATTGTTCCTATTGCCATGATGACAGCCCTGGGAATCTGGCTGGACAGAAAACTGGATACGGCGTATTTTACCATAATATTTTTTTTCATAGGAGCCATTGCAGGTGGGCAGAATATCTATAAAATGGCGAAAAAAATCTTCAGTACGCCGGACAAAAGCCGAAAGCGTGTAACTGAAGAGACGGAGAAACACAGAAAGGACACACACGGCAACAATGAATCTGCTTGAAATTTTGCGAAAGAAGGAAAGAACCCTTCTGGAGATGCATATCGGAATGATATTTTTTGGAATGGTCTGTGAAATTATCGGCCTGATCTGTATGGTCATCGGTTCTGCAGGAAGACCTTCATGGATGCCCGGGATGGATCATTTAGCAATATATTCCATCGGCCTTTGGTTGGGAATTGCCGCTGCAGCCCTGTCTGCCTGGCATATGTACCGTACATTGGACCGATCGCTTGATTACGGCGAATCAGCCACTAAAATGATTTTTAAAGGATACATGATCCGATATGTATTAATTGTGCTCATAATGTTAATCATTATTATGACGGAAACCTTAAATCCCCTTGTAGTCTTTCTGGGGTACATGAGCCTGAAAGTAACCGCGCTTATACAGCCGTTTACTCATAAATTATGTAACAAAATCTTCCACGAAACAGATCCCGAGCCACAAGCAATGCCTGATGAAGAGGCACAGCCGGATGAGAGTGAGAACGTGGAGGAAGTGAAGTAAGAATCGGAAATGTAAGGAGGTGAGAGTATGGAGCATGGAATCTTGTTATCCGCGTCTTCGGACATTGACGTCATGGTCCACGGAGTGTTCAAATACAGCTTTTTCGGCCATGAAGTGTGGATAACAACGACACATGTGTGTCTGTTTATCGTAATGCTGATTCTGATTGCTTTTTCCATAGCAGCAGGACAAGCCATGAAGAAAGCCACGGAGATACCGGGCGGTTTTCAGAATGTGGTAGAGCTGATTGTGGAGAAGCTGGATGGCATGGTAGATAGTACCATGGGCAGGAGCGGTATCAAATATTATAATTATATAGGTACTGTCTTTATCTTTATTTTATTCAGTAATATCTCAGGACTTTTGGGACTGAGACCCCCTACCGCAGATTATGGTGTAACATTACCTCTGGGTGTGCTGACCTTTATTCTGATTCATTTTAATCAGTTCAAATATCAGAAGCCCAAGGACATCTGGAAAGATATGTGTTCACCGCTGCCCCCTTGGCTGCCGATCTGGCTGCCCATTAATATTATCAGTGAAATCGCAGTGCCGATATCGCTTTCTCTGCGTCTGTTTGCCAACATTTTGTCAGGTACCATCATGATGACTTTGGTATACGGACTGTTGGGATGGATCGCTACCATTTGGCCGGCAGCACTGCATGTGTATTTTGACTTGTTCTCCGGAGCAATTCAGACATACGTATTCTGTATGCTGACCATGACCTATATCTCCAACGCAATTGGAGACGTCGAATGACGTCGGAAATTGCGTTTGCAATCGGAGACGTCGAATGACGTCGGAAATTGCGTTTGCAGTCGGAGACACAAAAGTACTACTTTAACCAGTTACTACTTAAAACGATTTATAAGTTCAGGAGGAAATTACAATGGATTTTAATGAAAACTTTATCTTAGGATGTTCCGCAATCGGTGCAGGACTGGCACTTATCGCAGGTATCGGACCCGGTGTAGGACAGGGTATCGCAGCAGGACATGCTGCAGCAGCTGTAGGACGCAATCCCGGCGCAAAGTCAGCCATTACTTCTACCATGTTGCTTGGTCAGGCAGTAGCTGAGACCACAGGTCTGTACGGTCTGCTGGTTGCTATCCTGTTATTATTCGTAAAACCTCTGTTATGGTAAGAAGCCGGAAAGGAGACAGGCAATGATACTATTAACCGCAGGCGAGACCTATGACAGAATGTTTGGCCTTGACTGGCAGCTTCTGGCAGATTCGGTACTGACGCTGATTGCAGTCTTTGTCCTGTTCTTGCTCATGAGCTACTTCCTGTTCAATCCGGCGCGTAAGATGCTGAATGACCGTAAGCAGAAGATCAAAGGCGAACTGGATGAAGCCAGAATCAGCCTGGAGGATGCGAACAGTCTGAAAGCAGAATATGAAAGCAAACTTAAGGATGTCAATAAGGAAGCTGAAGAAATCTTAAGCGATGCACGCCGCAGAGCTTTGGAAAATGAGAACAGAATCATCGCTGAAGCCAAGGAAGAAGCTGCAAGGATTATGGAAAGAGCCCGCACAGAAGCTGAACTTGAAAAGCAGAAGCTGGCAGATGATGTGAAGAAAGAGATCATCTCCGTGGCGTCTCTGATGGCAGGTAAAGTAGTGGCAGCTTCTATGGATACCAAGGTGCAGGATCAGTTGATTGAAGAGACTCTGAAGGAAATGGGTGAGAACACATGGCTAAGCTAGTATCCAAGACATACGGAGAAGCTCTGTTTGGGATTGCCATGGAAGAAAATAAGGGTTCTCTTTTTCTGGAAGAGGTGGAAGAAATCCGCAAAATTCTGAAGGACAATCCGGATTTTGACAAGATGATGCTGCATCCGGCTATCCCTAAGCAGGAGAAGCTTGCTGTCATCGAGGAGGTCTTTGACGGCAGGGCCAGCAAAGAGATGACTGGATTTTTAAAGATCATCGTTCAGAAGGAAAGATACCGCGATCTGCAGTCTATTTTCCGGTACTTTGTAGATAAAGTAAAGGAAGTGCAGAAAATCGGTATTGCCCATGTGACTACAGCGGTGGAACTGACAGAGAAACAAAAGGAGCAGGTAAAAGCCAGACTTCTTGAGACCACAGACTACCGCACGATGGAGATGCATTATCAGGTGGAGCCGCAGATCATCGGCGGCATGATCATCAGAATCGGAGACAGAGTGGTGGATAGCAGTATCCGCAGCAAGTTGGATGATTTGACGAGACAATTATTAACGATTCAGCTGGGGTAAAGGCCACGCTGAAAGAAAGGCGCTACAGAATCATGAATTTAAGACCAGAAGAAATAAGTTCAGTGATCAGGGATCAGATCAAGAGATACGCGTCCCAACTGGATGTATCCGATGTTGGTACGGTTATCCAGGTGGCGGATGGTATTGCCCGTGTGCACGGACTGGAAAATGCCATGCAGGGTGAACTGCTGGAATTCCCGGGCGGAGTATACGGCATGGTGCTGAACCTGGAAGAAGATAACGTAGGTGCGGTTCTTTTGGGCAGCCAGAAGAATATTAACGAAGGGGACATGGTAAAGACCACCGGCCGTGTGGTAGAGGTTCCCGTAGGCGATGCGTTATTGGGAAGAGTTGTGAATGCACTGGGCCAGCCTATTGATGGCAAAGGTCCCATTCAGACGGATAAATACCGTCAGATAGAAAGAGTTGCAAGCGGTGTTATTACCAGAAAGAGCGTGGATACCCCACTTCAGACCGGTATTAAGGCCATTGACTCCATGGTTCCTATCGGAAGAGGACAGCGTGAGCTGATCATCGGTGACCGTCAGACAGGTAAGACGGCTATCGCTCTTGATACCATTATCAACCAGAAGGGTCAGAATGTAAAATGTATCTACGTGGCAATCGGCCAGAAAGCATCTACCGTTGCCAATATCGTAAAGACACTGGAAGAGTACGGAGCTATGAACTACACCACTGTAGTCGTATCCACGGCAAGTGACCTGGCTCCCTTACAGTATATTGCTCCCTATTCCGGCTGTGCAATCGGCGAGGAATGGATGGAGAACGGGGAAGATGTACTGGTAGTATATGATGACTTAAGTAAGCATGCTACCGCTTACCGTACACTCTCACTTCTGCTTCGTCGTCCGCCCGGGCGTGAAGCATATCCCGGTGATGTATTCTATCTGCACTCCAGACTGCTTGAGCGTGCAGCAAGAATGAGCGATGAGTACGGCGGAGGTTCCCTGACCGCGCTTCCCATCATCGAAACCCAGGCAGGCGATGTATCTGCCTATATCCCGACCAATGTTATCTCTATTACAGATGGTCAGATTTATCTGGAGACAGAGATGTTCAACGCAGGCTTTCGCCCCGCTGTTAACGCAGGTCTGTCCGTATCCCGAGTAGGTGGTTCTGCCCAGATTAAGGCGATGAAAAAAGTGGCTGCACCTATCCGTGTAGAACTGGCACAGTACCGTGAGCTGGCAGCTTTCTCCCAGTTCGGTTCTGAACTTGATGCCGATACCAAGGAGAGACTGGCACAGGGCGAACGTATCAAGGAGGTATTAAAGCAGCCTCAGTACAAGCCTATGCCTGTTCAGTATCAGGTCATCATTATCTATGCTGTGACCAGAAAGTACCTGTTGGACGTAGCTGTAGAAGAGATTACTGAATTTGAAAAGCAGTTCTTCGATTTCCTGGATACAAGATATCCGGAGGTACCAAACAGTATCGCTGAGGAAAAGGTGATGAGCGAGGAAACCGAAGGAAAGCTTAAGAAGGCAATCGAAGAGTTCAAGAAGAACTGGAATCAGTTTAAGTAGAAACCTTTAGCCCGGCATAATGCCGGGAAGGAATGGAGCAGAATATGGCATCAATGCGAGACATTAAGCGTCGTAAAGGGAGCATTCAGAGCACCCAGCAGATCACCAAAGCCATGAAGCTGGTTTCTACTGTAAAGCTGCAGCATGCCAGAGCCGAAGCTGAACGATCCAAAACATACTTTGACTGTATGTACGAGACCGTGAACAACATCCTTTCCCGCGTGGGAGATATGGATCATAAGTATCTGGTAAAAGGTAATGCTATCAAAAAGGCTGTTATCGTTATTACCTCTAACAGAGGTCTGGCAGGAGGCTACAATTCCAATATTGTAAAGCTGGTTACCAGACATGAGGGATGGAAGAAGGAAGAACTGCAGATATATGCAGTAGGCAATAAAGGACGGGAATCGCTTGCCAGAAGTGGTTACGAGATTTCCGAGGATTTGTCCCACATTGTGGAGGAGCCTACTTTTGCAGACGCCATGCAGCTTTCCGAAAGGCTTCTGGAGCTCTATGCAGCAGGTAAGATCGGAGAAATCTATCTGGCATATACTTCTTTTAAAAATACGGTAAGCCATGAACCTACCATGCTTCGTCTCCTTCCTGTGGATCATGAACATCATGCTTCCCGGGGAAATGGCGGCAATACACTGATGAACTTCGAGCCCAATGATGAACAGGCACTGGACATGATAATACCCAAATATGTCACCAGCCTGATCTACGGGGCACTGAAAGAATCAATTGCCAGTGAGAACGGAGCAAGAATGCAGGCCATGGACAATGCGACCAGCAATGCAGAAGAAATGATCAGTGATCTGACGCTAAAATATAATAGAGCAAGACAAGGCTCTATAACACAGGAATTAACAGAAATTATTGCAGGAGCGGAGGCAATCTCTTAGCGAAAGCAATCAGAAAGGATATTAGAAAATGGCAGGACAAAATAAAGGAAAGATTACCCAGATCATCGGTGCGGTACTGGATATCCGTTTTGATGAAGGGAAGCTGCCCCAGATTAATGAGGCCATTGTCATTCCTACCAGAGACGGCAGTGAGTTGACGGTTGAAGTATCCCAGCATCTTGGAGATGATACCGTCAGATGTATTGCCATGGGTCCTACTGACGGTCTGGTAAGAGGAATGGAGGCCAATGCTACCGGGGCGCCCATTTCCGTTCCCGTTGGTGAGAATACCCTGGGACGTATCTTTAATGTACTGGGTAAACCCATTGACAATAAGCCGGCACCGGAAGGTGTGTCATATGAGCCGATTCATAAACCGGCACCTGAATTTGCAGAACAATCTACAGAAACAGAGCTTCTGGAAACAGGAATCAAGGTCGTTGACCTGCTTTGCCCTTACCAGAAAGGCGGTAAGATCGGTCTCTTCGGCGGTGCAGGTGTAGGTAAGACGGTTCTGATTCAGGAGCTGATCCGTAACATTGCTACCGAGCATGGCGGATACTCTGTTTTCACCGGTGTAGGAGAGCGTACCCGTGAGGGCAACGACCTCTATCATGAAATGACAGAATCAGGCGTTATCGACAAGACCACCATGGTATTCGGACAGATGAACGAGCCCCCCGGAGCAAGAATGAGAGTAGGTCTTACCGGACTGACCATGGCAGAGTACTTCCGTGACAAAGGCGGTAAGGACGTACTGCTGTTCATCGATAATATTTTCCGTTTCACGCAGGCAGGTAGTGAGGTTTCAGCACTTTTGGGACGTATGCCCTCCGCAGTTGGTTATCAGCCCACCCTGCAGACCGAAATGGGTGCCCTGCAGGAGCGTATCACCTCCACCAGAAACGGATCCATTACTTCCGTACAGGCAGTTTACGTGCCTGCGGATGACCTGACTGACCCGGCACCGGCTACCACCTTTGCCCACCTGGATGCTACCACTGTATTATCACGTTCTATCGTAGAACTTGGTATCTATCCGGCAGTTGACCCTCTGGAATCCACCTCACGTATTCTGGATCCCAGAATCCTGGGTGAAGAACATTACAGAACAGCCCGTGACGTGCAGGAGATCCTGCAGAGATATAAAGAGCTCCAGGATATCATTGCTATCCTTGGTATGGATGAATTGTCCGAGGAAGATAAGCTGGTGGTATCCCGTGCCCGTAAGGTACAGAGATTCCTCTCCCAGCCCTTCTTCGTAGCAGGACAGTTTACCGGTCTGGAAGGAAAGTATGTGCCGATCAACGAGACCATCCGCGGCTTCCGTGAAATTCTTGACGGTAAGCATGATGACATTCCCGAGAGCTATTTCCTCAATGCCGGAAGCATCGATGATGTGATTGCAAGGGTGAAATAAGTGGGGATTCAGAAAGGAACGACATGGCAGAAGACAGAAATTTTATTCTGCGTATCATTGCGCCTGACAGAGTGTTTTACGAAGGCAAGATTGATATGGTGGAATTCAATACCACAGAAGGCGAAATCGGTGTCCTGCCCGGTCACATTCCCCTTACCGTCATCATCAGTCCGGGTATCCTGAACATCCATGAGACGGATAAGGAGAAACAAGCCGCGCTCCACGCCGGCTTTGCAGAGATTTTGCCTCATCAGGTGACGATTTTGGCTGAAATCATTGAGTGGCCGGAGGAAATCGATGAAAAACGTGCAGAAGCAGCGTTACAGAGAGCACAGGAAAGATTGAACACACGCGCACCGGAGACAGATGTTCTGCGTGCGGAAGCTTCTCTGAAGCGTGCACTTACCAGAATCGAGGCACTGAAGTAAAATAAAAAAGAGGAAACAAAGTCGCAGTCCCTGCATATCATAAGAGAAAAAGGGTTGTGCATATGGACTTCGACCGTAGAATCCTCCCTTATTACATGACATATCCCGGACCATACGGTACCAGACGAGAAGATACCGTAATCCGGGATATGGAATATTTACAGCAGATGTACCCCCTGGAGGTCAAAAGATACCAAAGAAGGGTTGCATCAGTTTTAGACAGAATGGATTACGAAGGCAGTATGATTTACGATGAATATCCGGATCGCTTCAGTCTGGAGCGAATGGCTAAGAATATCGTTGCCATCCTTCAGAGAGAAGAAAAGGAAGCTGCTGTGGAAAATCCCACGCCTCCTGAAAAGTGGGTCTGGCTGCAGGATTTGATCCTGGTTCTTTTGTATAATGAAGTATACAAAAGAAGACATGGAGGAAGAAGAGGAATTATACAATTTTAACTTGTGATTTTCCGGTAAAGTTATTACAATATAGACATGGCGTGCTATATTGCAATAACTTTGCTTTTTATGAGCAAAGATAGCTGCGAAGCAGCGGAAAGCGCCTCTGGCTGCGGCCAAAAGCATCTTTGATGCTTTGCGATTGGGCGCGGCTGAACGTAACTATTAGGAGAAAGAAATGAAGGAATTAAGAGAATTACTTGAGAATACATTGAATACAAGCCTGGAACAGATCATCCTGAGCGATTCCCGTGACAAGGAAGCTGCACAGAAGGTGAAGGTTCGTCCGGTGAAAATTAAGGGAGAGCTGTTGTTTCAGGAGACAATATATAGAGGAACCCAGGTGTTCCATCACAATTACAGTAAGGAAGAAATGACAGAGCGGATTCTGGGGATGCTTGGGCAGGCGGATGAAAAGCAGCCCGGCGCAGAGCAGCCCGGCACAGGGCGGCCCACTTCAGAGCGTCCCGCTGTCCCCCACTTTGGTCAGGCACAGTTCACGGCAACTGCCATGAGTGCCACTGTGCTTGTCAGTAAAAAAGGAAAGCTTACCATGAAGGTGAAAAAGCAGCCTGCAGGGTCAAACAGCGGGAACAGTCCAAACGGTGATGGTAAAGCAGCGACCACAACAGACGCACTTTCACATAACAAGACCAAACAATACATTCTGAAAGAAGGTCAGCCGGTAGATTTCCTGGTAGGCCTTGGCGTGCAGTCACCTGACGGCAAAGTGACCAAAGCCAAATACGATAAATTCCGCCAGATCAACCGTTATCTGGAATTTATCGAAGATGTGCTGGAGGAACTGCCCAAAGACAGGACGATCCGCATCATCGATTTTGGATGCGGTAAGTCGTATCTGACTTTTGCCATGTACTATTATCTGCATGAGTTGAAGGGAAAAGACATCCGGGTCACCGGATTGGATTTAAAAACAGATGTCATCGATCACTGTAATGTGCTTGCTGAAAAATGTGGCTATGACCACCTGCATTTTGAAAAAGGAGACATCAGTACTTATACAGGTGCAGACCGGGTAGATATGGTCGTGACACTTCATGCCTGCGATACTGCAACTGATTATGCCATAGAAAAAGCTATAAAATGGGGTGCTAAGGTCATCATGGCTGTTCCCTGCTGTCAGCATGAAGTGAACAAACAGATTCACTGTGAGGATTTGAAGCCGGTTTTAAAATATGGTCTCATTAAAGAGCGGATGTCTGCTCTGATCACAGACGCAATCCGGGCCAATCTCCTTACAGAACAGGGCTATGACGCTCAGATATTGGAGTTCATCGATATGGAACATACGCCTAAGAATCTCCTGATCCGTGCGGTAAAACGTAACCATATGCGCCCGAAGGCGAAAGAGGATGTGCATGAGCTTCTTTCTTATCTGGGCATTTCACCTACGCTTGCAAGGCTGTTGGAGGAAGAATGAAGAAGACAATCATTAAGTTAACAGTATTTATACTAATTTTTCTTACATCCACAGTAATTATCAGCCATGTCATGAATATGGGAAATAATAATATGACAATGGAAATGGCACCGGCTTCCCTGCCTGTAGTTACAATGGAAAAGGATGGAATTTCCTACAACCAGCTGCATGGCTACGTAAATGCCATGGATACTGCCTATCAGAGAGAGACGGTAACAGAGCTGGGAGAAGGAAGAAAAGCGGAATTTACAGTGGACACCTATGGTCTTACGGTAAATCAGGTGAGTGTAGAGGTTCGCAGTATAGATGGCAGCAGGCTGATAGAAAACTCCGAGGTCACGGATTTCAGTGCATTGGAGAAAGATAAGCTGAAGTGCAGTATCAGTCTGAAAGATCTGATGGAAGCAGATACGGAGTATATGCTGGTAATCCGTCTGGATACGGAAGATATGGGCACTATACGCTATTATACAAGAATTATCTGGAGTGAGGATACCTATGCGTTTGAAAAGCTTCAGTTTGTAAAAGAGTTTCACGAGATGCTGTATGACCGGGAAGCAGCCAAAGAACAGGGTTTGACAAAGTATCTGGAATCCAACTCCTCGGGAGACAATACCACGCTGCATAAAGTGAACATTCACAGCAGTTTCAAACAGATTACCTGGGCTGATCTGAATGTGACGGAAGAGACTGAGCCGGTTATTCAGATGACTGAGCTTGGCACCCAGACCGGAAGCATAGTGCTTCATTACATTGTATCCACCTCGGAAGAAGAAAACACCACCTACTACATGGTAGAGGAAGCTTATCGTGTACGCTTCCTGACCAATGCAGAGAGAATGTATCTTCTGGAATTTGAAAGGACGATGACGCAGATTCCGGATGTCCGGGGAGATATTTATGCAAATGATAAGATCGGACTGGGAATCACAGATGAGAATCTGTCTTTTGTGGAAAGCGAAGACGGCAATATCATAGTTTTCCAGGTGGCGGGCAGACTTTGCAGCTACAATGTGACTACCGGTAAGATGACAGTGCTGTTTTGCTTTTATGACAGTGAAAATGCGGATGCGAGGACTCTTTATGACCATCATGATATGAGAGTGCTGGATGTGGATGAAGGCGGTAACGTATACTTTGCGGTGTATGGCTACATGAACAGAGGCCGTCATGAAGGGGAAGTGGGAATCGCTGTGTACTATTATGACAACTCAATGAATACCATAGAGGAAATTGTTTATCTTCCTTCGGATAAAAGCTATGGCATTCTGGCGGAGGAAATGGAACAGCTCCTGTTTATGAACAGGGAAGGTCAGCTGTACCTGTATCTGGACAATACCGTTTTCCTGATTCATATGGATGACCGATCTTATGAGACTGTGGTAACCATTACACTGGACGGTAGTATGATGGCATCTGAAAACCATAAGATTCTTGTGTGGCAGAAAGGCGAAGACAGTTATCATGGCAGCAGCCTTGTAATCAGGAACTTGAGCAGCGGGCAGCAGAGTGAGGTCTTTGCCGAGGAAGGAACTGCAGTGAAGCTGCTTGGTTTCATGGGGGAGGACATTATTTATGGAGTTGCCCGGTTGGAGGATATTACTACAGACTCTGCCGGCAAGGTGTTTTTCCCGATGTATCAAATCTGTATTTATGATTCGGAAGAATCGCTTTTTGAAAAAACGCTCCCGGATGGAATCTATATGACCGATTGTTCGGTTGCTGATAACCAGATTACGTTAGAGAGAGTGGAGCGGATGAGTGACGGAACCTTTGAAGCAACAACCCCTGATTATATTATGAATAATGAGGAAATTAAGGCCGGAAAGAATCAGCTTGTGGTAGTAAGTGTTGATGTTTACCAGAAAATCGTACAGATTCAGACCAGACTTTCCATCAATGAGAAGAATCTCCAGGTGAGAAGTCCTAAGGAAGTAGTATTTGAAGGAGACAGAGATGTAGAATTGACGGCGGAAGGAGCCATAGAGCAATATTATGTCTTTGACACTTATGGAGTCTGTGGCATTTATGTAGATCCGGCGGAAGCTGTAAAGCTTGCTTATGAACGTTCCGGCGTGGTAACGGATGACAGCGGAAAACGTATCTACAGAAGAGGAAACCTCGTCACCAGAAACCAGATCATGGCGATTAAAGAGAACAGCGCTGACGCCACAAGAAGCAGTCTGGCAGTTTGCCTGGATACCATGCTGCAAAAGGAAGGCATTACCATGAACAGCCAGTCGCTCTTAGACCAGGGGCAGACACCGGTGCAGATTCTGGAACAGGGGTTGAACCAGTGCCGCATCCTGAACCTGACAGGTGTGTCAATGGAGGCAATGCTCTATTATGTGAACCAGGATATTCCGGTGCTGGCTATTTTGCAGAATGGGGAAGCGGTTCTGATTACCGGATTTAATGAACTTAATGTGGTCATTATGGAGCCTTCTACAGGTAAGCTTTATAAAAAAGGAATGAAAGACTCGACGCAGTGGTTTGAGGAGAATGGGAATTGCTTTATTACGTATGTGTATGAATAGAGGTGGTATTATGGCTGTAGAATTGATAGAAGAAGTGGCGGATTAAACTGCCACTTCTTTTGAATTCGCCTCTGCCGATAGGCAGAGGCGGTCAATCAATAAATTGTTACCACTAGCGGAAAATATATTTCCGATATTTCTGAAGCACATTCAAAAGAAGCATTCCCAGAACACCGCAAGAAATAATCTCGCCGATTCCAACAGTTACCATAAAGTAAGGAATGGATCCCTCAAGCTTATAAACATAAGCCAGCACATAAGGAACAATCAAGATATTAGCTACAATGGGAGGAATAGGTGTCAGCCATTTGTTTTTACGAAGCAGATAAGTACCGACAGTACCTAACAGGGTTGCCAGGCTGCCGAAGATAACATCCAGTAATGCACCGCCTGTCAAAAGATTACTGATAAGGCAGCCAAGAAACAGTCCCGGTATCGCAGCAGGTGTGAAGTAAGGCAAAATTGTAAGAGCTTCGGAAAAGCGGACCTGAATGGCATAATTGGCCAGGCCCAGAGCGTTGGCTATCAATGTAAGCACAACGTAAAGAGCAGCGATTGCCGCTGCGTGAGTCATTAATTGCATTTTTTCGTTTTTCATTTTTTTCTCCTTTAGTTTTGTTTTACGAGTGGAAGGTCTCGAACACTCGCGCCGTAGCGTACATAAATACTGCCGGTGACAGACTTTATGCAATTGTTAAGCCTTTAAGACCTTGTTT
>JAFTVH010000008.1 GCA_017465845.1 Lachnospiraceae bacterium | reverse complement strand
GTAACAGTTCAGACGGGGTCTGAACTGTTACGTAGATGCACACAAAATGCGCTAAAAGCGCATTTTGGCGCACGCAAGTCTTGCAAAATCGCACTGAAGTGCGATTTTGACTGCGCGGTGCCGGCTGTCTGAACTGTTACACCGTATGCACACTGCTTTACATCATATCACGTAATCGGCATCTATTCAACATTAAACTTCACGGAAGTCTCCGTCGATTACATCATCATCTGCGGAAGATGTCTGCTGACCTGCTGCACCGCTCATGTCAGGACCTGCACCTGCTGCACCGCCCTGTGCCTGCTGCATATTCTCATACATCTTGGTAAACAGAGACTGTGCACTGTTCATCAGCTTTTCTTTAGCAGCTTTCAGCTCATCCAGATCACTGTCGCTCATTTCCTGATCTTTGGTTCTGTCAAGGATAGCTTTTACAGCTTCCAGATCTGCCTGTACCTGAGTCTTGTCGCTGTCGCTGATCTTGTCACCTACTTCTTCCAGGGCTTTCTCAGTCTGGAATACAAATGAGTCAGCATCGTTTCTTGCTTCTACAGCTTCTTTTCTCTTCTTATCCTGAGCTTCGAACTCTGCAGCTTCTTTTACTGCCTTCTCGATATCAGCATCAGACATATTGGAGCCTGCGGTAATGGTGATATGCTGCTCCTTGCCGGTTCCCAGATCCTTAGCAGATACATTTACGATACCGTTGGCATCGATATCGAAAGTAACCTCGATCTGAGGGATACCACGACGTGCAGGAGGGATACCATCCAGACGGAACTGTCCAAGGGACTTGTTATCTCTTGCGAACTGTCTTTCACCCTGTACTACGTTGATATCAACTGCTGTCTGATTATCAGCTGCGGTAGAGAAGATCTGGCTCTTCTTGGTAGGAATAGTAGTATTTCTTTCAATCAATCTTGTAGCGACACCACCCATGGTCTCGATGGACAGAGACAGAGGAGTTACATCCAAAAGCAGGATATCACCGGCACCGGCATCGCCTGCCAGCTTACCGCCCTGTACGGAAGCACCGATAGCTACACATTCATCAGGGTTCAGAGACTTACTGGGCTCTTTGCCTGTCAGCTGTCTTACCTTATCCTGTACAGCAGGGATACGTGTAGAACCACCTACTAACAGTACCTGACCCAGATCTGCGTTGGTCAGTCCGGCATCTCTCATAGCGTTCTGAACAGGGATTGCTGTTCTCTCTACCAGATCACGTGTCAAATCATCGAATTTCGCACGGCTTAAGTTCATATCAAAGTGTTTAGGTCCTTCAGCAGTTGCAGTGATGAAAGGCAGGTTGATGTTGGTGGTCATAGCGCTGGACAGCTCTTTCTTAGCTTTCTCAGCAGCTTCTTTCAGTCTCTGCATAGCCATCTTATCACCGGACAGGTCTACGCCTTCTGCCTTCTTGAATTCATCCAGCATCCAGTTGATAACTTTATTATCGAAGTCATCACCACCCAGACGAGTATCACCGTTGGTAGCCAGAACTTCAATGACACCGTCACCGATTTCGATGATAGATACATCAAAAGTACCGCCGCCCAGGTCGTATACCATGATCTTCTGCTCTTTTTCATTGTCCAGACCGTAAGCAAGAGCTGCTGCGGTAGGCTCGTTGATGATACGCTTTACTTCCAGACCTGCGATCTTACCTGCGTCCTTGGTAGCCTGACGCTGGGAGTCATTGAAATATGCAGGAACTGTAATAACTGCTTCTGTAACTTTCTCACCCAGATAACTCTCTGCATCTGCTTTCAGCTTCTGCAGGATCATAGCAGAAATCTGCTGAGGAGAATATTTCTTACCATCGATGGTACGGCCTCTGTCAGTACCCATATCTCTCTTGATGGATGCGATGGTCTTCTCGGAGTTGGTAACTGCCTGACGCTTAGCAGGCTCACCTACCAGTCTCTCTCCTGTCTTTGTAAAAGCCACTACGGAAGGTGTGGTTCTTGCGCCTTCTGCGTTAGCGATAACGGTGGGTTTACCACCTTCCATAACTGCTACACAACTGTTTGTTGTACCTAAGTCAATACCAATAATCTTGCTCATGATTAAGCCCTCCTAATATTAAATGTTGATTATTTACTTATTGAAAAAATCTATGGTAAGCTTATTCGCTTACAACTGCTACCATGCTGTATCTTACGACACTGTCATGATAGGTATAACCCTTTTGTAATTCCTGTGCAACTACGCCGGCTTCGTATTCTTCGCTTTCCACCTGCATTACTGCATTGTGAAGAGCGGGATCGAATTCCTGACCTACTGCTTCAATTGGCTTCACACCGATCTTATCCAACTCTGCAAGCATCTGCTTGTAGACACGGCTCATACCGTCTACGAACGGATCTTCCTGTTTGTCTGCAGGTACCGTTGCAAGTCCTCTTTCAAAATTGTCGATGACAGGAAGAATCTTCTCGATGACACTCTTGGCGCCGGTCTCGAACATGGCCTGCTTCTCTTTCTCGGTTCTTCTGCGGAAATTCTCAAACTCTGCAAGCTGACGTTTGGATTTATCTTCCAGTTCTGCAATCTTCTGCTTATATTCATCAGACTTTTTATCCTGCTTTGCCTGCTTTCTGGCAGCCATCTTCTCCGCCCAGGTCTTGGGTTCTACGCCTTCCGGAATCTCTTCCTCGCAAGCTTCCTCCTGTTCCCCGGCTTCTTCGCCGGCACCCTCTGCATCTGCAGTGCTGCACTGGCTAGCTGCTTCTTCACAGCCATCTGCCTCTCCTGCTCTTGCTTCAGGCTGCACATCCTCTTTTACAGTATCCTGTGCTTCCTGCTCCATTGTCTGCTTCTCATTATCTGCCATAGTATCATCCTTTCTTTCCTATCTGTAAATACGGCTGCGTCCGATCCGGACCTTGCCCGACAGCTATCTGCCCTTATATAATTCATCCAACTGGCTCTGCAGAGCCTTCAGCGTACCGATTACCTTATCGTAATCCATTCGCTTGGGTCCGATGATACCAATTGTACCTCGCATTCCCTCTTCCAATTCATATGTGGCTGTCACCACACTGCAGTCTTTCATACTGCTGACCGGTGTCTCGTTGCCGATGTACACCTGGATTCCTGTACTGTTCTCATCCGCAAGTGTGCCCTGTACCAGTTCACTCAAAAGCTGCTTCTCTTCAAAAGTACTGATCAGCTGGCTGGCTTTCTGTTGATCTGCCAGTTCCGGATACCGGAAAATATTATTGGCTCCACTGGTGTAGATCCGTAAATCTTCCTCTGCCCTGATGGCTTCTGCCACTGCATCGATGACCTCGCTGACGATATCGCTGTGGATACCTGCCTGTTTCTTCATGTCTGCTATCATCCCCAGATTGATCTCCTCTATGGAAAGACCATTGAGGTGAGTGTTCAGCAGGATATTCAGCTTCAAAAGCGTCTCATCAGACAGTTCCTGAGTTACGGAAAGAATGTTGTTCTTGATCACATTTCCTTCCCCTACAATGACCGCCAGTATCTGATTCGCATCCACTCTGGAAAGCTGTATGAACTTCAGCTTGTTGTGGTGTGTCTGCGGTGCGGATATCATGGTGGCATAGTTGGTATTCTGCGCCAGCACCTTGGCGACCTGCTTTAAGAGGACTTCCATCTTATCCTGCCTCTCCAGCAGCATCTCCTTCATCTCTACTACTTCCCGTTCTTTCTCTTCCAACATGGTATCTACATAGAAGCGGTAGCCTTTATCGGAAGGAATACGACCGGCGGAAGTATGTGGCTGTAAGATGTAACCCAGTTCTTCCAGGTCAGCCATCTCATTACGGATGGTGGCGGAGCTCAGGTTCAAATCAGTATACTTGGATATCGTTCTGCTGCCCACCGGTTCTCCCGTCTCCAGGTAGTTCCGGATAATGGCCTGCAATATTTTAGTCTTTCTTTCATCCAACTGCATTCCCATCACTCCTTCTTGATGTTATTAGCACTCGTCTTGCATGAGTGCTAACATCTTCTGTACCTAAAATATCACTTACCATATATATTGTCAACACATTTTCTAAAAAATAATTATTAAAGAATTATAAATTTGATTTTGCAGGGGGATTATGGCTTAAAGCAATGGCACGCAAGGAGGAGAGAGGGGTGGGTGTATAAAAGCTGGTTATTCAAGTGCTACGCCGGTCTTTAAGTAGATGGGGAGGGCGGCGCAGTAGGTCATCCAGAGGGTGCTGAGGAGCGGTAGAAGGACGAGCAATAGCACCAATACCTTCGTGGGCCAGGTTCGCCATAATTTGAAGGCAGCCAGTTTTTCGAACCCCCGGATGGTGTAGTACATTAAGGGGATGAGGGCGGGCATCAGATAGCGGCCCTGGGTCTGGAAGTCCATGGTGTAGGCATAGCGAAGCAGCAGAAACATGGGCATGAGGATACAGAAAATCATGTTTATGTGGAAGAAAATCTGTTTCCAGCCGCTCAAGGTCCGGCTGCTTACAGTGAGCGCAGACAGGCTGTCTGTGCGGGTTGAGGACTGTTCTGTTTTCCCAGAGAGGATGGGGAAGGACAGGAAAACGCAGCTCAACAGGCCTGCGGCAAAAAAGACTTTGTACAGGCGGTAGATCCAGATGTTGGCGGTGATGGTCATGGAACCGAAGGCTGCTACAAAGCTGTAGAATACGCTTTCCAGGAAATTGTTTTCACGCATCATTTCAAGGATGGTATAGCCCCTGTTTTCATAGGTGGACATGGTGAGAGGATTGACTTCAGGACTTGCGTACTCAATAGCCATTTTCTCTCTGGTGGCAAGTCCCAGGAAATCTCCATCGTACAAGATGTAACTACGGATGAACCACCAGCTGATGCCTGCAAGTACGATAACGCTGATGAAGATACCTTTCTTTAACATTTTGCGCCAGTCATAGGTCCATCTGCCTTCTTTTCTTTGCAGGAAATATGCCGCGAACAGCAGGCTACAACTTAAGATGTAGCCATAAGCATTATAATAGGAAAGTGCGCAGAGGATAATGCCGCAGCAAACCCAGAGACAGTTCACGCGCGTGAATCCTTCCCGATAGGCGCTGACCAATCCGTAAAGCATCATGGCTACTGATAAAAGACACATGGAATCTGTGTTTACATACGTATGCAGAAACAGACTCTGGGGCAGGTACATTACCGCAAAGCAAAATGCCCATCCAAATCCCGCTGCCTGAAATAATTTACATGACAACAGGTACACTACATATGCCATACAGGTTCCGGAAGCTACATTCACGAACCTTGCCACATAAAGCAATATCAGCTTGGAATCCGTAAAAAAGGAAGCCAGCCGCATCAGATAGCCCTGGACAATATACGGGAACACATTGTAAAGCCCGTAAGAAAAGCCATAAGAAGGAATCCTGATTTCCTCTTCAAAGCCGGTAGGAATTGTGCCATGCTGACAAATATACCAGGGAACCATGAATCTTGCATGCTCGTCCGGCGGATTTGCCATCTGGGGCATGGTATCTGCCAAAGGCTGAAACAATGCAATGGTGGCCGCTATGACCACAAATCCTGTCAAATAAAGAAATAGAAGTAACCTGTCTGCTTTTTTGCTCATTTCTGCATCCCTACCTAATGATAATATTAAAAAAGAAAAACCCCAAGGCAGTTGATTCCAACCACATTGGGGTTTTTCTCTTATGTACGGAAGCAGAACTCTTAGATGCCGAAGCAGCCTTCCTCTGTTCCATTAAATACATAATATACAGTGCTCTCTTCAGGCTTCACATACAGTTCTACATTCTGTAAGTCTTTCTCTTCTTTCTTCAGATCGTACTGCCAAACATCCTTTGCAATCTTCACCAGTTCTTCGTTGGTGTAAGACTTGCCGGCAAACTGTACGCTGATAGTAGCGGTCAGTTCTGCCTTCTTTGCAGCGGGCTTTCTGCCGGGCTTCTTAGCTGCAGGCTTCTCAGCTGTCTGAGTCTCAGCTGCTGCCTCCTCTTTGCTTTCTTCAGCCTTTGCTGCTTTTGTAGTTCTTGTAGATTTCTTAACGGTTTCTTTTGCGACCTTCTTAACTGCCTTCTTAGCAGGTGCCTTTGCCTCTGCCTCTACTTCTTCTGCCTTGGGCGCATCAACCACGGTTTCCAGAACTTCATTCTGGGCTTCAGCTGCTTTTGCAGCTGCTTTCTTAGTTGCTGCCATAATGACATCTCCCTTCATTACAGAAAGACATTCGTCTTTTTCATAATCTCCTAACGGATTTTATCCGCAATGAGCAGTATAGACGAAAAATGAGAGATTGTCAATGTTTTTTTCAAATGTCCAGGCCAAAAATGCGCATCCTGATTGAAATTCCTTATTTTGGAAAAATATTTTTTATCGCTATTTAGATTTATTTTCTTATCTACCGAAGTACCCAGAAATAAATCAGCACCACGAGACCAAGTATGATACGATACCATCCGAATACTTTGAAATCATGTTTTTTAATATATCCCATCAGGAACTTCAGTACGAACAGGGATACTACAAAGGACACAATCGTGCCCACAGCCAGGGTCACTCCCTCCAGCGCAGTAAAGCTGAAACCGAACTTTACCACTTTCAGCAGACTGGCTCCGAACATGACCGGAATGGCCAGAAAAAATGTATACTCCGCAGCTACAGTTCTTGATACGCCGATCAACAATGCGCCGACAATGGTGGCTCCTGAACGGGACGTCCCGGGGAAAATCGCTGCAATCAGCTGAAAGACACCTATCATAATGGCTGTCTGATAGGTAATTTGAGACAATGTATTAACCTGAGGTCTGCGTCTCTGGTTCCATGTCTCAATAATAATGAAAGCAACACCAAATACAATCAACGCAATGGCGATACAAACCGGATTATAGAACAATGCTTCAAATACATCGTCAAACAAAATACCGATGACTGCTGCCGGTATACAGGACACCAGAATCTTGAACCACAAGGTCATGATATCCATGTTGACATAAGACATAAGGTCTGCTTTTCCTTTTTTCTGTTTCTCAGGCATCCTGAAGGGCCAGATCTGCTTCCAGAACAGCAGTACCACTGCCATAATAGCTCCCAGCTGTATGACCACGTCAAACATATCGAAGAATCCCTCCGATACATTGGTAAAAGGAATCAGCTGCTCCACCAGTATCAGGTGGCCGGTACTGCTGATCGGCAGCCATTCAGTGATGCCCTCTACAATACCGTAAATAATCGCTTTGATAATTTCCAACATAAATAAACTCTCCATTTTTACTGCAGCAATTCAGTCACATCTTTGATCATGACGCATCTGTACTGTTGCGATTTATTGTTCTATTCACGCACTTACATTTCATGCTCCGGTCCTTCACCGCTCTCAAGATAATTCATCATCTCTTCAAAGCACTCTTCTGCATCCCGATATCCCTCTTCATATAGTGCTTCCAGCTTCTGCGCATCCTTTTCGATACGTCCCACCTTGCTGGCCTGCTTGGGGCGGATAACAAAAGCACCACCACTGACCTGCTGCTCCTCGATGTATTTCAGCGTTGCATTATACATTAAATGGCGCTCTTTCATCAGTTCATATACTTTAGGATAGGCCAGGTAACGCAGTCTGAACACAGCCAGCTGATCCGTCGGCCGTCTTATAAAGCCCTCTTCCTTGGTCATGACCACGATATTGCGCTGGTTGCCGTCCTTTATGGATTTTCTCAGGGGAATCGCATCCGAGATGCCGCCGTCCAGATAGTAATGGCCGTCAATCTCTACCTTTCTCGATACCAGCGGCAGCGAAGCAGATGCCCTGATCTTCTGAATATCAACTTTCATATCTTTGATACGAAGATATTCCGGCTTACCTGTCTCAATGTTCGTTACCACACTGTATGCCTTACCCTGATATCGCCCAAAGGCTTCATGATCATACGGATCCAGATAATCCGGAATCAGGTGATAACAAGTCTCCACATTAAACAGATCCCCTGTTGTCAAAAAACTTTTCACACCACAATATTTACCGGTATCCAAATAGTCCACATTGACGTTGAATGCCCGTTTCTTCTGCTTGGAAATATAACTGCACATGTGACATGCGCCCGCAGACACTCCATATATACTGGAAAATTCAATCCCTTTATCCAGGAAAAAATCAAGCACGCCTGCAGTATAGACGCCTTTCATTCCTCCGCCCTCCAGCACGAGTCCCGCCTGGTACATCTTACATCCCTTCTTTCTTATGCTATTTTCCGGCTCTGTCCGGATATTCCGTCTCCACGAATTTACGCAATGCCACCAGAGAGCGCTCCACCTTCTCCGTATCGATACAATATGCCATACGGAAGTAACCGGGCGCACCGAAAGAATCTCCCGGCACCAGAACAAGATCATATTTCAGCGCCTTCTGACAGAACACCTTTGCATCCTCTTCCAACGCCTTCGGGAAGATATAGAATGTTCCGCCCGGCTTCACACAGGTAAAGCCCAGCGCAGTCAATTCGTTATATAACAAATTCATATTGGTCTCATAAACACTCAGATCTGCCGTCTTATCCAGCACCTGTGCCACTGCCAGCTGAATGATGGAAGGAGGACAGTTGTGACCGATTCCCCTGGAAATCTGCCCACACATATTCACCATGGTAGCAGCCTCCTCGCAGGCAGGATTGATTGCCACATAGCCGATACGTTCTCCGGGCACTGACAGTGACTTGGAGAAGGAATAGCACATAATGGTATTATTATAGAAAGAAGATACGCAGGGCGCGTCCACTCCCTCAAATACGATCTCACGATACGGTTCATCTGAAATCAGGAAAATATCATGGCCGTATTCTGCCGACTTATCGGTAAGTACCTGCGCCAGCTTCTTCAGGGTCTCTGTAGAATATACCACACCGGAAGGATTGTTGGGCGTATTGATCAGGATCGCCATAGTCTTCTCGGTAATCATCGCTTCAAAAGCCTCAAAATTGATTTGGAAGTTCTCTGTATCAGGCGGAACCACTTTCAGTACAGCACCCGTCAGATCTACATAAGGATGATACTCCGGGAAAAACGGTGCAAAGGTCAGGATCTCATCTCCCGGCTCTGTTACCAGACGGAAGGCATGAGCCAGCGCTCCTGCAGCTCCGGATGCCATAAAAATATGCTCAGCGCGGTAAGGAATCCCAAATCTCTTTTCCAAAGATGCCGCAATCGCTTCTTTGACGCTGGGAATTCCCAGACTGGGACTGTAGCCGTGCAGCTCCTGTGTATTTCTCGTAGCCAGCATATGTATCATTTTGTCAGTAAATTCCTGGGGTACCGGAACAGACGGATTGCCCAGGCTGTAGTCAAATACGTTCTCGTAACCGATTTCTGCTCCTCTGGCAGTAGCAAACTCCGACAGCTGACGGATTACCGATTTGCCGGAAAGCATATTTTTATACTTCTGTACGATCATGGTGTACCTCTCTTTCCTGATTGTGTTTTCACATTCATCACGTTTTCTGCCAGCCGGACGGTTGACAGATATAGTTATTACCCATTTTAACACAATTTCAGAGGTTTACAACAAAAAAATAAAAATTTGAGCGTATCGATTATCATTCAATCAATACGCTCATTTAGACTATGCTATCCAATGGTCATTACCTCCAAAATTTTTTGCTTTGTTATTGGATACTCTATATGAAGTTGTTCTTTCTCTTCCATTAATTTCTCTTGTGTATCATCACTTTACTTGTACTGATTGTACTGTAGCTTCTTCTATATTTATTATTTCCTTTCCGTTTGCTTTCTGCTCCTTTATAATAGTTTCGTACTTTCCGATTCAGTTCTTATTTCTGATATAGATATCAACCTCACGTATAAGCTTTGCTTATCTTCCGGCTTTCTACCTTTATCTGTATCCTACTGTTTCTTAAAGTAATCCACTTTTTTATTCGGCTTCAGCTTTCTATTAGCTACTTCTTTTGTATGAATCACTTATCCAGGCTCCAGTTCCTTGGATTCTTTTAATGGAAGTCTTTCCGATTCTCGTTACTGGGGAATCTCCCTATCCGCTTCTGGTGGTCTGTACCTTCCTTTCTTTAAGATTTGAACCCTTTCTGTTCATTTGGTTTTGTTTATTTTTTGTTTTCGTGTTTCTTTCTTGTTTATGTCTTTATTATACCACGTTCTTTTCATTTGTCAATACATTTTTAAAATTATTTTTATATTTTCTCTTTTTATTTATTATTCCACCTTTCTGTCAATTATCGCTTTTATATTTCAAGAATATTCAGTCAATTTCACTTATCTCTCTTATTCTACATTTCCACTCCGCCAGGTCCTTCTTCAGTAGACACCAAGCGCACATCAAATTAACCGATACATCACCTGTCCCTGCCGCACTCACTTACCCTAACTCAGACCGATGCGATGGCGATTCACAGCTTGAAGCAAACCAGCACTTTAGAGGGACACAGACAGGCTTCCGAATGACATACGCAGCGATGTTAGACATACTTACAGCCTGTATTTTGACTTTCGGTATCAAAACGTAGCATGTCTGAGCGGCCTCCGGCCGCGAGTTCTACGTTTTGATACCGGCTCTTTGTCAAAATACAGGCTGTTAGTATGTCTTACACCGCTGTGACTGCATCCGGAAGCCTGTCTGTGTCCCTCCAAAGTGCGTCCCTTTGCCTCTAACTATCAATCTCCATCACATCTACCTGAACTATTCTTCATCCCGTGCCCAGGCAATAGCGCATCTCACTGCCCGTTTCCAGCCCTTGAGCAGTTTCTCCCGCCTCTCTTCTTGCATCTGCGGCTTAAATGTATGCCCGATCTGCCAGTTTTCCTTGATTTCTTCCTTGTTCTTCCAATAACCGGTAGCCAATCCCGCCAGATAAGCAGCCCCAAGAGCGGTTGTCTCCACACAATGGGGTCTTAAAACCTTTGCATCGATGATATCCGACTGGAACTGCATCAGGAAATCATTGGCGCTGGCACCGCCGTCCACTTTCAGGCTCTTTAAAGTAGTGCCACAGTCCCATTCCATGGCTCTGAGCACATCAGCCGTCTGATAAGCAATGGACTCCAGCGTAGCGCGGATAAAATGCTCTTTAGTAGTTCCTCTTGTCAGCCCTACCACGGTTCCTCTGGCATACTGATTCCAATACGGCGCACCCATTCCCGTAAATACCGGTACAATGTACATGTCTGCCGTATCTTCCACAGCCTCTGCATATTCCTGAGACTGAGACGCAGACTTGATCATGCGCATGCTGTCTCTCAGCCACTGAATAGAAGCACCTGCCACGAAGACGCTGCCTTCCAGAGCATAATCCACCTGTGTACCAACGCTGGCTGCTATGGTGGTAAGAAGCCCCGCCTGGGAAGTAACAGCGTGATGCCCTGTGTTCATCAACAGGAAGCAGCCTGTACCATAAGTATTCTTGGCCTCGCCCTCTTCAAAACAGCACTGACCGAACAGTGCCGCCTGCTGGTCTCCTGCCACGCCCGCGATAGGCACGGCTTTTCCCAAAATCAGGGGATCCGCATCTCCAAAGATGCAGCTGGAAGGCTTTACCTCCGGAAGCATGGACACCGGTATGTTGAATCGGTGTAATATCTCATCATCCCAACACAGGCTATGGATGTCAAAAAGCATGGTTCTGGAAGCATTGGTGTAATCCGTTACATGCACCGCCCCCTTGGTCAGATTCCAGATCAGCCAGGTATCCACTGTACCAAAGATCAAGTCGCCGGCCTCCGCCTTCTGCCTTGCCCCCGGTACATTTTCCAATATCCAGGCGATCTTGGAAGCGCTGAAATAAGCATCAGGAATCAGACCCGTCTTCTCCCGGATAACTTTATCGAAATCGTCCTCCTTTAGCGCATCGATCATATCAGAAGTACGCCTGCACTGCCATACAATGGCATTATAAATCGGCTCTCCGGTATACCGGTCCCAACAGATTGTCGTCTCTCTCTGATTAGTTATGCCGATACCGCACAGATCCTCCGCATCAATGCCGAGAAGCGCCATGCTCTCCGTAGCCACTGCCAGCTGTGAAGACCAGATTTCCTTGGGATTATGCTCTACCCAGCCCGGCTTCGGGTATATCTGGGTAAATTCCTTCTGGGCCTTAGCACAGATATTACCCTGTTTGTCAAAAATGATACAGCGGGAACTTGTAGTCCCCTGATCCAGCGCCATTACATACTTCTGCATAATTACCTTCTCCTGTCGTCTGATGATTACCCACCCACGTTTCCATGAATGTATTTATCATACCATAACTGACGAAAAAGTACAACATTCCCGTGAACGTTAGCTTACGATATCGTTCGATTTTTTGCTGTCTCCGGGAATTTTTTCAATACTATCGTGCTCTTTTTAGGATTGCGCGTCAGTTTCAAACATAGTATTATAATGTTAGCCAGTTAATTTTAAGTTAATGATACATAAGAAGGGAGTATTAACATATGAACAAAAATGGCAATCAATTTTTTGGAGGAAAGCTTGGAAAGACGATCGTTATTGTTGCTATCATTTTCGCAGCAGCCATCGTACTTTTCGATTCCAGTTATCAGGTAAAAGAACAGGAGCAGGCAGTTCTGATTACTTTGGGCAATGCCAAAGCAATAACAGAACCCGGACTTCATTTCAAGCTTCCCGTCATCCAGCAGGTGCGTAAAGTAAACACTACGATCCAGGGCTTCAGCATCGGTTATGATACAGATACTAATGTGAGTGAGATGGATGAATCTCTGATGATCACATCTGACTATAATTTTGTAAATGTGGACTTTTTTGTGGAATATCGCTTTTCTGATCCTGTAAAAGCAATTTATGCATCCCAGGACCCGGTTGGTATTCTCAAAAATATCAGCCAGAGCTGCATCCGTACCGTTATCGGCAGCTACCCTGTCGACGAGGTGCTGACCACCGGCAAGAATGAGATTCAGGCCTCCATCAAGACGATGATCATGGAGCGGCTGGATGAACAGGATCTGGGAATCCAGCTGGTGAACATCACCATCCAGGACTCTGAGCCGCCTACCATTGAGGTCATGGAAGCTTTCAAGGCAGTGGAAACTGCCAAGCAGGGAAAAGAAACTGCACTGAACAATGCCAACAAATACCGCAACGAGCAGCTGCCCGAAGCCCAGGCAAAAGCCGATGGTATCATCAAAGATGCTGAAGCTGAGAAAACAGAGCGAATCAACGAAGCAACTGCACAGGTAGCCCGTTTCAACGCCATGTATGAGGAATACATCAAGAACCCCACTGTTACCAAACAGCGTATGTTCTATGAAGCAATGGAAGAGGTGCTTCCTGATTTGAAAGTAATCATCGAAAGCCCCAGCGGACAGATGCAGACTTTTTATCCTGTGGAATCCTTTGTGACCATAGATGACAGCTCTGCCAATACGACCGGTGCTTCCGGCGCTGGCAGCACTTCCGGCAACTAAGATGATTACACTACCAACCTAAAGGAGAAAATATATGAAAATCATACGCAGAACAGCATTAGTTATTGTTGTTATCGCACTGTTAGTGCTGGGCACTTCCAGCATCGTAGTGACCAATGAAAATGAATACAGCCTGATCCGTCAGTTCGGTAAAGTAGACCATGTCGTATCGGAAGCCGGTGTCAGCTTCAAGCTTCCCTTTATCCAGAGCGTTGAGACTCTGCCTAAGCAGACATTGCTTTACGACCTGTATCCTTCCGATGTCATAACCAGTGACAAGAAGACCATGATCTGCGACAGCTATGTTCTTTGGAAGATCACGGATCCGCTGAAATTCGCCCAGACCTTAAGTTCTTCGATTTCCAATGCAGAAAGCCGTCTGGACACTATCGTGTACAACTCTACCAAGAACGTCATCAGTAGTATTACGCAGGATGACGTGATTTCCGGAAGAGACGGAGAACTGTCTGAGGCCATTATCGCTAATATCGGTACTTCACTTGACCAGTACGGTATCGAACTTCTGTCCTTTGAGACCAAACAACTGGATCTTCCCAGTACAAATAAAGCTGCAGTATACGAGCGAATGATTTCCGAACGTTCCAACATCGCAGCTACCTACACCGCAGAAGGCAGCTCCGAGGCTCAGAAGATCAAGAATACCACCGACAAAGAAGTATCTATCCTGATCTCCGACGCTGAAAAGCAGGCTGCTATTTTAGTAGCAGAAGGCGAAGCAGAATACATGCGCATCCTGTCCGAAGCTTATGCAGACGATTCCCGACAGGAGTTCTACTCTTTCGTGAGAAGCCTGGATGCTTTAAAAGCTTCCATGAAAGGAGATAATAAGACCGTAATTCTGTCACCTGATTCACCTATTGCCCAGATTTTCTACGGACAGTAAACTTTCAGCCCATGGTCACCTGTAATCCGGACCGACCATGGGCTGCTTTTTGGCAGTTGATACCCCGTTTTATGCGCAGCTGCCAGCCGGTCCACGCCTAAAACAACAGTACATCATAATTGATTTTACTATAAAACAATGCTTCAATCTCCGGGAAAGACAGTTCTCCCATCCCCATAATCCACATAATCTTAGTGAACACAGCTTCAAAGTTCATATCATAGGCCTCAAGATAAGGAAATCTTCCCTTAATCCGTTTTCCCACCTCATAAGTAGACAAATTGCTGCCCTCATATGTCACCTGTGTCGTCATGATGACTACCTTAGAGCCCTCACGATACTGTTTCATCAATCTACAAAAATCATCGATAATGCTGTCCGGAATTCCGCCCACGCCGAAGCTTTCCACCACAATACAGTCATATTCCTCAAAAATCGCACTTAAAATAGTCGGACTGATACCGGGAGTCAGTTTCAAGGCATACACCTTCGGATTCATCTCATGGTAGAATTTGACGGGAAGCTCCATCCGCTCACAAGGAATGTACCTCACAATTTTCCCATGCTGCATGGAGGCAATTTCCGGAAAATTGATACTGGAAAAGGCATGATAACTGAAGCTCTTTGTCTTTTTCGCTCTGGTCCCTGCTATGACTTTTCCGTCAAAAATCAGGCACACACCCCGGGAATCTTGATTCGCAGCATAAACAATACTATCATACAGATTTTTCCTGGCATCCGTAATCTCCATCTGGATGGGCTGCTGAGAGCCGGTCAAGACAATAGGCTTGTTAGAGTTCTGTATCATGTAAGACAGTGCGGCTGCCGTATAGGCCATGGTATCCGTTCCGTGGCAGATTACAAATCCATCAAACTCATCATAATGATCCTCAATTGCAGTCACGATCTTCAGCCAATAGCGATAATCCATATTAGTGCTGTCCAGATTGCAGACCTGCTCCGTGCCAAGGCAGATAGTCTCTCCTAAATCGGGCAGATACGATAATATCTGGTCTGCATGGAGCATGGGCTCCAGTCCCTGTTCTGTTTTCACAGAAGCAATTGTTCCACCTGTAAATAAAATCAAAATCTTTCTCATATTGTCCTCATTTCACTGCACATTGATACACAACCATGAAAAGAATCGCAAAAGGGAAAAACGGAAGAAACAGATAATTCGTAATGTATCGGACAGAATTAATTGTTGTTCTTTTCTTTACCTGCGGAGACTCTGGCAAAAATCTATATGTTTTTTGCCAGAGTGTATATCCTCTCCCCTACCCTTTTGGCATCCAGCCGTCATGGGGCGGTGCGCAGTTCTGGCCCCATAGGACTGCCAATCTACACTTCACTTATCCACTGGTTCTAAATCCAGAAGATCCGCCAATCGTGACAGGATCTATATCTTATAGGTGTACTCTAAACATTGGACGCTTCCTCCAAAAAACCACGTTCCTGCAATTTAGCAACAAAAGCTTCCGCACCTGAGCGAGCAGTCTGTTCTTCCACATCATACTTAGCAAGCATTGCCTGCACCAGCTCATCCATATCCGCACCGACTTCCAATTTCTTCCACAGAAGCTTACCGGTATCATTAAGTGTAATCATCATGTTCAGTTTCAATTCATCCCCGGAAGGCACAACGATGGTTTCTCCGGCGATTTCACGCATAATAAATCCTTGTTTTAATTTCATATAATATATCTCCTCCTTTACCATTCTCCACCTGGCACTTCAGCCAAGTTATTTAAAGTATCATTATGTTCTTCTACTGAATCCCCATCCGAGTCTTGCATTTCCTCTGATCCATTATCCGTATTCTGATCATTTGTATTTTCAGTATCCGTTTCCTCGAAAAGAAACACTTCACCTAAATACGCCTTATCATTCGAACTCTCATTCTTCGACTCAGAAGATGTCGTTGGCTCTGTATCAACCTTTTCATTGTCCACAGATATCTGTTCCTGAGAATCGCTTTCTACGATGTCACTTTCTGGCAACGATTCAGTAGAAGCCTCAATTGAATTATCTGTATATATATGCGATGCTCCATCCTCAGAATTTCTACAAGCATTCAATAAAATTACACTAAACAATATCATACATATGCTTATAAACTTCTTTATTTTCACACTTTACTTCCTCTATTCATTATTATTCATTTTACCAAAATCATGCATTGCATTATATGCAACTTCTACTGCATCTGTTTCCATATTACATTCCAATTTCCAAATGGGAACATCCGTTATCAACTTACCAATCAATATGAGTAATTTATCTCGATATTCATAGGATTTTGGTCGATTAACCTGTCGATAAATATCGAAAACTGCCGATTTGCCGGTATATGGCTCAATTGTGTTTTTCTCTGCTCTTTCTAACATAGCAATACCTGCTAATTCAACACCTTCATTTACACTCATGTCATATTTCCCACTCCAAGGTGTACCAAAAGCATACCATTTTCCATCTACTATGCGTAATGCCGGCTTATCATCATTGAGAATATAAGCTCTCTCACCAAAATGTCGTAACCACAGCTGAGTATGAGTGGATTTACCTGTTCCGCAATCAGCGGAAAAAAGATACGCCCTTCCATCTACAACCACAGCAGAAGAATGCAGCATAAACCCATCATAATTTAATAACTGACGATAAAAACTAGACCCTGTTGATAAATATTCCGCCATATCATCCGTCATATTGGGAAATGTCTCTCTCACAGCTTCAATATTTGATTGCACAATAAAATCTGCAGCTTCTTGACTGTCACATAAATACGGTACGGCTTGTTCCACCGTTCTTCCAAAACTCTCCATTGACACAAGCAAACCGGCTATTCTATATTTATTTGCCATAATCCACTTTCCTTACATATTACATTAATTTTAGTTATATCCCGAAATTCAGAGATAAAACTAAAATTAATGTTAAATAGAATATTACGCCGGCGGCAAATGCCGCCGGCGTAATATCACCTTAAATAATTGGTTTCAAATTACCATTCGCCACCTGGAACACTTCCTTTGTTTCCTAATGTGTCATCATCAGTAATTACGTCTTCAATTTCAACAACTTCCATTGTTGGTGCTTCGTATTTTTTCATACTTATACTCCTTTCTACCACATTACTTATTAGCCGGATTCGCAAAGTATGCTTTGGCTTTTTCACTATAAACTGCTAATCTCATAGATACTTCAGCTTCCTTAGTACCTTCTGCAACTTGCTTTCTAACATATTCATCCGGGCTGTAATACTTCATGTTTGTACGATAGGTCTTGATTTCTCCGTTTTCTTCTGTCTCAAAATATGCCATGAAGTAAATAGTATCGCCACATTCCTTCGCTGAAATACCTGCGTATCTTGCATTAGGGTCATCAACTCTTAAGGTTGCTACATATCCATCATCACCCATCAATGTACCAAGTTCAAGCGGAACTCTAAATGTACAAGTATCTGCGTCATTTCTGAAATTATCAGTTGCAGCAAAATCATCTTTTGTCCATACTAACAATTCAGAAGATACAATATTCTCAGCAGTTACATTAGGTAATACAACTTCAAGAACTACCGCAGATTTCAGTGATAATGTTGCCTTAGCATCCCATGCTCTCATCAATGTACCATTTACACTTGGTGTTGTTTCCTTCACAGGTGGTACCAAATCATCAAGCATATTGTCAGCGTAAGCTAAATCATATGCAGAGAAATCCCATCCGTCATTAACAAGTTCATCTGTCTTATATCCAAAGTATGTCTGTGCAGCTGCACCATACTCAAGCAATGCCGCACATACTTCTTTCAGATCATAAGGAGCTTCTTCTAAGGAAGCATTCAACATTTCCTCACAGTACAGCTCAGGACTATACCATATAGCCTCACCATAAATATAGTTTCCGTTTATCTCTATGAATGGACGCATATATATAAGATCGCCATAATTTTTAGCATTAATACCATTCGTAGTAACAGTCCATGCATCTAACTTATCTGACCAGTACATATTCTGTAAGACGATACAATCATCCGTATTTTCAGGATAAATCAAGTTCGAACTAGTTGGTTTGCCTGGTTTGTTCCAAATAACAAGACCACCCTTATCGGTTAAGTCTATACCTTCAAAACCTTCTAAGACAGGCATATACTCGATATATACTTCACCTTTCAAGCTCAGGGTTCCTTTACCCTTCAAAATTGTACCATATACACGGATTTCAAAGTCATCGCCATCTTCTACATTAACCAGAACATAGTTGCCTGATGCATCAAGAAGAGATGCATCTACAGTAATATCGTAGAAGCCAATCGCTTCACCATCTTCACGGTCAACAGTATAGCTTACTAATTCAGCTTCTGTTACGCCTGCAGGAAGCTGTGTAATTGCTACTTCTGCTACTGCATCAGGAGCATAACCTTCGTAGCTGTAGTAAGTAACTTCTGCAGTCAATGCAGGATCCTGTTCGTTTACATACTTCCAAGCATCATTATCATCTACAACAACGTAGATAGGTTCGATAACGAGAGTTCCGCGCGTTGCAGATACATCATAGTCATATCCGTAGAATTCATAAGTACCGGCATCTACAGGCATTCCGTTAAGATCAGTTGCACTGCTCTTTTCGTAAACAACGATACGAGTGTCAGCAGGCATCTTATCTAATTCTTGAAGTTTTGCAGAAACTTTATCAGTCAGATTATTAACCTTAGTTTCTAAAGTGCCAAGAGCTTCTTCTAAAGCTTCACCACCATTAGGATATTTCGCTTTGATCTTGTCAATTGCTTTCTTTTTAATTGCATCAACAAGTTTAGCTGTTACAGCATCTGCAACCTTTTCAGCCTTGGTATATGCAGTGGCTACATATCCGTCCCCGCCATCACTGATCTTTGTTCCTGCTCCCAGAACAGTTGTTAAAGCCTCGTTAACAGCCTTAAATACATCGCCATCCAGGAAGAACTTAATCTCATTCTCTTCACGGTCAACCATCACTGTTACATCACCGCGAGTAGTAGTATCATCGATGAAGATATTATGTGGCTGTCCGTCATAAGGAACGTGAGTATCACGCATAATGTAATCATCAGCAGAGTGAATGATTACCAGTGCTTTACCGCCACTAACAGTTACGTCAGGATCGGTAGTTAAGCCCAGATACAGATAATATCCGGTCTTGGAATAATCCAGCTTATCAGCTTCATCTTCCAGATCATAGAAGGTAATCCATACATTGTTGTCATAAGCCTTCAGAGGCTCAAGCTGTTTGATGAGTGCATCATAGTAAGCTTTACCGCCCTGCATTAAGTGCTGAATTCTTTCAGCCTTATCGATCAGATTGTCTGAGCTTACATCAACCTTATCCAACTTTCCGTTGATCTTATCCAACGCTGCACTTACAGTTTCATTGATTGCCAAATCCTTAAATTCTTCAACAGCTTTGTTTGCAGCACTTTCAGCTGCATCTCCACACTCTTCTAAGAAGGAGATCACATCACTGGGAGCAAATTTATCCTGTGCATTCTGGCCCCAGATTCTGTTACAATACTCATCCCACTTATTCTGAAGTGCATCCGGGAAGTCAATGTTTACAGTACCATAAAGGTCATCGATCGAAACGTTTGTGCTTCCTGTGTTAACATTAGCGGTACCGGAGATAATAGTTGCTCCCGCATCATTTACTTCTGTACCGTTCTTATCTGTAACGATAATCTCTGCAAAGTGATTATCACCGTCAAATTCGTAAGTACCACCCACGATATTCAGGTCTACTTCACGCTGCTTGATGATAATAATAGCGGAGTCACTTCCCAGACGACGAACTTCATTTTCTTTTGAATCTTCGTTATATACTTCTGTGGTGTAATTGTAACCTGCGAAGTATACACCGGGAGTGGAAGGAACCTGCTGTGTAGCATCAAATCTTGTAGTTAAACCATAGTAGAATGGCTTATCATCCTTCTTCTCGCCATTGATTGCAACTTCAAGGTCGCGTTCGATCTTTTCTCCATTGTATTCATATACGAATACGTTCTGTGCATTACTGATCTCACCGTCGTAAAGCTGAACGCCGCCTCGGTTAGGAACAGGAACCATAGGAGAGATCACGATAAATCCGTAATCGTCAGAAGTACCATAGTTCTTATCAACACCACCCATTTTATTTGTAAAAGTAGAGAGTGTAGCTGCATAGTTTACATAGAATCCGGAATCAGTAGGATATACCTGATCTTCAAGTGCATCTAAACGGATTCTCAGAGTATAATTCATATCGTTTACGCCGAGTCTGTTCAGAAGCTTTTCAGGAATCCTATCCATGATATCCAGAATCTGTTGAATCTGATCAGCTCCGGCTACGTCAGCATCCGCAATATACTCTTCTAATACTTCTTCAAGATGTTCTTTCTCGTAGTAAGCGCCTACTTCAATAGTTGTACTTGGAAGGTTAACACCATCCACCATACCATTCAGTTCGCCTAAATTCAAGCCATCTAATAATTCTGTATAAGTTTTAGGTAATTTTACCCATGCATCAATGACAATCTTATTATCAGCAAGTGCAAGGTTGCTGTCCAGCTTGAACTCATCTGCAGAAATACCTGCAACGATCTGTACGATAGGGGCATTAGGAGCAACCTTTGCTACAGCCTTATCGTAATAGTCAGTGCCCTTCAGAACAGCGATCAGTTCCTCTACTTCAACAGTAGGTTCAACCTTTGTTACAGTAAGCTTGAATGCATCACTGGTAGCAGGCTGATATGTGTCGTTACCCTTGAAAGCAACAACTACATTGTTGTACTCTCCGGTTCCTGCATTGGTATAATCACGTGCATCTGCACCGTCCAAGGTAACAAATTCTACACCTGTGATAGCTACGCCATTTGCATACAGAGTTACGTTGTTTAATACCTTGCTGCCGGTAGACTCACCATAAGGAGTGGTAACATTACCATCCACTACAAAGTAAGTAGGGGTACGATCATCTACAAGCGGAAGTGCATCAACTTTAGCTTCTGCTGAATACTTTTCACCCTTGTAAGCAATCTTTACTTCTTCACTGTTGCCATTTACATTGTTACCAAATTTATGAATGGCCTGTGTATCGATTTCTTCCACTAAATCAGGGAGGAAGTTATTAATGAAGTCTTCGATGTTAGCAAATTTCTCTGCCTTCTGTTGTTCATAAGCTTTCTTAATGAAAGCATCTGTCACTTCCTGAGCTGTCTTTTCAGCAGAAACTTCTGCAGAAACATTCAACCATTTTTCGGTTACAGGTACTGTGTAAGTCTTAGGAAGACTTCCAACGCCGTCCAACAGAACGCCAAGACCTTCTACATCGAAAAGTTCGTAAAGCATGTAAAGATCAATCTCTATATCTTCTTTTTCACGAGCAAGATACAGAACAGTCATTTCGTCCGCATTATAGTCCGGTGCGAATTTAATACCATTCTTCTCAGTAGTATCCATGATAGCTTCATAAACATCTTTTTCTGAGTAGTTGCTCAGACCTGCTTGTACACTATCAGGAGTATCTTTTAATTTGAAATTAGCTGGTTTATAGCCAATGTACAGTGTAACTTCAGGATTTGCAGGATCTGCATACTTACCAGTTTCACTGAATGCTTCAAAATCCGGAGTATAACCACCAAGAATACTTCCTTGGTCTACTCTTATATCATCAACATAGAAAGCAATCTTCTTACTATTACCTTCAACCTTCCAGATTGGAGATACTGTAATCTCAGTATTTGCATCGTAAAGGAAGTTGTACTTTTCTTCGGTGCCTATTGCTCTAAGCATTGACTCTACCTTGGTCATACCTGAGATTTCAACGAATGCCTCATAGTAGTCATCCGCAGCCTTTGTCCAGATATAACGAAGCAAACCATCTTCTACGATTTCATAAGTACTTGTGTACTCCTGACCAACCATGGTATCGACTGTACTGTCCATGCTAACGGTACTTTCAATATCAATGATAACAGGTTCTACACTATAGGTGTAAATAGCACCTTCTGTTTCGGCCAAAGTATATTCCCAACCACCGAACAGCTGATACTTGCCAAGCTTGCATTCAGGGAACAGGTTTTCATCAACTTCGCCTTTATCCTCTCCAAGCTCAACCTCTTTAGATACACCATTTACATCGATTTTGTAAATATACATTGGACTCAGTTCGGTACCATCTGCCCAATATTCATCAAATCTGGTTGTGAAGAATTCGAAGTATAATTCTACGCTTCCGTTTTCAGTATATACAATATCTGAATCCATGACGAATGGTAATTCTTCTGCCTTTCCGTCACGGTTTAAGTCTTCAGCACCTTCGCTACCTTCCGGAACCAGAGTATACCAACCGGTCGAAATATATCCTTCCTGTGCAAGTGTTTCCCAGCTTGGATCTTCTACCTTGTATCCATCATTTGTCTCGAGATTAGCCAAGTATGTGAATAATTCAACAGGAGTTGAAGATTTTCCACGGAACATAAGTGTACCGGTAACGCTTGGACCTTCCAGCAATACAGCTTTATAAATCACATTGCCGTTAACCTTAGGCTGCCATGCACCGTAAACTTCTCCTGTGCTTTCATTATAAAGCTTCCAGATATACTTCTTTCCTTCCGGAGCAACAGGCTTAGCAACTTCAGGAGTAGCTGCACCAAACTTTTCGGTGATAGGTTCACCAATCTGAACACCATCAGCATCTAAATATGTAACAGTGAACACTTCGTTCTGATCTGCAAGACCGTTTCCATTGCTGTCTGTCTTTGCTTCCATAACTGCAAAATAAGTGGCATCTCCGGTTACTGTTGCAGGCAATTCAGTCTTCCAACTATTCCATCTATAGTTATCCAGAACAGGCTTTAAGTCTGCTTTCATAGTATCGCCTATATATGCCTGATAGCTATATTCATATCCTGCAAGTTCCGCATCCTGAACCTCTCCGTCAGGACCCATTGCCACAGCCTTCACCGTAACAGTCGCTCTGTCGCTGTCACGTAAGATAACATCTGCAGTAACCGTCTGCTTGAATTTGTCATCCGGATCCTTTGCATCATATTCTGCAGCATAAATTGTAACAGTTACAGTACCTGCTTTTCTCTCAGCTAAACCGGAAGAAATAGTAGGCCATTTTGCAACAAGATCTGCATATGTCTGCTTGTTGCTGATTGCCAGGTCACTACCCTCATAACGAGCTTTGGTACCTGTTGTCTTAATACCGGTTGCACTGACAGTACCGGTATGGGTAACACTTACATTCGCACTATTCAGCGCGTCAGAGATCAACTGCTCCAACACATCTGCACTTGCAGGTGTTCCCTTGTGATCGATATAGATCTTGTTGTCTTCTCCAACTACGATCTCTGCAGCTTTCAGATTTCTGAAAGCGATCTTCTGCACTGTGTTGTTGATCGTAAAGTCAACCAAATATTGGTTAGAAATGGATTCTTTCATCTCATCCAACAATGACTCAACAACTTCCTGATTTCTCATAAGGTCCATGACGTTACCTACGTCAACCCCCTTAAAGTAAACCTTGGTCTTCGCATCTGTAATACCCAAGGCTTCTCGAACCATATCATCCAGCAAAAATTTAGTCTGAACCATGCTGCTGAACTCGTCAGAAACACTGTCACCGGCCTCATTCTTGGTCAGCCAGATAATACCGTTCGCATTGTTCAGATCCTGACTAGGATCCACTCCTTCTGCTGCTTTTGCTTTCAGTCCTGTAGGCATAAGCCCCAGAACCAGAACCAACGACAAAAACAGCGAAAGACTTCTCTTCCACCAGTTCCTCATTGTACTAACTCTCCCTTTCTTTTTTTGTCCAATGAAAACTATAATTTGGCATAATATAACACCATAATTCTTCAATATAAAGTTTACCACCTTTTGGCAAGGTTTGCAAGCATTTCTATCACGAAATAATTTGTACTTTCATCTACGTTTTTGTATATTAATGCCCATAAATTTACTAAATCGAAATGATCACATAATAATACTTGCCGGACTCCTCCGCCATGAAATTCATCATTACCGACTGGGCATCTGTTGAATACACACTGTACTCTTCTTTCCTGTTTTCAAACATATCCAGATACTCTTTGTTGATAGAAGCCCTCTCCTTATCTTCAAAACTGTCAGCAAACGTTTCCAGATACCATTCCAGTATGGCCGTGACATCCTCTTTATATCCGCCTTCCTTTATTACGAGAGCGATTTGATTGAACACCAGATCCGCTTCCTTCACATTAAATAATAACGCTATATCCGTAGACATTCCGGTTGTATCCAGTATATCCAACTGCAATTTATCATTCTGCGCAGGATTGGCAACCGGCGTATCAGCAAAAAGATATCCCTCCGGCAAAGTGGATCCAAAACGTTCTCTGACCTGCACTGCGGTAAATATAAATTCTCCTTCTTTGTAAATGCCCTCCAAGTCAGCAGAGTCTGTGGAATTTTCCACAGACTCTACTGAAACTGCTGAAGATTGCAGAGCCATTTCTATCCCATTGCTCTGCCCATCGGGTATAACAAAGAGGATAATACAAAACATCACAATGGCTACAACCAACACAACAATCCATAGAATGTTTTTTTTCTGCATATCTTCTTCTCCCTATTCTTCCTTACCTTCCAAAGCTTCCTCCGAGCCTGAAGCATCTTCACTGTCTGCAGCATCTTCAAACTCATCGTCTTCTCCGGCGAATTTATTTTTTATTTTTCTATCCACAATAAAGGCTGTTACACTGCCGCCGATAAGCACAACAACTGCCGCAACGATACCCAGGATTCCTTTCAGACCCAATCCTTTTCCATTTGAAGATCCGGCTTCTACAGCATCTACAGTTGCATTTTTAATTCGGAAGGTACCGTCCTCTTCCTGTGACACAGCCTGATGTGCAATCTTGGCTGCCATGGACTGTACAAGAACCTGATTTCCTGCCTCTGCCTCCGGTACACAGACCTTTGACACGATCACAGGAGCTCCGCCTTTTATAGGTTCATAGCCTTCAGGTGCTGCAATCTGTGTCAAGAGATAATCACCTGTCACATTAAATGTATCCTCAATATAGAATTCACCGTTCTTATGGCTGAAATAGTTGCCAATCTTCTTTCCTTCCGGATCCTTCAGTTCAAAGCTTGCTCCTTCCAGAGGTTTTCCGGATTCATCCAAAACAATCATCTTCAGCCTCAGATCATCCCCCATTTTAACGGTATATTTCAGATTGGCCTCTACTACCAGATTCTCTTCTACTTGTATGGATGAAATGGTGCCGGATGAATTTTCAGAAAACCCTGCAATCGGATTGCCTTCTGCATCCACGCATGTAATCTCATACTCTGCCCCCAAAGGAAGCTGAGCTTCCATCAGAGCTACTTCTCCATGAGACAACCGTACCTTTTCATTTTGCTCTTTGCCCTGTGAATCCATCCATTTTAAAACAAATTCATAAGTCTGATTCTGATATTCCTCTATAAGAGTTTCATCTACCTGACAATTTTGATTAAATTCCACTGCTACATTACAGCAAACGCCTACATGAGCCACCTGTCTGTTGCTACTAAAGGTAACAATGGACTTGCCATCATTACTCTTTGAAACACTGCCACCAAATAATCCGGTATCTTTTTTTACATCAATGGCTACTTTCCCGTTTCGTTTATTCAGTTTTACAGTAAAGCTATCCTCAGAAACATCATAACCATTGGGAGTTTTTGTCTGAACCAATGTCAAGGAAACGGTCTCACCCTCTTTGACATAATCTCCCAGATTATCTAACACAGCTACATTATCATAGGTGCAAGACCATGAATGTAACTGACTGCGACCATTGTAAAGGGCAACCGTTGTACCATTTAATGGATTCCCCATATCATCAACCGATTTCACAATCAAGGTGACAGGCTCACTGGTACTTACACTTGGTGCCGATGTAACTGCCGGAGCCGGCGTTGCTGTCGGAGCCTGCTCTGCTGACGAATCGTCACTATCCGAATTACCAACATCGTTAGAATTGTTTGTGAGTTTGTCCTTATGGTTGTCTGTATAGGTATCATTACATACAGAACAGGTATGAAGTGTATAGCCTTCTCTCTCTGTCGTAGGTTCAATAACCTTGCTGGTGTAACTATGTCCGGTTGCCTCCACTTCCTCTCCTTTGTAGGAATAACCACATCCTTCATTCGAACAAATGAAAGTGGTATATCCCTTCTCCGTACAGGTAGGTGCTGTCACCATTTTATCATCGTTGTCATAGTTGTGACCATAAGCCGGTTCTGTTGGTTCCTTCAATTCCTCGTCACACTTGAGACATTTCTGAACATTATAGCCGGGTTCTGTACATGTAGGCTCCAAAGGTTCGATATCCACAAATCTATGTTCAAGAGCTTCTACATAATCATCTCTATAGCTAAATCCACAAACCTCACAAGTGTATGTGGTATAGCCCTGCTCTGTACATGTAGGTTTCGTTACCTTTTTATCATCGTCATCATACTTATGACCGGTAGCCGGTTCTTCAACCTCGCTGTACGAATAGCCACAGTAGAGACATGTGTACACCATACCACCATCCACAATACAAGATCTCTCATGGTACTCTTCTTTATAAAAATGACCATAGGGCTCTACATAATTATCCCTGTATGTATGACCGCACTCCGGATCCATACATTTGTAAGTGGTATATCCTTCCTCTGTACAGGTAGGTTCTGTCTCCACGCCTTCATCATACTTATGAACGTGCTGCGCTATGTATGTATAGGTTATGTTAATCTTAGCATTGACATGATCCCTATTAAGCAACACTGATTTTACATCTTCTGTCAATTCAACCGGATCTGCATTCATCGGACTCTGCACAGTGACCACAGGCTTCTCCGCAATATAATTCTCTACAGTTACCGGATTAGAACATGATATGGTATATTCACCCATACGCATATCTTTCAATGTTTCACTGCCTCTAAGTCTCTTACTGTAATCCTCCGGACCGGTTATGGTGATATTGGTTCTCACACGGGAAGGAATCTCTCCCTCAAAACCTTCCACGGAGATATTCACAATAATATCTCCTACCCTATAGTAATTTCGGGTTTTCAAGACCTGATTGGTGTAATTGAATTCATCCGTATCCGCTGGCTCCAATTCGCCGAAACCATGATCCTTCAACTCAGCCGGATCCTTAATCTTGTCATCATAAGGGGCATCCTTTACACTGTATACCTCATATATGCCCTCTTGTAAAACAAGATTGACAAACCACTTTTTCTGCACCGCCACATAGGTATCAAGCTGTTCATCCGGCAGAACCTGTGCTAACACCAGCTGGATGTGTTCTTCTGTCAGATCCAGTCTGTCCTCATTCAGACGCATTCTTGCGTAGCCATCTTTTTCAACAGTACCCTTGCCAATCACCACAGAATTATTGTACTGCAGTTGTCCATTCTCATCCAGATCATAGCTTCCATCCTCATTTGTTTTTATCTGATGCTTCAATAAGACGAACTCTGTACCGATCATAGCATAGCCTTCTTCATTTGTAGCTTCTATCAGCATAACCTCTTTTGTCACCAGCTGATATTTATATTCCAGCCTAAGCTGTGCACAGAATAAGTCACAGCCTTCATTGTTCGGATGTTCATCACAATCTCCTAATTGTGTAACAGGCTTGCCATCTGCTTTATATACCTTAATCCATCTATAACCCGGTATGGGATCGGGTTCTTCTGTACTGTTGCCTCTCAACCAACAATACTGCACTCCATCCTCTTCAAAATATGTTTCTTTACTCTTCGCACTGACGCTAAGACTGATACTCAACAGCATCGCCAGCATCAGCAATAACGTTTTCAGACTCCTTTTCATGACTTGTTCCTCCTTATATAGAAAGCACAATATATGCAATACACTCATATATAACGCAGCATATGCTACGCCTAATATACCATTTTTATTATAGACCATAAAATGAGGAAATGCAATCACTTTAAGTTAAAAGCATAAATACAATCAAAAAGATCACAACGATCACAGCCAAAATAATATTGGGGATTCCCAAAGTCTCTCCATAGAAAAGCTTATCCCAAAAAGTGCCGCCTTCGCCTTTCTCTGTGGGCTGAGATGGCTCACCTACAAATGTAACCTGCAGACTAATCTCCTGCCCAGGTTTGATCTCCACATTTTTCGTTGCCACCTGGGAATTCTCTGCCAGAATATATCCTTCGGGGATCAGCTGCTCCAGATTGATGATGGTAACCGGCTGGCTATTGGTATTGACTACGGTAATGGTAGCTGTGATTTCTTCTCCCTCTTCGTATGTTTCCTGATCCATCTTCACCATCACCTGCAGCCCCTCATGCTCCGCATAGGAAGACGCAGCAGCGTTCGACGAAAACAGCATTATACAGACAAACATCAAAGAAAATGCACTCCATATTCGTGATATCCATATACGAGAAAATTTCATATTCATAGTTCCTTATATTTTTGTATTATTTTACGCCACAGCTGTAAACAGCTGCGGCGTTTATTAATTAAAATTTATTCAACAGTAACAGTTACCGGTAAATCTACGGTGTATGAGTTTCCGCAAACAGTGGTCACCGCCAGTTTGATCACTGTATCTCCTGCAGCTACAGCCTCAACAGTAGCATTCTCGCCACCGGATACAGTAGCACATGTCGTGTCCTCAGAAGCCCATGTGTACTTTTCAATAGGTTCACTGGTATATGAACCAAGACTATAGCGAAGTGCTGCCGAAACATTTTCTGTTTCTCCAACCTTGAGAGCAAGAGAATTTATAGCCTGTGAAGATTCATCTAAAATCTCTACACCATCAGCCTCATCGCAGATACCGATTGTCTTAGAAACGCTAAGCACAACGCCGTCCTTGGTCAAAATAGTTGCACCTAAAGTGGTTGTACCACTCTTATCGGTAAGTCTTAACTTAATTCCCGGATATTCTACTGTATATACAAATTCGCTGGAATCGAAGAATCCCGGAATCTTCTGTACGGTAGAATCACCCTTTGCACCAAGTGCCTTGATCGCATTATCCAGATCATTGATTGCAGATCTTGCCATTGCAGCGGTAGGCTCAGCCGGATTAGTCTCCGGATCCGAATCATAATATGCATCATATTGAGCTTTTGCTGCTTCTGCTGCAGTCTTGGCTGCATTTGCAGAACTGGTATCCACATCCTTGAATTCATCAGAAGCCAGTCTGTCCAGCAGGGCATTAAGTCTACTGTATTGGCTGCTGCTCATCATCTCTGAGAAGAGCTCTGTATCAATGGCATTCCAATGTACACCCTTTACTTCCACATCACGCAGTTCAGGGAATACTTCGCTTAAGAAAGTAATATCCGGAGTGATATATTCCCATTCATATACACCGTCAGGATCATTGGAAACATATGTATCCTGACTGATCTGAGCGATAGTAGCAGGCGCTGCATATGCATCCAGCTTCAGGATGGTAACGTCTGCAAAAATACGTTTAAAGTTGGCATCATACCATCTGCCGTAGGTATCTTCTGCTTCCGTTTCACTCTTAGCCATGTAGAAGAGTGAACCATTGTATTCGTAAGGAATATAGTAAATTGCAAATTCCAGAGCATTTTCAGCTTCTGTCAGTACAGTTAATGCAGAGTTAATCTGATCATCCGTAGCATTGCTATTCATAGCAACTGCTTCAGCCTGATATAATGCATCTGCCAGAGCGTTCCAGCTTTCATCGGTGTAAACAGCAGTAAAGATATTATTGCCTTCATCCTTCTTGTTCAGCTCATTGTTTACACTGTTGAGAGTTCCAACCTGATTAGGTACTGTACCGGTTTGCTCTTCATATTCAGCAACGTAACCCCTATTCTCATAATCATAATCGTATACATAAGCACCGATCACGCCTTCTACTTCTCCCATGATCTGACGAATTTGTGCTGTCTTCTCAGTCAGTGCATCGGTAGAAACAGGAACCAGATAGATTGCTTCACTCAGAGCATCCACCGCATTGCGGATCTCAATGTGGCTTGCGCTGGGGTTGTTGCTTACACTTTCTGCACGACGATATGCCGCCATAAATGCATCCCAGCTTACATTGGTGTAGTTGCCCTGTCCAAGATCTACAAGTTCACCTGCAGCTAACAAGGCTTCTTCCAGACCACTCTTATCAGCAGTGTATTCACGCGCTGTTTTATCCAACGCAGGGATCAGCTCAGCACTGGTAGCAAACTGCAGATTCAGAACACCGTCTAAAGAGGTAGCTTCTGTAGCAGAAACCATAGTATTATCTACAATATCACCATCCAACCATACCACAGCAGTCACAGCCTTAGCCACGTTCTGTTCCAGTTCAGTGATCTGGTTGTCAGTTAACTTACGTTCACCCATGGTCAGAATCAGACCACCGGTCAATTCGTCAGGTTCAAAAGTATAATCATATAAGTACAGAGGAGCCTTTACAACACCCTCATCCACCACTTCACGACTGGTAACGTTCAGCTTAGCAATACCAAGGATGATACCCTGATCATCCACAAAGCCAACGCGAATGGCATCCATCAGAGCCAGACGCTGTTCCAGCGTAAAGTTATCATCTTTGGAGGTGAATTCCATGTAGCTTCCGCCGCCCTGTGTACTTCCGGATTCAGAAACAGTTCCCTCTCCGTCTTCACTGCCACTGTAGACACGCTGTACACCCTTGGTCTGCAGAACCAGATCAGGCATAGCTGCATTACAACGGAATGCCAGGTCGATGGCATAACCATATGTAGCAGTCAAAGGAAGCGCTGTAGCATTCTCTCCGCCGTCAGCAGGAGAAAGGGTACTTACTGCTGCGGTCAAAGCCACCAAGTGAGCAGGTTTTACTGTACTTGCGGTGGACATTTCTACGTCCTGACTCATCGCCTGAGCCGAAGCAGTATAATTATCAGTAAAATCCGCTATATCTGAAAACAAACCAGAACCAGGTGCCAAAGTCATTTCAATCACACCACCTAACAATTCCATTGGATCTGTTATCTGACTAAGAGTTTTTCCGTTGATTAAAAGCTTATCCATGTTCAAAATATTAGCCAATACACCTTTGATTTCATCCCATGTATAATCATTGTCATTCATTTCCGCACAATCGGCTATTGCCAGACCATGCTTGTTCTGCATGGTTTCCAGCTTATCAACCCACTCAGCAAACTCTACAGGCACATTGTCCACTTCGCTTAACAAACCGGATAAAGGTTTTGTTGTATCCAATATCTTGTCACGTGCAACCACAAAGAGATCTTCCTCGCCAATGGTAGAAGCTGCATAAGCTACAAGCCCCTGACGAAGAGATCCATCTATATAACCCAAAACAGTATCCAAGTCTGTCAGAAAAGCTTCTACGGTTGCCTTATGCGTGTCATTGTAAGCTTCTGAATTACCTGCTGTACCATGCACAATAATGATCTCAAACAAACCATCCATATTCTTATTCAGCGCTGCCTGAGCACCGGACTTAGCACTCTTAGTCCATGTAGTGATATTAGTTTTCGCTGAGCTCAGTGCACTACCCTGTGGGCTCAATGCATCGTTAATACCGATAGCACGTACACCGTAATCCTGTGCACCGGAGTACAAGAAACCTGTCTCCTGATAAACAGCTGATGCTGTGTCGGCATTCAATTCAATAATACGTCCGTCATAACCATATGTAGGAACTGCCAACATCTTATTCAAGTCAACACTGTAGCTACCACCATTATCAGTAGCATACAGACGTGCCGGAAGCAAAGTCAGCTCTCCCAAACCATATTCGGTATAACCCAAATCGATTAAGTTACCCCAAACATTATTGGCGGTAATACGATTCTCCTGCAGAGAACCTCCGCCCAGACCTGCACGAATCGTAGACATATTCGCATGAGTCTCTGTATTTAACAGTGCGATCTCCAAACTTCCGTTAGCACCCACCTGAGTCTCGATACCGGTTACTTCCGGTGCCGTAGACAGAACGAACCAGGCGAAGGTGGTCGTAGACATCATGATGGTGGAGATCAAAAGCATTGCAAGAGAAGCCATCAATTTCTTTTTCAAAGTCTGCGGTTTCTCCTGTCTCAATTTTTTTCTGTTCATGATAATTCATCCTCCATAAAACTATCACCATTTAAGCATATTGATTATATCATAAACCATTCTTTCAAATAAAGCAATGGCTACATTCAATTATTTCTTTTTCTTTTTTGTCAGTTAATCCCTATCAATCAACTGCTGAGAAGGAATCAAATCAGCACTGCTGGAAAACTGCAGGTTCATAATACCGTCCATACTCTGATTGGCCAGCTCACTTACCATGCTGTTGTCCACAGAGTCGCCGTCCAGCCACACCACTACTGTGACGATCACCGGAGCATTCTGAGGCAGATCTGTAATCACAGTATCATCTCTTCGACGCTCCACAGTAAGCTGTCCGCCTTCCTCCAATATATACTCATATAAATACAACGGTGCATCAATCACACCCTCTTCTTCCCTACTCTTGCTCAGATCCATCTTCGCAACAGCTAATAACTCTCCTCTGTCACTTACAAATCCCACACGAATGGTATTCATCAAAGTGATCAGCTGCTCTGTATCCATATTATCGGACTGAAACTGCATATAACTACCGCTTCCCTGCGTCACCGGGAATTCCGAATCATCCTCCACACGCATCTGCGCCCAAGACTGAAGCTGAAGCTGGGAGGGTTCATTACAACGAAATGCCAAATCAACCGCAAAACCATAAATATCATCCATATTGGTTCTGGTCCAGCCACCGACTGCTGCATTGACTGATTGCAGCACTGCCTGCATCTGGATCAGACGCCCCTTCTCCACTTTAGAAGCAGTCACCGCCTCCACACTGATATTATCCTTCCATACGGTAAAGGCATTGAAATTGCCGGTAAAGTCTGCAATCTGCCCCATCACACCGGATTTATCCGAAAGCAGGACCGTATTGTCACGAGTAAGGGATTCGAAAGCACCGGAATCGGACAGGGGCTTGCTTCCCAAATACGTTTCTGTAGGTGCCATCAAAAGGACAAGCACATCCTCAATGGTCTCCCAGTTACACTCACGTGCCAGGTAATAACTGTAACTAACAGCCTCCTGAGTATATTGCCACATCTGCTCTGCAGTCTCCAACGCAGACAACAAAGCCTGATCATTTCCTCCGTTCATCATCTGGGTAACCATGGGCAGTCCGGAAATATTGCCGAAATTAGCCGGATCATTCACCTGATCACGAAAAGCTTCAAATGTCGGTTCATCCGCAATATAAGCTGCCGCCACACCAATAACAGCCTGATGCATTGCATCAACCACATACTCCATTGACTCCTGTATTCCCATTGCAAAGTTCTGAACAACCACCCCATCCTCCTGAGTAAAGCTGCCGTTATTCAAAGCATAATGTCTATATAAAATATCCATCATACCTGCGCCGTATTCCCGCCAGGTATTCTGCACTGTTCTGGCTGCCGCAGTAGTATAAGTAGGCACCAGACTGCGTGCTTCCGATAACCCAATCTGCTGTGCACTCAGATTGGACAGAGTACCAATTGCCCGGACACCATAACGCTGACCGGCCACATAATAAGTAAAGGCACCCTTATCAAAGCTACTCTCCCAAGTAGCTGAAACCGTATCATCACTGAGAATTCTAATCCTTCCATCCAGACCGAATTCCGCAGTCTTCAATATGCCATTACCATTTTCAACATAATGCACACCATCTGCACTCTTCACCACATTCAACCGGGCAGGCAAAAGAATGATCTCTTCCAAACCGTATCCGCCACTCAGCTGGATCACATTGCCCCAACTCTTGTTGGATTCTGTTACATCCTGCTTCACCGCAGAATCACCAACAATCGTCTTAATCTGCCCCGGATCCTGAAAAGTCTCCTCAGTCAGCAAGGCTATCTCCAAGCTGCCGTTGGCACCAACATTGGTTTCAATCCTCTGAACCTCCGGATTCAGTGCTATTGCAAACCATGCATAGGTAGCTCCGATCACTAACACCAGACACACCACCACCAGTACCAGGGCTACATTCAATTTTTTAGTTAATTTCATAAGTCAAAACCTCAAGGTGTAGTTCTAATCATCATCTTCTTCGTCGTCTATATCATCCCAACCGGGAACATAGCCGCTTCTTACACGTCTCTTGTTCCACATATAGACAACCATACCCACAATTACAATCACGCCAACCATCACAGCCGCCATAATGCCCATAACCTGACCCAGGTTCATACCCCAGGAGGATGATCGACCGGTGATTTCGTAACGAATTGGTTCTACATAATCCATTTTCGGATATGCATGCTGCATGGTGTCCGGGATAATAGTATCTGAAACACTCGTATCCGCTGCATCAACTGCTTCAGCCTCCGGCACATTGATACCCAGATAATAATCGGTATCTCCGTCCACGGAGCCCAGATATAAGTGGGCATAGCCGTCGTTATCCACCTGTACGGACTGGAATCGAGTAAGATTTTTCTTATCATCTCTGCGGAAAAACGTAGCTGTCTGCAGCATTGCACTGTCAGGCAGTGCAATCAGCACTTCCGTTTCCACTACTGCACTCTCTACAAAATGAATACGATAGCCTTGGGTTACCCCCATCAGCTCCAGCGCATCTGCATCAGCAGGTTCCACTGTATAACGAAGATTGTAAGCTCCGGAAAATTCTTTCTTTTTCATCGTGCTGCAATCAATCTTCCAACTGGAGCCATCCTTAGAAACCACAGTCAGCTTCACATTACTGCCTGCAAAGGATTCTACAAATTGATCGCTTATCTTTTCACTGTCTTTGATATATACCGTCACATTGGTCGTACCCAGTGTAACACCCGGCTGAACACGACCATTCAGCTCCTCTATAGCATTTTGAACATTTTGAATGGCTTCTTCCCAACCATCGTCATTTTCAATACTTACCGTAATGTCAGAAGATATGGTATCTCCGTTTTGATTGCCAAATGTACGGTCTACCGTAGAAATGACAGAAGAATTATTTCCACTGGTAACTGTTGTGATCTGTTCGCTAATCGAACCATCACTGTTTTCAACTGCGGAACCCGCACTTGCAGAAGATCCCGGATTTTCATTGGTTACAAAACCGGTAGAACCAAACCCCGGAACGTCTTCAGTAATAACATCTTTCAACTGCTCCATGGTCAAGCTGTCGCCGCCGTAGCTAACAGTACTCAAATTATCACAATCTCTCAGTGCAGCATTCTCCATCTCCTCAATCGTCGCCGGAAGAATCAATGTATTAAGCTGTGTACATCCGAAAAAGGTCCATTCAGGAAGAATTTTCAGGCTTGTTTGAATTTCTGCTCGTACCAGTGAGGTACAATATGCAAAAGCAGCAGTCCCTAATTTTTCCACTCCTGCAGGAATCACAATGTTAGTAATAGATGCACAGTCATAAAATGCCTGCTCTCCAATGGATTGCAAAGATTGAGACAAGCGAACATCCGTCAACTCCCAACAACCATGGAATGCACTTTTACCAATGGTTCTAAGACCATCTCCCAGATCCAATAATTTCAGCTTTTCACAGCTTGCAAATGCAAAGTCACCAATAGATTCCACATTATCCGGCAGATTTACAATGGTCAACCTTGAACAATCGTAAAAAGCCAGTTCGCCCACATGAGTAAGTCCATCCGGCAGAATTAAATTGCGGATTTCGGCACGCTGCTCATACCACGGAGCCATAGTGCTTTCCAGAAAATCCCACATAGCACCGGAACCTTTGATTTTCAGAGTTCCTTCTGTTAATGTCCATGTTAAATTATCACCACAGCTGCCGTTTTCACCGTCCGCATGGACGGTGAGGGCACAGGCATAGACAAGTATTGCACAAAGGAGTGCCGCCATCAGCCGTGGTATATGAAGTTTTATTTTGTTTTGGCTCATTTTGTGCCCTCCTTTGTAGTTTTACCACTGACAATAACAGTGCAATCATTCCTTCCTATGAAAGCTTCTGATATCCTATCGAGAATATCAAATTTGCAGGTCATTTAGGGAATAGTCTTATTTTAAACACATAACAAACAAAGTGATTAGTTAAGTTTATTAACTGAACTAGGATTCGTAATTACCAACGGATTATCTAAAGATACGGTATAAGTCACACCATCCTTGGATAATGTCATTTCGCTAATACTTACATCACCATGCCCTGCATAGCCCTCCAGATAATGACGATCACCAGCACCAAAATATTTAATAGTAGTTACTGTACCAATCTCTTTTTCAATGTCACCATTACCCGTACGACTAAACGTAATTTCAGAAGCGGAACCTGCAGGCAATCTTAGTGTTGTAGTAAATCCATTTCCTACATCATACACAGTAATCTTTAGCTTAGGTTCAGCAAGGAAACCATGACGATTACCTACACCATAGCTACCGCCGTTATCTACAGTAGCACTCGCGTATAGTGTAGCAGCATAGTCTGTCCGACTATTTGTCCTTGACTCACTCGCAGTAAACGTTGGTGTTCCTACCAGATTAGTAGTCCATGTCAATTTTGTATTAATTGAGGCCGTCGGACTCACACCGGTAATTTTGGCATATGGTTTCTTCGACCACACCGTAAACGTAGGCGAAGTAGCTCCCATATCTGCTACTTTCTTTGTATATGTCTTATCGTTAACAGTATATGACAACTTTGGTGTATAAACACCGGCATACTGAACAGATGCCGTGCCAGACTGGCTAAATGTCTCACCATCAGTACTGGTCATATTGATCGTCAACACATCGTCCGTTGCTACTATTGCCGTGCTAGTATATCCACCACAAGCTTGGGACTGTCCGCCATAATCGTAAGTAAACTTAACTCCTGAAACCAGAGAATTAAAGTTACCCTCTGCATCTGTGGTACCAATCGGTTCACCCTCAAAGTCTACGATAGTTACCGTAGGAACAGTAACTGTGTGAGTAGTCAGGAAGGATGCTGTCGCAGTTGCAATTGTAACCTCACTTCCGGTAGTTCCGATGGTTGCGCTATTACCCAAATGCGCATCATAATTTTCCGGCAGATTAACCGTTACTGTAAGCGTATTAACCGCCTTAGTAATATTGCCTTCAAAATTGTCTGCGTTTGACCGATCAAATACCAATGGTTCATCCCGTTCACCATCTGCAACAAGTAAGCCGTCCTTATCGATTGCTGCTTTAATGTAATTACCATTCGCATCATAGTAGTTCCATACCTTAATGGTCTCTAACTGCCAATTACCATCCTGTTTACCATCTGCTGTAGCAGGAATCAGGAATCTCCATTCCTGTTCATTATCCTTATCACTAACTTTTGTGCCCTGAACCTCATAGACCTTAGAAGGATTATCCAAATCTCGGATCATTGCCGCAACCGTAGCTGTAGAGGAATATTTCAGGCTGGCATTCATGGTAATATTGTTAGTTTCACTATACACATATGGATTGTTAGTGAATCCCACATAGCTCGGCGGCTCAGGCGAAATCACACGGAACACCGGTGAATCCTCTGCATAGGTAATGGTGTTGCTGCCAACCGTTACATGGCTGAATTTAAACACACCCACCTTAGAGTCATAAAAAGTACCGGTGTAGTAACCAGTTCCTGCATCCCAAGTCAATGGTGTACTAAATCCGTTTTCTAACAGTGAAGAACCTTCCAGCAGATAGTACAAACGAGCATCCTGCAAACCTTCCATTACCTCACCTGTATTATCCATGATCTTAACTTTCATGTACAGGTTCTTCTGATTGTCAGCCAGTTCACTCGGAACAAACTTAAATTCTACCGGACTATCGGTATAAACCGCCGTCTTCATGCCCAGATAAACTGTAGCTGTCTGAATCAATCCATCATCTAACTTAGCATACTCACCATCCAAAACCAGATATTCCAAGGTATATTCACCTGATGAAATAAACGTAGCCTGACCGGTCCAATAGCCTTTATTGGAACCACCTGAGTTATAAGTAAAGTTAATATTAACTGCTGTGCCGTCGCCATCACGAAGGAATCGGCCCTGAACTGTGGAAGGCATTGCCTCCACCTTATCGGCTGCAAACTGCAGCTTCAAATCCACTGTGCTTGTGCCTGCTGCTGTCATAATGCTGACATGTCGGTTTACAGCCTGAGAACAATCCAGCGTTTTAATGGTAAAGCCTTCTACCGTAACCGTAGGACAAGTTTCCAAATCATAGGTTTGACCATCCAACTCCACACTGCGCAATACATAATTACCCGGCGAGGTGAAAGTATAGTCTGCCTTCCAGCTTCCATCAGCCTGGGGATCAAATGTCATTACTTTTTCTCTGGAACCCTGGGTAGAACTGATTGCTCGAATGAAGAAAGCCTTCACTTCAGTAGGTTCATCGCCATCAACATTCAACGTAACAGTAGCAGTCATAGGCTTACCTGATTCAATAGATTCATCATATTTAAAATTACTATTATTAACAGATGCACTAACAGAGCGAGTCGCAGTAAGCAAAGTCTCGTCCTCTGCATGACTAAGAGTCACACTGGATCCAAACTGAATATTCAATTTACCTTGAATATCAGACGCTGCCAATACATCTTGATTGGTCAGCTTCGTACCATCCAGGTATAAGATTGCAGTAATCCGCTTCGGTTCATTTTGCACCAATGGAGTAATTGCGTAAATATTTTCCCCTTCGCTATCGGTACCTATATTCAAGCTGTCACTTTTTAGCATCAAAGGAACTGTAACTCTACCATTTTCCGCGTAGAATCGCTCCGTATCCATGATTGCAGTAGCCAGAAGCTTACCTGCATCATCTACAAATGCCACATTCATAGCCTCCAACAATTTCAAAGATCTGGCCTGATCTTCCGGAGAGTCCGCATAGTAAACATAACAACTACCACTACCCTGAGTTGTAGCGTCCAAGGAAAGCTGAGAGTTATTCTCCCAAGCATTAGCATCCTCCCACACACGGTTTTCACCTTCAAAGCCAATGACTGTGATTAATTCTTCCATCTTTGCCGTAGGTGTTTCCCCATCATTCAAGGACACCGTAGCATGAGACGTAGCATTGTACCAGGTGATAACATCATTGCCATCTTCATCTTTAGTAACAACCTGATAAAGATCCAGTGTGTATTTTACGGTTTCGGTTGTACCATCGTCTGCTGTTTCTTCACTGGTACGGGTAAGTGTATAAAGCTCTACCTCATTACCGCTGGAATCTTTACCAGTGGCACGAACCATTTCAGACTTCGTCAGTACATTACCTTCCAGTGTCAGGTAACTGCCGGGAGCATTGGTACGAACCCAAAGATCCACTGCCAGACCGTATGTGTCCTGTGCAACTTCCGTAATTTTAGTTGTCGGATACTTATTGTCGGCATATTCCAAATCTGTAGTAAATTGAGCAGGAACAGGCGCATTAGTAGCAATATTTGCGCTGATGGTTGCAGGAATAGTCATACCCATTCTCTTAACCTTTGCGCTGACAGTCAATCCTCGTACATCGCAACGAGTTCCGTTCATTTTCTCTAAATTATATAAAACACCATTGGTAATTACCGCATTATGAGTATTGCCATCCAGATAACCGGTAGCGTTGCTGACACCGATATTATTAATAGGCGTTCCATCTAAGGTACATTTACCTACGTCCATCAAACTGTTAACGATTGTATTCAACCCACTGTCAGCCCATTTCACCTCACCTTGTGCACTAAGTGCTTGCAGTTTCGTATATCCATCCACCAACTTAGGATAGTCAATTTTAGCCTGATCCAACCCGGACACCTGTAAGCCTTCACTTTTCAGTGAAGCTTCTGTGGATGCCTTGATATCTGCAACAGTCTTTTCCGTATAAGGCGTAGCTCCCGCATCATACTTTAGAAATAACTGATAGTTAGCCAGCTTAGTCATTGCTTCAAACTGAAGGTCATATACATCCACAAAGGCTCCAAACAAAGCAGTCAGATTCTTAACATCCTCCTTCTCAATGGTAGGATTGGTCAAACTCTCATCCCCTTGGCCGACATTCATCTTGGCTGTCATATAGGTTCCCATTACTACTGCCAGAGAATCCATCCATGCATCATTATTGGTAATAGTTGTATAAGCACTGCCTGCAAACAAATTGGCAGTTTCGGTCTCTCCACGCTTCTCATATACCAGTAACGCAGTACTACCGGATTCCACCTCTCCCAATGTAGTGGAGGAAATAGCGCGCACACCAACATTATTTGACACTTCAAATACCTGCGTATCGGTATTCCATATAGAATATGCAAAGCTACTGTTCAACTTCTCTACTCGTCCGTCTCCTTGGTATACCGCTCCATACAAAGGACTGCTCAACAAAGCAGACTGATTCAACTGTGCCGGTCGCAGGGTCAGATTGTCCAAACCATAGCTTGGATCAGACAAATTGACCAAGTTACCCCATGTAATATTGGCACCCACAACACTCTGTCCCTTTGTGGCACTGGAATCGCCCACCTTTGACTCTTCCGGTGCTGTGGCTGTATTTACACTGCCGGTAGCAAGTGCAATTTCCAAGTTACCGTTAGCCGCAACAGAAGTATTCACTCCAGCCACCTCAGGGTGTCGAGAAATCGTCAACCACGCAAAAGATGCTGAGATCATCATAGAGATTGACATTACAAGCAATATGGCAACGGCCATCACTCGCTCTCGCATCTCCGGCAGCGCCTTTTTATACGCTTCTATTCTTTTTCTTGTTTCATTCGTCATTGGATACCTCCACTCCGCTTGTACCGGTATCTTCCCGTCCCGAGCAGTTTACGAAAAAGGTTTTTTGTATAGTATTGTAACACAGGCCTTCGTAACTCCAAAAGATGTTGATACGATAGGTTCCCGGCTGTGCAAATTTCTTCCCCAGCCTAAGCTCCAGCCTGTGAATTTCTTCTTCATTACGATATGTCGCCTGCAGTCCATCATCTAAAAGCTCCACAGGAACATATTGCAGCATCTGGTTATCCGTCATAGTCAAAAATTCCACCGAATATCCCAGTTCTGCCCCCTTCCATTCCATTGGTAACGTAAACTCTAATATATTTTCAAAGTTGAGAACATGTCCCAACATATTCTGCATTTTTAGTGCATCTGCATTTTCCCCTAAAAGAACGCTCTTGCAGTCAACATTAGCCACAGTATTCACTGTACAAGCTTTCTGCAACTGATCGCCCATGTATGTTTCCATGGCAATGGTCAGCTCCTCGTCCTGTTTAAGCTCCGTATAACGAAAGTCCAACAACAGTGGTACTGATGTGACCTCATGCAGAACAAACTCAGGTACGAAATCACCGTATACCATATAATAATTAGCACCACCATCCACACTAAACATAGTATAATCCGGCAAAGCTT
>JAFTVH010000055.1 GCA_017465845.1 Lachnospiraceae bacterium | reverse complement strand
TACTCTGGTATCCACTTTACGGGAATAAGTCTGACCGGATACGGGATAGCACTCCTTAAAGCCCATTTTTTCTGCAATCATTGGATCGATCTTGTCAATGGTCTCCTGATCTCCGTCGAAAAGCTCCAGGAAGGAAGCCTGTGTACCGGTTGTCCCTTTAGAGCCAAGCAGCTTCATGCCGCCAAGCACATGCTCCAGATCTTCCAGGTCCAGGCAGAACTCCTGCATCCAAAGTGTTGCACGTTTTCCTACGGTAGTAGGCTGTGCAGGCTGGAAGTGGGTAAATGCCAAGGTAGGCTGTGCCTTATATTTATCTGCAAAAGAAGCCAGCTCTGCGATAACGTTCACAAGTTTCTTCTTTACCAGCTTCAAAGCTTCGGTCATGACAATAATATCGGTATTGTCTCCTACGTAACAGGAGGTAGCTCCCAGATGGATGATGCCGGCAGCCTTGGGACACTGTACACCGTAAGCATATACATGGCTCATGACATCGTGGCGCACTTCTTTCTCTCTTGCTTTGGCTACGTCATAGTTGATATCCTCTGCATGGGCTTTGAGTTCGTCAATCTGTTCCTGCGTAATGACAGGCTTGCCGTTCTGGGACAGACCCAGCTCTTTCTCTGTCTCGGCCAGCGCGATCCAAAGCTTGCGCCAGGTCTTAAACTTCATGTCAGGTGAAAAAATGTACTGCATTTCCTTGCTGGCATAACGCTCAGAAAGGGGACTCTGATATCTGTCTGTACTCATTTCTTTCCTCCGTTTATTGTCAGGGTTATTCCAGTCCCAGACGCTTGAACACTTCATTGTAAGCTTCTTCTACATTGCCAAGGTCTCTGCGGAAACGATCCTTGTCCAGCTTCTCATTGGTGTTTACATCCCACAGACGGCAGGTATCCGGTGAAGTTTCATCAGCCAGGATGATCTGTCCATGGTAACGTCCAAACTCAATCTTGAAGTCGATAAGCTTGATATCTGCCTGGAGGAAATAAGCTTTCAGTACTTCATTTACCTTAAAAGCATATTTCTTGATGGTCTCGATTTCTTCCCAGGTAGCCAGCTCCAGCGCTCTTGCAAAATAAGAATTGATCAGGGGGTCGCCCAGCTCATCATTCTTGTAAGAGAACTCGATAGTAGGTTCAGCGAACTCGGTTCCTTCAGGAATGCCAAGTCTCTTGGAGAAGCTGCCGGCAGCCACGTTACGTACGATTACTTCAAGGGGTACGATCTCAACGCGCTTTACAGCTGTCTCTCTGTCGCTCAACTGCTCAACGAAGTGTGTAGGAACACCTTCTTTTTCCAGAATGCGGAATACATGATTGGTCATTTTGTTGTTGATAACACCTTTTCCTACGATGGTACCTTTCTTGATACCGTTGAATGCAGTAGCATCATCCTTGTAATCTACAATCAGTACATCAGGATCATCAGTTAAGAAAACCTTCTTAGCCTTTCCTTCATAAAGCTGTTCCAATTTCTTCATTGTCTCCTCCATTCTGCCGCTTTGCGGCAATGAAATTTTGTACTTAAGCATTATAATCCACAAAAACACATAAATCAATACACTAAAAATGGCACAATTCATTTTTATTCATTGTGCCAAAAACTGCCGTTCTAAGCATTCATTTTTCCGATAAAATCCCGAACGCGTGCATTAGAGGATGAGAAAATCTGCTCAGGCGTACCCTGTTCCTGAATCAGCCCTTGTTCCATAAAGATGATACGATCCGACACTTCTCTCGCAAACTGCATCTCATGTGTCACGATGATCATGGTCATATGCTCTTTCGCCAGCTCCTTGATTACCTTAAGCACCTCTACGGTAAGCTCGGGATCCAGAGCAGACGTAGGTTCATCAAAGAAAAGAATCTTTGGCTGCAGTGCCAGCGCTCTTGCAATCGATACTCGCTGCTGCTGTCCGCCGGAAAGCTGGAAAGGGTATGCTTCGGCCTTGTCCTCCAGACCAAGCTGGCGAAGGAGCTTCCATGCTCTCTCCTCCGCTTCCTTGCGCGGTACCTTATCCACGCTGACAGGTGCATCGATGATATTCTTCATGACGGTATAGTGCGGGAACAGATTAAAATTCTGGAATACCAGTCCAAAGCTCTTCTTAATCTGACGCATCTGCTCCTTAGTCGCATAGACGCACTTCGTATTGCCCTTCTTGTCAGTCTTCTCCCAGGCTGCTTTCTGTCCCTGATAAATCAGTTCACCGCCGTCCATCTGCTCCAGCATGGTGGCACAGCGAAGAAGGGTAGACTTTCCCGAGCCGGAAGGACCGATAATGGATACGACCTCCCCTTCCTCTACGGAAAGAGAGATGTCCTCCAGGACACCTTTGCCGTCAAAGCCTTTTTTCATATGATTAATTTCCAAAAGCTTACTGCCCATATCTTCCTCCTAGCGGTAATAACTGAATTTCTTCTCTAATGATTCCATAACAAAAGCTACGATCAGGTTGAATATGTAATAGAATACACCTGCTGCCATTAACGGCATGATGCTTGTCTGCGCCGCACCGATCTGCTTGGCAATGGTAAACATCTCCGCTACAGAAATCGTAAATGCCATAGAAGTATCCTTTACAAGCGTAATGGTCTCATTCGTAACAGGCGGAAGCACCCTTTTGAATACCTGGGGCAGGATAATCTTGAAAAAGGTCTGGGACTTACTGTAACCCAGAATCTGTGCAGCCTCATACTGTCCCACCGGCATGGACTCGATGCCGGATCTGTAGATTTCCGCAAAGTAAGCAGCATAGTTGATCACGAATGCAATGATCACCGCCGGGAAACGGTATCCGCTTCCCATCTTAATGCCAAACGCATAATAAGGTCCGAAATACACCACTAATATCTGAAGCATAAGAGGTGTGCCTCGCATCACGGATATATATACTTTCGATAAAGTACGTATCAGCCGGATTTTGGACATACGGCCGAAAGCTATGATCATGCCTAACGGCATGGAAAACAACAGCGTCAGCACGAATATCTGTACCGTAACAAGAAATCCTTCCGCCAATTGCGGGAAAAATGTAACCATAAATGATGCCAGGCTCAGTATCATACCCTGAATGTCTTCCAGCAATTGTGATAATATAGATGCGATGACCATAACCCTCTTACCCTTCTATTCTTTATTCTTTCCCCAGGCAGACACTGTCCTGCAGTCCCCACGCTTCTGCGATCTTGGTGAAAGTACCGTCTGCAACCATCTCATTAATGGTAGCCTGTACTTTATCTCTCAGATCCTCGTTACCAAGCAAAAATCCTACTCCATACTGCTCAGTAGCCAGTACCTCATCGCCTTCCAGCATCAGGAAAGCGCCTTCCTCACGGCTCTCGATCTGATATTTTGCAACACCGATGTCAATAGCAACTGCATCTACAGCACCCATCTCCAGATCCATGAAAGCGGTGTTGTAATCTGCATATTCAATCAGCTCTTTAAAGGAATCTTTCAGAGCGATATTTTCAGGTACTTCTTCATCATTTAAAGCTGCCAGCGCGGAAGAATCCTTCTGTACTGCTACTACCTTATCTGCCAGGTCGCTCTTCTTCTCGATACCGGAACCGGCAGCCACTGCAAATACCTGGCTGTTATCTACATAGGGTTCTGTCCATGTATACTCTTCTTCTCTGCCGTTCATAGTGAATCCGTTCCAGATACAGTCGATAGCACCGGAAGAAAGCTCCATATCCTTGGAATCCCAGTCGATAGGCTGTTTTACAAGCTCCCAACCGTTTCTGGCACATACTTCTGCAGCCAGATCCAGATCAAATCCTACGTACTCACCGCTCTCGTCACGATAACCGTAAGGAGGGAACTCAGGATCGAAACCTACTGTAAAAGTAGTCTTCTCCTCTACAGGAGTACTTACAGCAGTACTTTCAGCTGCTGCACTGCTTTCGCCTGCGGCACTGCTCTCACCCTTCGTATCATTTCCGCAGCCTGTCAGCATTCCTGCTGTCAGAGCCATAACACTTAACAAAGCAAGTCCTTTTTTCATCATAATCTCCTCCATTTTTGAAAGCATGCACCCGTCTTATTCCTTTTGTGGGCCCACGCTTTAGTCTGCTAACTTGTTAGCACGGTGTCATATTATCATGTTACAGGCAACTTGTCAAGTTAAACCCGTTTTCTCAGGAGATCGTGCTCCGATACCCATCCTTCAAAGCCTGCATCAACCTGCGGTTCTCCTCCAGATAACTTCTCTCATCCTCTTCCCGCAGATTTCCCCGTTCCATCAGCCTCAGGTAATCCGTCTCCTCTTCCCATCTGTTGTTCAGCCGCTCCACATCCTGCTCCAGTTCCAGCACAAGCTCTGCAGCATCCGGAAGGGAGGCCGCATACGCTACATATTCCTTATCATCCAGTTCCATCCGCTTCGCACTCAGGAAACACTTTAAGCTCTCGCGATTTCCATCCGTCTCATAAGCTTTATAAAAGCTTTCCGCTGCCTCTGCATAACGCATGAGCCCTGCCAGTGCAGTGCCCCGGTTATGATACAAGGAAGACTTCAGTTCTGCCGCCTGCAGTTCTCCGCCCCCTGCGGCTTCCTCCCACGAGGCAATCAGGGCATCATATTCTGAAATGGCGGTCAGATATTTCTTCTGCTCCACCAAATAGTCTATTCTCATCTTGCGCTTTTCAATGATATTCAGCCCGGCACCCTTTTTCAGCGTCTGCTCTACGTCCCGCACGACGGTCTTGTCATAGAACCCGGCATATTCCAGGATTCTTGAGACAAATGCACTTAGGGATCCTTTTTTATGTACCATGGTATACAGGTCGACTGCAAGATCCTGCAGTCCGCACTCCTGTCTCACCCAATCCACAAGACGGTCTGACATAATATCCCTGTCCAAAAGGAAGGCATTTTCCTTCAGACAGTAACACAATTCTTCTATACAATATACTTTCAGATTCAGGCCTTCAAAGCAATATGCACAGGATGCATAATTACCTATACACAATCTGACGCTCATGTTATCACCTTCCGCATTATTTTTAGCTTCGTTTCTCAATCATACAACCGCATTTCTTCCTTCCACAACTGATGGCTGGCAGGGCGGAACTCTCCGAATCCAAGGTCTTCCACTGTCACCTCCAGCCGTTCTTCATCCAGCATCTGAAGCTGCAGATGAATGCGGGCAATTCCGGGGGGCATTCCATCTAAAGACATCTGGGCAATTTTCCCGTTTTTCCCGTTTAGCGGCGCAATAACCAGCTCTAAAGAATCCTCTTTCCGAAGATAACACTCACATTCTGTGACTGCCTCATACCAGTTGGTTCCTGCATCCAGAAGGGCAAAATATGAGTCTTCTCCTTTTCTCACCGCGCGCATGCCGATGTTAGCTTTCAGCTTATCTTTTCCAAGAAGCACATGGCTGCGCCCTACAGTGCTGGCCTTTAGCCGTTCCATCATGCCCAAGCAGGCACCCTGGCTGTACAGGTTATTTCCCAGAAAGACCCTTCTTCCCTGACACAGATAATGAAGGGATTCTTTCATAATATCTTGGGTAAAGTCCTCTCCCACCAGGTATACTGCAGATATTCTGTCATTCCGGCATACTTTTTCTGCGATTTCAAGGAATTCTGCATCAAAAGAAGCTTCTCCCATATCTGCGGGAAGCTCATATTCCTCCTGCTCTATCATCACCGCTTTCGGCGCGGTTTTGCCGTTGCTCTGCATCTTACTGACCTTTAAGACTGGCATCTCGAAACGGAACATCACAGTTTGAAATAACCTCAGTTCCTCCGGCTGGTGAATCATATATTGATAAAAGCTTTCTTCGTAACTTTGGAAGCAAATGTGTCTGGCTTTCAGCCCTACGCCTGCAAGCACTCTTCCCAACAGATCGATCATTTCGCCATCCATCTGCTCACAGCTGATCAGGAACGCTCCGATTCTGTCTATGGAGCCTGCCATAGACAAAAGGCTGAGACTTCTCTTTACAAACAATGTTAAAAGAGCCACCGGATCATATGGTTCTTCCTCTATCTGAACCGGCTCCCCGTCCAAGGCAAGCTGAAGCAGGTCATCTACCAGAATGCCTTCATCCTGCTCCGCTGCCCGAAGCGCCTCTTTGCCGTACAGCCACTGGTTCACCTGATATTTTTTGCAAAGCACCGTAGGAATGTTGTAAATCTGCGTTCCGGCCACGCTGGAAGCAGTTTCCACCTTACTTGTCTCTGCACTATAGTAGCTGATCTGGGAATTCTTGTTCCCGAGATCATAGCCTACAATTATTTTACTGTTTCCCGACTTCAATATCATCTTAACTACCTCATGGAGAACAGACTGTTCCCCAGATATTCCTTATGATACAACTCCTCCAGCTGCTCATCCATCCGCACCCAATCTTCCTCAGAACTGCTTCGCAGGATCTCATTGATTACATGGAACCGTCCCCGGTTGCTGTCATCACTTTCTTCCTTATGTAACATCCAGGTCTGAGTAATGCCTTTCTGCCTTTTCTTTACTATGGTAAAATAATACTGCAGCGTCTCTCCGTGGAACAATACGAATTCCTTAAAGAAAATCCCTCCCGGCGCTGCCGGCAGTTCTTCCGAACGCAAGGGCGACTCCTCCCCGTCTTCCTGGCGGATGATGTAGTGAATGGTGACCTTGGTATCCGGTGTCTCTCTGTGTTCCACAATAGTCTTATCCTGCAAAGGCTTTAACAATTCCTCGCAGCCGCGCAGCTTTTTAAAGAAATTCAGGTGGATTCTAAGACCCAGCATCTCCTTTAAGAATACACGTTGGGCGAGAATCTGCTCCTCATCCTCCGGCTGCTTTTCGGCAAAATATTTCAGGCAGGCCAGCTTCTCCAGGCTTCCCACCGGCACTTCTTCTCCATAAAACTCTACAATTTTCCGGAAAATAAAAGCATCCGTTTCTTTATCCTCTGCAAGATACTCACAGGCACATCTTCGCAGGAAAGCCATCACAATGTCCTTCCGGGCTTCTCCTTTCAGATAATACCGGAAAGATTCCATTCCCCGCCCGGTATCGCCTCCCGTCAACAGGAGCTGCTCCAGCAATCTTTCACATAACGGGAAGATATCCACATCATAAGCCTTGCAGACGCCTTGTATCCTCTCAAGTTCCGACATTGTCCCCTGATAATGTAAAGAAAGGTATTTAAGGACTGTTCCCTCATATTTTCCCTGACGGAATGCACAGGCAGCAGCCTCCGTCAGCACTGCATCCTGCATACCTGCAGTCTGGTCTATCAAATAGCTGCACAGGCGGATAAGTACCTGGGGCTCCAGGCCCACAGACCCGAACTTTATCAACCAGTCATAAGCCTTGTCCATCTTGCCCCGAATCACCAGATTGCTCAGTACCTCTCTCCTGGAAGAAGCATCCAGCACTTCCCAGGAAATCTGAGTCAGATATTCATCCAGACCCGCTTCCTTTCCTTCCTCTTTATAATGAGAAAGAAGATGCATCTGTATCCTGCCTTTAATAAATTCGGAAAGCACCGGTGACTGAAGCAGTTTCTTCCCTCTCTCCACGATGTCCTGGGGCAGATTGTTCTGCTTTCTGCTCCTGTCCCAGAGATATTTCTCCCATTCCACAGCAGACTTTTGACCGGGAGTCATATAAACAGCCGTCATATCGGTAAAAGGCTCCGGATTCATCAGCGACTCTACAGTAAACGGTATGGTAGAAGCATACCGGTTGCCCTCCACATCCTCCAGGATAATGGTATCCTTTTCGCTGCAAATCGGTATCCAGATTCTTCCATTCGCCAGCGGATACCTTGATGCATTCATCAGATCCGGCCGGTATACATACACCGCGGAAATATTGGAATTCTCTACCGTTATTTCCCTGGCAAAAAGCAGCCTCGTGAGACTATTCGCCAGAGGAACAGAGAACATGGCAGGTACCAGCAGCTCCTGATAGAGGTATGCCAGATGACTGTTGATATGTTCCTTAATAATCTGATCCACTACGAACCGCTCCATCCGTTCTTTGTAGCGCTCCAGCAGATCTCCGTATTCCTCACGATGCTTTAGCAAATAATAATATAAATACGCCGCATGCTCATAATCCATATTGGACTGCCATGCAAAATACATCAGCGCCTTTCTGGAAATATCCGGTTCCTCTTCCGGATTCATGGAAGAGACATAAAATTCGTACAATCTGGTCAGTCTCAGTTCTTTCTCAACACCCGGCTCATACCACTCATACGCTTCTTTATCCACTCTGCCGCCTTTGATCAGCTGTGCACAGATTTCCTGAAGCACCCTGGTATCCTCTTTGCGGCGGTAGCAGATCATCAATGTCTTCAAAAGGACCGGCGTGTATTCCCGTTTTCTTGCTGCGAGATAAAGCATCTGCTCTAAAAGTTCCGGACTTAACAGCTCTTTTCGGGCACCATAATAGAGCACCTGCACCTCAAATTCTCCAAGCTTGCGCAGCAGCGCCGGGTTGTTGCTTAAGGTAATCAGTGCTTCCAGATACCAGACCGGACTGCTGCAGCCGTAACCGAACTGTCTCTCAAGCAATGTCCATCTGGAAGCATTGTCCTTCTGGTATTCCGGGGAAAGGTACATCAGAAGCCAGGCTGCTTTCCAGGAGGTACGGTTTCTTCCGCAGATATCCTCTATCCGGGCGGTGGCCCGTCGCACATATTCCCTGTCATGGTTCACCAGCGTCGTCAGATAGAGATAATATGCCATCAAAGCGGGATCGTCTTCTCCCTGCTTTTCCATCAGTTCCATGGCATGGGTCAGCACCCAGCTGCCCTCGTGAGCCCTTTCCTGGGTAATGAGAAGCTGCGCCTGAAAGAGACGGGCTACCACATCATGGTCGTCCATTGCCACAAGATGCTCTACCAGATCACCGGTCTTTAGAAGCCAATCAGCATTGGTGGTCTTTTTCATGCGATACAACAGATAGGACTCCATCAGTTCTGCCAGGAGACGCTTTCTTTCCAGGCGGGCAGACTGATAACTGCCATTGCCCTCGCCCACCAGAACATGAACGGGCACTTTCAGCGTCACAGCAGTGCTGCAAAGACATACATTTCCAAAGTTCTTTCCTCTGTGCAGCTGGTCAGGATCGATGTACACCGGAATCGTACACTGATTTCCCAGAAAATCGTCCTCTGTGATCACTTCTTTCTCCGTAAAGACAAAGGCTCCTTCTGTAGTAATCTGAAAACCGGTGTATCCCCAGCCATCCTTACAGATTGTCAGAGAAAGCTCCGTCATTTCCACAGGATTGCTGCAGGTCAGCACCTCTTCCCGAAAGCCATAATGCACAGCCTGTTTCTTACCGCAGGCAATCAGAAATTCTTCCATATTGCGCTGGTTCCCGGGTCTGGCACTTAAGCCCCGATAGAGATCCATGTATTTCCTGTCATTTCCTTTTAGCAGCCGCAGAAAATCCTGCCCGTAAAACAGGCTCACCGCTTCTCCCCAGTCATTTCTGGCAAGTGATGCAAACTGGTTCAGGTTCTTGATCTCCCCCTGAGAGGATTCTATCACCGGGTCAGATGCATGCACAAGAAAGGGCAGCATGTACTCCCCCTGATTGCTGATAAAGCAAAGCTCTCCCTTCACCTCATCCCCGTTTTCCAGATAGGTACCGTCAAATCGGTAGCTAACGGTATCCCGGGAACCGGAAAATTCCTGATTCAAGAGTTCCAGCCGACGGTCCGGACTTACAATATATCCCCAGGTATCTTCTGTTCCATAAACAGTAAGGGTGCCCTCATAAAGGGCACCCGGTACCAGGGTTAATTCCATTTGTTCACAGGAAAACTCGAGAGGACTTCTTGCCTCTTTGGACGTTTCTTCTATGATGTGCTGCATGATCTTCTGCATTGCGTACCGCTCCTTTACTATTATCATTAGTCTATCATAGCGTTGGAGGGTTTTCAACCTTTTTCTGGTACATCGCAGGGTTCTTTCACGAAGAAATTTCCATAACTCATAGCCGTTAGATTTTATTACCGTAGCTACTTTTCAGCAAAGCACCCAAAAACTATGCCTCTAGCAAAGTGTTCCTGCGAGAAATGCGCAAAAATCCCCCTGATTTT
>JAFTVH010000054.1 GCA_017465845.1 Lachnospiraceae bacterium | reverse complement strand
TTCCCATAATAGCCCGATATGGATTAATATCCTATGCGGGCTATTATTCGTGGGGACTTTTCATTCTGATATTCATTCCCTTTTATTTGATGATTTTCTATAATCCTTCGGCGACATCTGATATTTCCTGCGAAACACTGCTGAAAAATAATTAGGATTACAAAAGCCCAACATATATGAAATATCTGTAATGGATAAATCAGAATTCTCCAAAAGCAACTTTGCCTTATCCATCCGCAAATGTTCTATATAGGCATTCAGACTCATCCCGCATTGCTTTTTAAACATATGACTCAAGGAAGAAACACTGTAATGGAATTCTTTGCACAGTTCCTGCATAGTTACTTTTCTTGTATAGTTGTTGATGACATACTTAAAGACCTCATACTTTAAAATTTCCGCTTCCGGCCCTTTGTCCTTTTGATATTCACCGCAAAAGGCTTCCAGCATGAATACGAGGGGATGCAACAGGGTATCTAATTGTTTCTTTTCCGGCTGCTCTTCCTTTAACATTTGCTGACGCTTTTTTTCCAGCACCTCAAAATCCAGATTATTTTTCTGCGCATAATGCTTCAGCTTGGAAACTGCTATGTCTCCTTCGATATTTTTGTAGCCGCTGACTGAAATATATCCAAGGACCTCTCCCTGACACATAACAGGGTAATCAAACTCTCCTACACCGGCATAACAAACACCGAAGAATTCTCCATCTTTACATTTTTTCATCACCGTCTGCTGTTTTAGCATACAGGTGCTCCATCCATGGCAATCTACTTTGATATACCAGCAATATGGGCTTGGATGAATATTGTACTTTACAAGCGCATCGTGATTTACGATGTCTCCATGCAATGCAATATTCAGGTGCTGGTCTCGCATCAAAAAATCAATATAGTTTGTTATATCCTCGATTGAAATTTCCATAAGCTCTCCTTTTGCACGATTCCATAGATTTCCCTTCTATTTTTAACTGAAAATGAAGTTATTTTCACTATAATATAGTGTTGAGAAAATGTCAACGATCAGTTCCGCCATGGCACTGGCTGAACTGCCACCAACTCGAAGGGAGTTACTTATGAAAGAATATATACATGAGGTACCAACCTGTAAAGAAGTACAACCACAGATAAAAGAATACGATGTCATCGTAGTAGGCGGCGGCCTGAGCGGCGTCTGCGCAGCCATTGCTTCTGCCAGAAACGGTGCCAGAACAGCTATCATTCAGGAACGCAGTGTGTACGGCGGCAACGCAAGTTCTGAAATCAGAATGCATGTAAAGGGCGCTTCCTGCCACGGCTCCAAGGCCAATGCAGCAGAAGCCGGCATCCTGCTGGAACTGCAGCTTCACAACCGCTATCTGAACGGAAATCACAACTTTTCCATCTGGGATGGTGTCCTCTGGTCAACGGTTAAGGAAACCGCCAATCTGGACTCTTACCTGAATACCGTCATGTATAAGGTCTCTTCCACCGGCAGTGAAATTCAGTGGATTGAATGTTATCAGAGCACTACAGAAAACCATTATCGCATGAAAGCCAATGTCTATATCGATGCAACCGGCAACGGCAGCCTTGGATACTTTGCAGGCGCTGAATATCGTATCGGCTGTGAGGACAAGAAGACTTATCAGGAAGAAAGCGCCCGTAGCGAAGCCAATGGGGAAACCATGGGTAATACCATCATGTTCTGTGCCAGAGATACCGGTCATCCTGTGAAATTCGTGAAGCCTGAATGGGCTTATACATTTGATGAGGAGGACCTGGAATATCGTCATCACGGCGACATGGTAGTGGGTCTGTCAGATGATAAAGTAGTTATCCTTGGTCCCGACAGAAAGCCTGAGGACTGTAAGGGTATGCTGTTAGAGGAATATGACCCTCAATCCGGCTACTGGTGGATTGAGCTTGGCGGTGACTGGGACGATATCATCAAACAGGCTGAGGATATCCGCTACGAGCTTTACAAATGTGTCTATGGAATCTGGGACCATATCAAGAACCGCGGAAACCACGGTGCTGATAATTATGAACTGATCTGGGTAGGTAACCAGCCCGGTATCCGGGAAGGCAGACGTCTGGAAGGTACCTATACCCTCACTGAGCAGGATATCCGTGAAAACCGTACTTCCGAGCAGGACGTAGCTTACGGTGGCTGGCCCATGGATGAACATACGGCAGCAGGTTTGTGGGCCAAAGGTAAGGTACCTTCCACCGTCAGAAACTTTGAAGGTCTGTACGGTATCCCTTACGGCTGCTACTGCTCCAACACAGTACATAACCTGATGATGGTAGGAAGAATCATCGGCGCTTCTAAAGTAGCCATGGGTTCCACAAGAGTCATGGGCACCTGCTCCATCGGAGGCCAGGCAGCAGGAACAGCAGCTGCACTGGCAGCAAAATATAATTGCTCTCCTGCTCAAGTTGGTGAGGCACATATGAAAGAACTCCGTCAGACGCTTTTAAAAGACGACTGCTACATCATCGGATGTAAGAACGAGGACACTTCAGATAAAGCACGTACTGCCGTCGTTACTGCAACTTCCTTTAAAAACGGTGCCGAGCCAGAAAAAGTCATCAACGGTTTCAACAGAAATGAAGGAAATGTAACCAACCTGTGGTGTTCCGACGGAATCTCCGAAAGCGGTGAAACGCTCTCTTTGAAGTTGCAGAAAGCAGAAGAAATCAGTCAGATCTGCATCACCTTTGACCCGAATCTGACAAAAGAGCACTGTATCTCTTTATCAAAAGGTACCATGGCGAAGGTTACACCTGGAGCACCGGAAGAATTAGTGAAGGATTATACAGTGACTGCCCTGAATAACGGCAGCAAAGTCTGGAAACAACAGATGTCAGACAACTATCAGAGACATGTTATTATGAACCTGCCGCAGACGGTTGCTGCAGATGAAGTTCAGATTTGTGTGAAAGCCACAAATGGAACTACGGATGCAAGAATCTTTGAAGTCAGGATTTATTAAAGACAGTTTCTTCAAATGAGAAATAGGCTCTTTCTATGCCTGACCATACTTGAAGAGAACGGACCGGCACTATCAGCAAATGCCGGTCCATTCTATTACTGTAAGATATCATAGTCTATATATTTTTACTTCCAGTCAACGTAATGTCCATCCCACTTCACATCTTTCATCATTATTTTTTCTTCAGATCTCCAATATACAGTGTCTTACCAAGTGATGCCAGTACTTTCAGTACTGTACTTAAATTAGGTACGGTACTGCCATTCTCCATTCTTGCAATTACCGGCTGTTTCACACCACTCAATCTTTCCAGTTCTCTTTGAGAGATACCTTTTTCCTGTCTGGCTTTGATGATTTCGCCAATGAGTGCAACACGCAGGTCGCTCTCTGCAATTTCCTCCGGGGTAAACATCTCCTCTCTCACTTCAGACCAAGTACGTCCAATAGAACTGATATCACTCATACAAACCACTCCTTCTTTTAAAATCGATTAGTTCACGTTTTGCCTTCTCAATCTCTCTGGCAGGTGTTTTCTGCGTTCGTTTCATAAACTGATGAAGCAATACATACCGTCCTCCAACTGCACCAGCGAATAAGATTCTATCTCTGTTAGGGCGCAACTCCCATATCTCACCGTCAAGATGCTTCACATAATTATCTGTTAACTGCATGGCACCATATATACTTAGTGCCTGTATGTAGTCGTTTATCTTACTCAACTTGATACGACTATCCTTACTTTTGCTTTTTCTCAATTCTTCCATGTAGTCTAGTACAGGCTGCTTGCCGTTACAATCCTGGTAAAAAATAATCTCATACAAAGTATTTCTCTTCTCCTCCTATTATACGCAAAAGTTATCGCAATGTCAATACATAAAAGTTATCATCATAGCATCCTTTGCGACATTTCGTTACAGTTCGCACGTCAGCTCAGGGCAGGTAAAACGCATGCTTGCATGCGGCTTTGCCTGCCTGGGCTGACGGAGGGAGCGCCATTTTATGAGCAAAGGTAGTCGCGAAGCGACGGAAATCGCCGTAGGCACGGCTTTGCGAATGGCGCGGAGTGAACAGTAACGACATTTCTAAGTAACAGCTATAGTATACTCTCAAAAAGAAAGCTTGTCATTAAACACGCTGTTTAATGACAAGTCCTTGAAAATAGTATATAATGAAATTTTAGCCTTCTATTACTTCTGCAGCGACCCAGGCAACCTCCTCCGAATCACCCGATTCTTCAATTTCTTCCAGTCAAAAGGAATAAGCGGTGACAGATAACTCTGATGTGACACTGTTCTATTGAATGCCAGCGAGAATATAAATAGCAATATACCTCCCACATATCCCCACACCCCAAACACGGCTGTCAAAAGCAGTGTAATAATACGCATAAATTTCAAAGCATATCCCATCTCATAATTAGCCTGTGTATAATTTGCAATAGCCACAAACGCCATATAAAGCATGACTTCCGAAGAGAACCACCCGCTGTTTACCGAGAATTCTCCAAGCACCAGCGCTGCCATGACACTCAGCGGTGTACTTAACATATTTGGTGTATTGACTGCCGCCAATTTCAGTCCGTCAATTGCCAGTTCCAGAATCAAAAACTGCCAGATTAACGGTACATTAGGCTCTTCCTTCAGCACAATGAAAGAAAAAGCAGACGGTATCCATTCTCTGTGATTCATAAGCAGTAAAAAAGTAGGCGTCAACAAATACGTCATTACCGCAATCAGAAATCTTGTGATTCGCAGATAAGTTCCCGTTATGGGCGGAAAATAATAATCATCCGCCGCTTCTGCCACATCAAATGCCGTAGTTGGCAGCAGGATCGCCGAAGGTGAGTTGTCTACCAGGATGACAATATTGCCTTCAAGCACTTGAGCCGCAGCAGTATCCGGGCGTTCTGTATATCTGAACTTCGGGAACGGATTGAACCATTTGCCGCCAAAAAGACATTCCGCCAGGTTTTCCTGGTTCATGGTCAGGGAATCTACCTGAATATTGTTGATCTTGTCCTGGATTTCTTTCAGGAATTTATGGTCTACACGGGAATCCATATAGCAGAGCACGATATCTGTCTGGGTGCTTTTACCTGCTTTCATCATTTCCATACGAAGATCTGTGCTGCGTATACGTCTCCTGATCAGAGCAGTGTTGAAAACTACAGTCTCCACAAAACCGTCTTTGGAGCCACGGAGCACTTTATCTTTTTCCGGCTCCGATACGCTTCGGGCAGGATAGGTACGGGCATCAATCAGAAGTGCTTTATCGTATCCTTCCACCAGCAATATAATGACACCGGACATGAAGGAATAGAGAATACTCTCCCACTCATCCGTCATATCTACTTCAACATAAGGGATTCCCTTCTTGGACATTTCATGGGCATCCCCGGGCACATCTCCCGGTTTCATATCCATGAAATACTGTAATAGCTTCTGCATCACTTCATCCTTGCAAAAGCCATCAATAAAATAAATGCACGCTTCTTTGCCGCCCATATTGACAACACGGTATACTACATCGAAATTCGTATCGGCTGCAAGCGTATGATTCAAGTACTGCAAATCTTTTGAGAGCATCCCGCTTAAGCGAGTTGCCTGCTGATTGGTGCTTTCCCTCTCTTTCTCACAATTCTTATTCACGTACAAACTCCCTTCCCAGGCTCCTGTTCGACCTACTATTGGTTCTTACTAGGATTCCCCGGGAAGGGAGTCATTATTCAAAATCATTATGCTACTCAAAAGCCTATTGCTTCGTGGTACTTCCGAATCCGCCGTTACGCTCACCCTGTGCATCATCGTCAACAGTGATTCCATATTCCAGGAAAATTCCCTGCATAAAGCCGGTTCCGGCAGTCACCTCTACCGTCTTGCCTTCATTGGAATCGTTAGTCAACTTGGTAAAGATATGCCCTTCGTTGTCAGAATAAAAATAGTCGCTGTCTATAATACCTACCGTATTATTCAGCTGCAGTCTGTATTTAAAGCCAAGACCGCTTCTTGGATACAGCTTTAATACCCAGTCAGGCTCCATCTCCACACGAATTCCGGTAGGAATCTTGATCGTGGATCCGGGAGGAAGAGAAAAGGAAAACGGCGCAAAGAAATCGTATCCTGCACTTCCTTTCGTAGCCCTGCGAGGCAGTTCTATGGATTCATACATATCTCTGATATCAGCCTCTGTGTATTCCGGAAAGCTGTCCTGCATTCCGCTTAAGAATTGTTCCGGACTGACTTTATGAAATTTTGCAATTCTTCGCATTCTTTGTTACCATGCCTTTCTTTTCAATGTTCTGTTGCCATAATTACTGTGGCTAACCCCTGTACCGTTCTGAACTTTTCACTGATTTGAACCTTATTACCAGTCGGCACTTCTTACTGGCAGCAGCTGCCTGCATTCATCTGAGCCGTTCCCTGCCACGGCTCTTTTTCATAATCGCCGCAATGAAGCACCGGTATGGTGGGATCAGGCTGCGCTTTCGTCTTCTGCACATCAATGACTCTCTGGTTCTTACTGCCCTTCCACAGCAGCTTCGCATCCTTCTCTTCTATGTGGAATTCACCGTCCACAACTACATCCACATATTTCATCATGGGATAATACACTATATTTTCCCAGGAATCACCTGTATAGAGCCAGATGGTCTTATTCGGATATTTTTCCTTAATCTCTGCCATCAACGCCCTGACATCAGGACGATTGGCGGGATGCAGGGGATCTCCGCCGGAAAATGTGATTCCGGAGATATAATCCTTATCCAGCTGCTCAAAAATTTCCTGTTTAGCTGCTTCGTCAAAAGGAAGACCGCCATTTGGATCCCATGTGATAGGATTATGGCATTCCTTGCAGCAATGGTTACAGCCGGCTACCCATAGCACGACTCTTAAGCCATCACCGTTCAGCATATCATCTTTCGTGATGTTATGATATCTCATCTTTCCCTCCGTCTTGTGATAACCTTTGCGGTTCCCGCAAAGATCATTGGCTCTCTGTTATCACATACTTTTCCTTTCTGCGATCTCTGCCATTTTGGCATCATTCAGCCTGGTGTCCCCGTGCACGCGGGAATAGGACAGATAACCGTTCATTCTGTCAATTTTGGTCAGATTGCGGCTTCCGCACTTGGGGCATACATCCATCTCAAGTTCCTGATGTCCGCAGTCATCACAATAGGCAAGAGACAGGTTCACACCCTCATAAAAGCCCATGTCCATAGCGCGTCTGATCAAAGTCTTTATCGCTTCTGTATTGTAATCAATCGGATATTTCACATATTGAATCTTACCACCGTTGCTCAAATTCCAGAAACGGTTCTCAAGGTCCTGCTTCTGAATTGGGGTAATATCCTCAGTTACATGGCAGTGGAAGCTGTTGCTGACATATTCTCTGTCAGATACACCTTCTACGATACCATATTTTTCACGGAACTGCTTTACCTGCAGACCGCACAGGTTCTCTGCCGGAGTACCGTAAATGGCATACAGGTTGCCGTCTTCTTCCTTGAACTGAGCCACCTTCTGGTTGATATACTCCAGTACCTCCAGTGCAAATTCGCCGTCTTCCACCAGAGACTTACCGTTATACAGTTCCTGAAGTTCATTCAATGCAGTGATTCCGAAACTTGCTGTTGCAGATTTTAATAACGGTTTTATCTTATCGTGAAGATTCAGGTGTCCGCCCAGGAAACCTCCTTCACAATATGCCAACGGATTGGTAGAAGCATGCATTTCACCAAGATATGCATAAGTACGGATGTGCAGCTGTCTGATCAGGTTCAGATAATAATCCAAGACCTCGTAAAAATCGCGGCTTTCCTTCCTGGACTTAGCCAGAATCATGGGAAGATGTAAAGAAACCGCACCGATATTAAAACGCCCTACAAATACAGGCACATCCTTATCATCTGCTGGATGCATACCGCCTCTCTCATACCAGGGTGACAGGAAAGCCCGACATCCCATAGGGGAAATGATCTTACCGTACTGCTTGTACATACTTGCCACATAGCCTTTACCGGTCAGACTCAGCCAGTCAGGATACATGGTCTTGGCAGAACATCTGACACCTGCCTCAAATACATCTTCCAAAGGCTTGCCCGGTCCGTGCAGATTCTCATCGTACAGGAACACGATTTTAGGGAAAAGTACAGGCTTCTTGCACTCTTTCTTGCCCTGCCCTTTTCTTCTGACATTCAGCATGGTAATGGTAGCCAGCTTAGCAAACCTGCCGGTACCAGTACCTGCGGTAACGGTAATAAAGGGATAATCACCACGGCTGCTGGCTACTGTATTGAACTTGTACTCCCATCCCTGGAAGCCCTGCTCGAACTCTCTTACTACATCTGCATAACTTTCTGCTTCTGCAGTGTCTTTATCAATTCCCATACGAGTATACTTTTCAACATTTCTGTTATAAGACTTCTCAGCATAAGGCTCCAGAATCAGATCCACACTTGGTACGGTAAAGCCACCGTACTGCTGACTGGCTGCACTGAGTACAATATCGCCGATAACGTCAAAAGCAACATCCAGGCTCTTAGGCTCATTATACCAGATATTTCCCATTTCAAAACCGCCTGTCAGCACACTCTGCACATCGAACAGACAGCAGTTCATGGTATCTCTTCTGGCAGACATGTCATGGACATAAATATAGCCGTCACGGCATGCCTGAATCTCTTCTGTAGTCATAAAAAATTTCTGATACAGTTCTTTGTTCAGCTGATTAAAAATCAAACTTCTCTTGGTAGATACCAGTGCTGAATCTGTATTGGAGTTCTCTTTATCTCCAATATACATGATAGACTGGCTCTTCTTATAGACATCGTCCAGCATACGGACAAAGTCCTGTTTATAATTACGGTAATCCCGGTAACTCTTTGCTACAATGGGTTTTACCTGCTCCAAAGCACTCTCAACAATATTGTGCATGATAGGAATCGGAATCTCCTCCTGACCCAATTCATCCACCTTGTCCACTACATACTGACAGATATGCTTCTCTTCTTCCTCTGTAAATTTAGTCAATGCACGGTAAGCACTCTTCCCCACAGCATTAATGACCTTCTGTACGTTGAAAGCCTCCCTGCTTCCATCCTTCTTTATCACATAAACCGTTTTCTCCGGATGATATTCAATTCCATAATTCACATCGTTAGAACTGGCCGACTCAAACCCCACGCTCATTTCTGATCACATTCCTTTCCTTTTTTGCTATCTATCAATATTTTCTCTTTCAACCACAATATCTTGTACCCAAGCTTCGTATTGGTTCATAGATATAGTGTGCCTATTCAGTATAAGAAATTTATTACAAAATGTCAATGTATTCTCTCTCGGTATAATTACCAAAAATTGATGCAGCAAATTGGCTGTTTTTTAGTTTCAGTTCACACGTCAGCCACCGGCAGGAAGGAGCGGTGTGAATGCAACATTTTAACAAGGTTCCACATCTAATATTTCTTGCAGCCATTCCCTGTACTGTTCCTTCACATTTTGCGGGGACACAATGGCTGCTTCTTTGCCGATTCCGGTCATCCATCCGAAAAACTGACCGCTGACTGCAATCTTCGTCCGACATCTAAAGAACCCCTCTTCGGCCGGAAGGATATCTACATCTTTTCCGAATCGGTCAAGCACCACACCTATCAGCCTGTTAGGAAACCTCAGCGTCACGATTTCTTCCGTCCCGCCGTACATGCCGAATGTACGGTTGGCATAAGCCGCCAGATCAATTTTCTCAGCTTGTCCGGCACCTTCTCGCTTCTCCTCCAGCACTTCTACTTCACCTATCTTATCCACGCGATAATGCTTCATCATACATGATGCGCTGTCATAGGCTACCAGATAATAATTCTCTTCCCTCCAGATCAGCGCCCAGGGACTTACACGATAACGTTCTCTTCCTATACGTGGCTTCAATTCCTTCTTCAAAGTCCATTCCAGATAAGGAAAGCTGATCTGACGATTCTCCTGTATGGCTCTGTGAATGGCATCAATACTATAATAGATGCTTTCATTTTCCGTCTTGATACGCCCTGCCACGTACACTTGGCGCTGAAGCTTGCCTGCATCATGGCGGCTTACCATATGTTCCAGTTTATGAATCAGCTCTCTGGACTTTTTAGTAGTAATGAACCGTGATGACTGTACCGCATCTACAAGAAGCTTTAACTCCGGCAGTTCAAATTCTCTGCTCCCCAGCCAGTATCCTCCTCCGCTTCTGCTGCCCGCCTGTAAGATGTCATACCCAAAATCCTGCAGTGTCCTGATATCATCATAAATACTTTTTCTCTCCGCATGGATATCGTTGTCTGCCAGCTTGTCGATAATTTCCTGTGTGGTAAGGACATGATGCTCATCCGTATGCTCTTTAAGCATCTTAATCAGGAATAATAATTTCATTTTCTGCTTCGGTGATTTTGCCATGGAATTTACTCCTTTTCCAGAAGTGTAAATATCTGATGTAAATTGCTGATTTCATAGTCGGACTGATATTCTGTCCCATTCACCGCACCTTCCGCACGATACCAGCAAGTCTTAACGCCTGCAAGTACACCGCCTTTGATATCGCTGGAGAGGGAATCACCCACA
>JAFTVH010000053.1 GCA_017465845.1 Lachnospiraceae bacterium | reverse complement strand
CATTGCAACCCTGCATCCTAACTGTCTACGCTTAACACTGGAAGTTACCCGCCAGTGCCCAAGACTCGTTAACGGTGGTTTGCTAAACCTTTCCGTGTGGGAGTTCCACCCACCAAGTCGTGCGCCCTTTCAGGGCGCAACTAGCCTTTTACAGCCCCCACCACAATTCCTTTGATAAAGTATTTCTGGAAATACGGATATAACACTAAGATAGGAGCTAATATGATCATCAAAATAGCCATTCTTGTAGGAACATCCGGTATCTTTTCCAACATTGCATATTCTTCCGGAGAAAGCGTTGCCACATTATTTTGAAGATAATCTATATTTTTTTGTATTTTTATCAAAATCAGCTGCAATGAGCTCAATTTGGGATTGTCTATATAAAGATAACTTGTGTACCATTGATTCCAATGGCCGACAGCCTGCATATATCCCATCGCTGCACTGACCGGTATGATCAAAGGCAGAACGATACGTCCAAAAATGTAAAACTCCCCGGCCCCATCTATTTTGGCTGATTCAATCAGGGAATCCGGTACATTTGACTGGATAAATGTCCGCATTACAATGCAAGTGTATGCATTAACGCCCGGAAGAATCAACACCAGGAGATTATTCCGCAATCCATATACTCCGGCTTTCACCATGTAATTTGCCATCGTACCACCGTTAAATAACATGGTGATCAATAAAAACACAGACAAAAACCCTCTCAGCCTGAAATTCTTACGGCTCAGCACATATCCGAACATGGCACACAGAAAAATCGTCCACACTGTGCCAACTACCGTTTCAAAAATAGTTACCAGATAGGCCCGTACGAGCTGATCCAAAAACGTTCCCAAATATGCATAGCCATCCAGGCTCAGGCTTTCCGGGAAAAAGCTGTAACCTATATTAGCAATGCTCTTTTCGGAACTGATCGATATGATAAAAATTAACAATACAGGTAAAAATGCCACTGCCGCCAACAGTATCAAAATAATATTCAATGCTACCTGTCCACTGACCTTATGTCTTTTCTTGCCATTATACATTTTGTTTATCCTCTTTCACCTAAATGAATCTTCTTAAAACAATGCTGCATCCGGTGCTTTCTTTCTCACAACTAAATTCGTACCGATTACCATGATGCTTCCTACTACAGCCTGGAAAAAGCTCACAGCTGAACTTGGTCCAAAATCACTGGAGCCGGAAAACAGAGCTTTCAAAACATATGTATCAATTGTCTGTGTCGTTTCATAAATCATAGAACTGTCTTTCGTAACCTGATAAAATAATCCGGTATTCGACGACATAATACTGCTAAGCCCCATCAAGGTCACAATACTGATTGTTGATGCAAGCAGCGGCAGCGTTATATAGCGAATCCGCTGCATTTTTGTTGCTCCATCCAATTCTGCTGCTTCAAACAATTCCTGATCTATTCCTGCAAGTGCAGACAGATAAACAACTGAGCCATAACCTGTACCTTTCCATACATCGACAATTGTAAGGATGACAGGCCAATACTTGGCCTCCTGATACCACATAATCGGTGACTGAAGCATTGAATTCACAATGCCATTGCGGGCCAAAAAGCACTCCGCAACATATGAAACCGCAATATACGATATAAATGTAGGCATAATCATAAATGTTTGAGATAACTTTGCTACTCTTTTATTACAACATTCATTCAATGCAATTGCCAATGCCACATTACACACAGTTCCTACCAGAGTAAACAATACATAGTAGCCAACTGTGTTTCGCAGCATCCTCCATGTTGTACTTTTCATGCTGAACAAAAACTTAAAATTATCCAGACCAACCCAGGGACTGCCGAGTATGCCATCTTGAAAATTAAACTTTTTAAATGCGATAATCGATCCGAACATCGGCACATAATTGAACATGATCAAAAGAACCATAACAGGCAAAGCCATTAAGACTAAGCTTTTGTTTTTCCAGGTATTATATAGTAAGCTTTCCTGTCCGCCTCTCGCTAACTTCTTATTCTTTTTCAATTGAATGACTCCTTTCTCAACCTTTCTTTATATTTATGATACAATATGTATCTTTCATTTAAAATGATGTTTTTTCATGGTTAATACTGAATTTTCATACGAAAACTTAAACAGGGAAAGAGTACGAACTCTTTCCCTGTTTTCATTATGTTCCGGTATCATATTCTACATATAGACCGCAATCTCCACCACCGCAGCAACCTGATCTCCCATCTGTTCAAAATATATCCCGTAAGGCTCTCCATACGTAAGCTTGATACGCTGCTGTACATTCCGAATACCCAATCCGCTGCTTTTCCGTGTCAGTTCGCATTTTCCGTGCAGGTAGTCATTTAACAGCCTGATATCCGCTTCCAGAGAATTCCCCAGCTTCAGATGCTCATTACAGATCCGAATACGTATCCGCTCATTTTTCCCTCTTGCCAGTTCTTCCTTATCTGCAACAAAATCCGCATACATACTGATATGGCGATACCCATCTTCATTGACCCTGCCATAAAAAATACCATTTTCAACCAGGGGCTGCAGAATCATCTTGGGAATCTTGATAGAAGTCATCGTTTCCGGGATCTCACAGGTAAAACTGATTCTGTTCTCATAGCGGAACTGTTGGATTGTAAGATAATTATTGATAATTTCAATTTCATCGTGAATATCCACCAATTGCTCCGGCTTGTTCACGTTATACCGCAATACCTTGGCAAGGAGAGAAAGTATATGTGATAATTCCTCTTCTCCGTTCACGATTGCTGCACAACTTACAGAGTCCAGCGTATTATACAGAAAATGGGGATTGATCTGCGATTGGAGCAATTTATATTCCGTTTGCTTTTGTTTCATTGTAGATTCATAAATTTCCTGAATCAGTTGTTCCTGCTTTTCGGCCATCTCATTATACGCACGGTAAAGTGTACTTATCTCATCTTTGTTTTTTCCTTCATAAGCTATGGGCACGGGAACCAAAGATTGATTGATATGCGCACTGAGCCTTTGAATTGGGCGGCTGATGATCCCCGAAAAAAAAGCAGCCAATATCACTTCTGCAAATAAGACCATCAGAAAAAGTAACAGTATCGTTTGTATGCTGATCCTGACCTGCCTGTTGAAACTCTGCTCAGGCAAAACCGTAAAGAGCTGCATCTCATCCATCAGCGCCTGTTTCCACAGGCAATATTTTTGCCCGTCCATCGTAACAATCTGATAGGAATCCACGCGCTCAAGCAATATATCCTTTTCTTCGATCATATCCATATAATTCTTATTCAGCAGGGAATCATCTTCTGCATACAGGATGCGGTAATCAAAATCCGTTATCACTACTTCCATTTCTTTTCCAAATGAATTATCTTCATATTTCTCTGAAAATCTGGAAATATCAATATTGACCACAAGTGTACCCATGGAATAATGTACCACATTACTATCTATCAGAAAAAAATCGCTCAGATTGCAGACACTTAACATGCACTGCTTATTATCAGGGGAAACAAACCAGTATGGATCCTTACTATCTTCCTCGATATTTTGGAACCACTCCTCTTCTATCAGGGCTTCATCACTATAAATAGCAAAGGATGTGGCGGCCCGGTCCATGTTACCGTATACTTGACTGATATCAGGCGTCTGAAATAAAGAAGCAATGGGAAGTTCACTGTTCAGAAACAAATAGCATTCATATGCGGAATCTCCGAACATAGCTTTGCACAGCAGATTCAATTTCTCCTGCAATTCCAGATAGATCCGGTAATTCTGCGTCACATCCTCTTGCGCCTCCATCCGTGGAACAAAGGATAAACATTCCAATTTTAAGGTATTCTGCAAAGCTTCTGCACTCTGGAAACACGCTTCGATGTCGCCGGCATATTTCTGCATCATTAATTGTACCGTCTGATCTATCGATTCTTTGTATAAAGAACTAGACTGTCTCTGTACGAAAACTCCTGTGATCAGGATAGAGGATACCAGCATCAGAGTGGTGGCAAGAAATATTTTCTGTTTCACGGAAATTCTTCTTATAAAACTGCATCTCATTCTGTATCTCCCTTGTATTACATGATTATGTAAATCATCCGTTATGCTGTTTTGAATGGTTCCGGAATTCATTGGGCGTAACATCTAATTGTTTTTTAAAGACTGAGCAGAAATAGTTTGCATTGGAATATCCTACCATCTGAGCGATCTCTGCAATGGTGAACTGCGTATTCTTCAATAAGCGGCAGGCATGGTTGAGCCGGATATGCGTAATATAGGCGACCAACGAAACATCAGTATACTTTTTGAACAGGTGCCCTAAATTTGCATAGGAATAATCAAAATGTTCCGCAATCGTTGTAACGCTCATTTGCGGATCTTCGATATTTTCTGTCACATAGTTCTTTATCTTCTCAATCATGATATGGTTAAAATCTTTTTCTGATTCGGATCCGGAATTAAGCAGATATTCATCAAAGACTTCACTTGTATAACTCACAATGTCCATGGTGCGGGAAAGCAGATTGTATTGTGCATAGACCTGCAGACGCTTGGATTCCAGGGGCAAAGCTTTATCACCGGCTTCCTCTGCTACTTCAAATAGAATATTCAGCATTACCTTTGACATTGTTTTTACCATCTCATAATCCTGCTTTGAGTAATTGGACATATTCTCAAAAAAAGTATTAAAATATGCAGCGTTTTTCTTACGCAGCTGCTCAGTAAAAACTTCTTTTTCAAAGCCATTGTCAATCAGTGCATGAAACTGTTGGGAATTCTGTTTTTTCTTAGAGAGCATGTCTAAAATTCTTGTAAGCTGCTTTATTTTTTCCGTATCGATCGGTTTTAAGATGTAATCGACCACTCCATGTCGCAGAGAAGTCTTGGCCGCCGAAAAACTTTCGTAAGCACTGAGAAAAATGATGGAGACTTTGTCGGAATATTCACGGATCTTCTCGCAAAAATCCTCTCCTCCCATTCCCGGCATCTTTAAGTCTGTTATGATGATGTCCGGCTTCGTCTCCGAAAAGCGTTGGAGACCCTCGATCCCGTCGTCAGCTTCTGCAACAATGGTGCATGCAATTTCATCCCACGGTATCTTTTTTCGCAGGCATTTCCGTACAATCCTGTCATCGTCTACAATCATTACCTTAAGCATAGTCTGCCACTCCTTAATATCCATTTCACTTTTGTGTTGCATGTTCCGGTGCAGAGTAAATAAGCTATTATTTTTATAATATAACATATGTACTGCCTTGCACAATGACATATTTTCATATTTTATAATGATTTTTCATAATTCAGCCACTGGCAGGGAAAGCGCATGCTAAATTCAAAAAAAACTCCCTGCTGTACTCAAAAAAGTACACTTCCAGCCTTGACTATGAAAGTGGTTTTTCATATAATAAAGTTAGGAATTAGAAGTAACTATTAACTTATTTCCAATAATCCAATTTTAATAGGAGGCTATTTCAAAATGAAACCAGTTGAGACAGATTTTGTATGCGGCAAGTGGGACAAAGAAGTTAACGTTCGCGACTTCATCCAGAAGAACTATCATCCTTATGATGGCGATGAGTCCTTCTTAGCTGACGCTACACAGAACACAAAAGATTTATGGGCACAGGTACTTGAGTTACAGAAGAAAGAAAGAGAAGCAGGCGGCGTTCTTGATATGGACACCAAGGTTGTTTCTACCATCACTTCTCATGGACCCGGATACTTAGACAAGAGCAAAGAGACCATCGTAGGTTTCCAGACTGACAAGCCTTTCAAGCGTTCCCTGCAGCCTTACGGCGGTATCCGTATGGCAGAGAAAGCTTGCGCTGACAACGGCTATGAAGTTGATCCTGAGATCAGCGAATTCTTCTCTACTCACAGAAAGACACACAACGCAGGTTGTTTCGATGCTTACAATGCAGAGATGAGAGCTTGCCGTTCTTCCCACATCATCACAGGTCTTCCTGATGCTTACGGACGTGGACGTATCATCGGCGACTACAGACGTGTGGCTCTGTACGGTATCGACAGACTGATCGAGGACAAGCTGGCTCAGAAGGATTCCACCGGTCGTGTTATGACTGATGACGTTATCCGTCTGCGTGAAGAGATCTCCGAGCAGATCGTTGCTCTGAAGATGATGAAAGAAATGGCTGCTTCTTATGGCTGCGATATTTCTCAGCCTGCTACCAACGTAAAGGAAGCTATCCAGGCAGTATACTTCGGATATCTGTGCGCAGTTAAGGAGCAGAACGGTGCTGCTATGTCCCTTGGACGTACTTCTACCTTCCTTGACATTTATGCTGAGAGAGACCTTGCTAACGGTACTTTCACCGAGGAGCAGATTCAGGAATTCGTAGACCACTTCATTATGAAGCTGCGTCTGATCAAATTCGCTCGTACTCCTGAGTACAACCAGATCTTCGCTGGTGACCCTGTATGGGTAACCGAGTCTCTGGGTGGTGTTGGCGTTGACGGACGTCCTCTGGTTACCAAGATGAGCTTCCGTTATCTGCATACCCTGAGCAACTTAGGACCTTCTCCTGAGCCTAACCTGACAGTTCTGTGGTCCACCAGACTTCCTGAGAACTGGAAGAGATACTGTGCTAAGATGTCTATCCAGACTTCTTCCATCCAGTACGAGAACGACGACCTGATGAGAGTTACTCACGGTGACGACTACGGTATCGCTTGCTGCGTATCTTCCATGGTTATCGGTAAGGAAATGCAGTTCTTCGGTGCTCGTGCTAATCTGGCTAAGTGTCTGCTATACGCTTTGAACGGTGGTGTTGACGAAGTTACCAAGAAACAGGTTGGTCCTAAATATCGTCCTGTTGTAGGCGATGTTCTGGATTACGATGATGTAATG
>JAFTVH010000052.1 GCA_017465845.1 Lachnospiraceae bacterium | reverse complement strand
GTCATTAATTTTTATGTAATGTCTGAACAAACAGCGGCAGATCAAAATGTTCATCCTTATGGGCGAGGAATAGAGGTCCCTCATTTTCACCCTCTACCAGACGATGGATGATACCGATATCCTTACTGTTGGCAATGATCATATCAATATCCGAGCTGGTAGCAATCTTAGCTGCAACCATCTTTGTATTCATGCCTCCCGTTCCAACACTGCTTCCGGTAGTAGCTTTACCCATGCCCATCAGTTCCTCTGTCAGCTCATCTACCTGCTCGATAAACTTGGCATCCGGATTCTTTCTGGGATCATCTGTAAATAATCCGTCAATATCAGATAATAAAATTAACAGATCCGCATCCACCAGTGCCGCAACAATAGCCGACAGTGTATCATTATCACCGATTTCTATTTCATATGTTGCAACCGTATCATTCTCATTCACGACAGGAATCACGCCCATCTTTAAAAGCTCTGAAAATGTATTGTGGGCATTGTATCTGTTCAGATTATCTACAATCGTATTCTTGGTCATCAGAATCTGAGCAGCTACCTGATTGTATTCTGCAAAAAGCTTCTGGTAAGTCATCATCAGCCTTGCCTGTCCTACTGCAGAGCAGGCCTGCTTCACCGCAATGGACTTTGCCTCATCTTCTGACATAATCTCTTTCAAGTGAACTGCTTTCTTTCCCTCAGCAATCGCACCGGATGTTACCAGTACCACATCTTTTCCCTGATTTCTAAGGTCACATAGCTCCCTGACCAGCTTTTCAAGCTTAATATAATCAAGATCCCCTGTCTCTTTATGCTGCAGTGAGGAGGACCCAATCTTCACAACGATCCTTTTTTTATCTTTCAGTAATTCGCGATACTGCTTCATATCCTTTTCCCTTTCGCCTATATCAAAATATCCTGATTTCCACTATTCTACTTCATTTTTCTCTCTACGTCAATTTGAATTTCTTTTAAAACGACGTCGCCGTTTTTTCTTCATATAAAAGCCTCCGACTGACTCATGCCAGCCCGAGGCTTTTATCACTCCAAACTTATGCAATAGTACCAGTTTAATACTATCTGTCCTGCAGCCGAAACATCACTTCCTCATCTGCGCGCAATGATTTCTTTTGCATTTCCCCACCATCCTTTCACTGATAATACAATTTGAAATTCCAAAAAGCTACAAAAAAACTTTCTTTTTCACACTATTTAACTTTTCAATACTTGCATCCATTGCTTTTTTCGGAAAACAATGACTGATATGCCAAAACGAATACACTCTTCCAGTGACAAAATAAAGTATACAAGAGGAATGGGAAGTTCAAATACAAAAGCAGCAAGCAATCCCAACGGTACCCCGAAAATCCAGGTGCCTATCAGATCGATTACCATGACATATTTTGTTTTGCCACCGCTTCTGATGATTCCTCCTCCGAGAATCATGTTCAGCACCTTAAACGGCGCGATTATGGCATATGCAGTCAGAATCTGTCTTGTCAGCATTTTTACAGACGCTTCCACCTGATAAATCTCCACATAATATCGACTTGTGACGATGATTACCACGGAAAGGAACAATGCTCCGATGATTCCATATAGAATCAGCTTTTTGGACGCACTGTATGCCTGATCGTATTCGCCATTTCCAAGCATCTTGCCAACGATCACACCGGCTGCCTGAGACAGACCGCACAAAGCACCTATCATTAACCCCTGGACCGGATTGGTCAACGTCATAGCTGCACAGCTCTCCGTGCCAAGATGCCCGTAAATTCCGGCGTAAACATTTTCGCCCAGACTCCACATAAGCTCACAGACTAAAATGGGCAGCAACATAGCCGCATATTGGTTCCAGTTAAATCTGCCAATCTCATGTTCTTCCTTAGAATCTCCTGTAAGAATCTCTTTATATTTTAAAAACAAGAGGAATATCATTAACAGGTTCGCAAGCTGCGAAACCAGCGTAGCAATTGCCGCACCCTCTGCTCCCATAGGCTGAAAACCTAATTTTCCAAAGATCAGAATATAATTTAACCCTGTATTTAAAACAGCGGCAATGATGCTGGCATATAACGGCAGCGATGCCCGTTCTATACACCGAAACAACGTTGACAGCAGTGTTGCACCTGCTATAGGCAGGAATGTTCCGGCAATTATGCTCAGATAGTTTGCCGCAGCCAGAATTGTTTCGTGATCCTGGGTATACAACCCCATAATCTGCCCTGGGAACACAATACATAAAAATGTAAACACAGATGCCATTCCCAATACAATCAGCAGATTCAGATTAAAGCTTCTGCGCACTTCCTGTTTATTTTTCTGTCCCAAATATTGGGAAATCATGATTCCGGCAACTGCTCCGATCGCAGACGCCAGAACAGAAAAAATCGATGAAAATTTTCCTGCCAATCCCACACCTGCTACACTGACACTTCCCAACTGACCAATCATGATCTGATCAATAATACTGAATGAAGATTGGAGCATCGATTGCAAAGCAACCGGAACAGCCAAGTTACATACGCTCCAGGCAAAACATTTATTTCGTTCCATTGTTAATCCTCTCCTGTGTGATGTTTTTTCTTCATTCTACTCTCATCTCATAATACTTTCAAAGGTTAAACGCGTAACCCAATACAAAAAAAGCCGCATCATTTGTCTATTATTAACAAAAATCACAAATGATGCAGCTTATCTTTATTTATCTAGTCGTCGGACACTGCCCCTCTCTATCAACGTAACAGGGAGCATGATAGTAGTTTCGGTTTCCTTTTTCTCTTTTAATTCCCGCAGCTTCTGAATGGCAATTTGAGCACGCATCGACACATCCTGTCGGATGGAAGTCAGCTGTGGTGACATCATCTGGCACATAGGTGTGTCGTCAAATCCTATCACCGAAATATCTTCAGGCACTTTCAGATTTTGCTCATTCAGGAAATGTATCAAATCAATCGCATAATAATCTGAAACTGCAAAGATGGCAGAGACTGAACAGAGCTTATCAAAATTCTGCAGGTAGAAGTTCTTACGCTTAAGCATATGCATGGGTATCAGCATCAATTCTGCATTATCACCAAACCCTGCCTGAAAGCCATCAAAACGCTCTTTGTCCATGCAAATGTTGTTGTCAGAAACACATAAAGCCCGCTTATGTCCCTGGTGCTTCAAGTAGGTACCTGCCTGAAAGCCACCATCAAAATTGTCAATGATGATATTGCAGATACGGTCCGTCCGTTCACAGAATCCATCATATACGACAAAAGGAATTCGCATATGATCTCTCAGATACATATAATCCTGCTCACAGTATCCAATCAACACAAGTCCCTCCATATTCCACATCGAAGCAAAACGAATGATTTCCTCTATATCCGTAGTTTTCTTCACCATCATGAACTGACCGTTTTTCTCGATTTCAGTGGAGAGTTGGTTAATAGATGAGGCTATGAACACATCCTCCAATGTATGAGACTCATACTTTTCATGGTCATTAACTGCAATGCCAATAATTTTGGATGAATTCTGTGCCAGAAGGATGCCTGCCATACTGGGAATATATTGCCTCTCTTCCAGAAGAGCCGACACCCGTCTGACTGTTTCATCAGATATCTTTTTCGTTTTTCCATGCAATACGTTTGAGACGGTTGCGGTACTAAGTCCCAACTCTTCTGCAATATCGCTGATTCTTACACGATGTTCTTCCATTTGACTACCCTTATTTATTCAGATACTGTTTTGATATTTCTTTCCATCGATTATTCCTCATTTATACAAGATCTTTGGGGGTCATATCCAAAGTATATATAAACTTACAGATTGCACGTTCCTGCCCCTGATAATTACCGTTGCCCTCATAGAGTTTGGTAAAGCCACTGCGCTCCATAACTTTTACAGAAGCAACATTTTCTGCAAGGCAGATACCTGCGATCTCTGTAATTTCTATCTGTTTCATGACAATAGGCAAAAAAGCAGTAACCGCTTCTGTAGCATATCCCTGTTTCGTATAATTCCCACCAATATGATAACCGATTTCCCATGTACCATCATCAAAAGGAACGGCCTGCACATAGCCGATGTATGTACCATTCTTCAGCAGCACAGGATACACAAGCGGTCCCTCGCCTGAAGTATAGCAGCCCATCAGAAATTCAACTGTTTCCGCAGCTTCTTCTACTGTTTCAAACACTTCATCCGGGACAAAACGGCGGTTGTCCTCGTCCAGGGAATTGATATGTACGCTTTCCGCCATGCTCATATCAAATTCTGTAATTATAAGTCTTTCGGTTTCGATTTTCATCTTTTTTATTCCTTTCTTTATTTTACACTCAAAACAAAGTTGCCGCCTTGAAATGAATAAATGTTATCAAATGATACCATTTCGGTTGAAGCACAAATAAATCCCAGCTTTTCTAATAATCTGCAAGAGGGTATGTTATTAATCGCTGTTCCTGCTGTAAAACCGGTTGCACCGCATTCAGTAACAAAATATTCAATAAGAGCTTTTGTGCTTTCATAAGCATAACCCTTTGAGTGATATGCAGAATGGAAACAATACCCCAAATCGTATTTGTCTCCATCTTTATGAAAGCATACATATCCCAACATATCGCTTAACTCTTTTAGAAAAACTACAAAGAATAACTTGCTTTCTGCAAATCTTTTTGTCAATGCTCTGGTTTCTTCATCCTCTGTCGGTAGAGGCATATCATAAACGGCATATTGGGAGTTATTAAAATCTATAAATATGTTTTTCATTTCTTGCCAATCTGTTTCAGACAGATTGCGAATATACAATCTACTTGTTTCTAATATCATAAAATCCATCCTTTGCAAATTTTCGTCTGTCCATTTCACATTATATCACATGGTAAGGAAATTGTGAATCTTATTATATCTTAATCCAACTCAGACAATCCCACTGCAAGTGATTTGTAATCTATGTAATGCATACTTAATGCTTCCATCACTGTATCATTTTCAGGGAATATTGTAGAATAACCCATGGCAACTACCCTGAGTTTTCCTTCCCTTACCGCAAAATCTACAGTAACCTTGTTCCTTTCCTCGCCGCAAATTACAACCAAGCCATAGCCTATCGTCCAGTGCCCGTCTTCAGAAATGTAATAACTTTCTTTATATCCGGCTCTTTCAAACGTGATTCCCTGCTCTTGACAATTCTTCAGTCCTTCTATGTATTTTTCCTGTATGACATCGGTGAACTCTTCCAAAGTCATAGCTGCAGCCAAAGCATACTGCTCCTTCAGATAATTGTATTCTTTCAGTGCCTGCGCCTCCAGTTCAGGATAGGCTTCCTTAAAAATCTCAGCAGGCACTAATTCCAACACTGTACAGAAATTATATTTACTTTAACAACAATTGATAAATATAACTCTTAAAGACAACATCCATATTATATTTCTTGAATTCCGTTGCTCTCTCAACTTCAAATCCACATTTCACTAACAATGCATTGGAAGCATTGTTCTCAACAGCTACTTCTGCAGTTACTTTCTTACCACCATGATGTCTAATCCAGTCCAGCAGCAGACCGATCACTTCTGTTCCATAACCTTGTTTCCAGTATTTTCTGTCAATGCAGTAACCAATGTCGTAAATGTCCCTATCTTCATTTGGAAACATACAGCAGGTCCCCAACAATTCGTTGGACTCTTTGCCTTGAACTATAAGATAATATCCCATTGTGCTATCTTCAAGTTCATCAAGAGCTTGCCGGTAAACATCGTCAACATACTCTGATGTAGGGTCACTCAGATATTTTCCATTCTCTTTATCGAACCACATATTAGTGGAGAATTCCAAATCATTGTTTGTATAGTTCCTAATATATATTCTTGTACCAATCATTTCATTTTCTATTTTCAACTGAATTTCCTCCACATAATATATCTGCCAGAGAGATTGCCGTTACATCATTTTTCCCAACAACAGTCTCCGCATGGAGCAGGGAACTGAGCACTGCTTCTTCCACCGCTTCTGCCACACCTCTGAATACGGTATCTATCACAGTATCACTGATGAATCTGCACTCCAGAATATCTGTCTCAGGATAATGAGGCACCCGGTTCGCAGTGGTAAATGCAATTACAATCTCGCCGCTTCCATTGCCCATATAAGACCCGGTACGGCTTAGTCCCACCACAGTTCTTTTGCAGATACGCTTCAACTGGCGTTCGCTTAACGGCGCATCCGTCGCCAATATAGTTATGATCGACCCTTTATCGCTTTCTTCATTTGACAAATGAGAGGATACTTCTCTCACAGGAACACCATTTATTATCAGATCTTTGTACAGCGCATGGTTGGATAATACCAGCGTTCCGATAGTATAAGTCTGCTCATCCAGTAAAAACTGCCTGGACGCAGAACCTATTCCGCCTTTTAATCCATGACAGCGCATCCCTCTTCCGGCTCCCACTGCACCTTCTTCAAAGTCCTCTTTACAGTCTGCCAATGCCTGATAAATATGTTCCTCCTTTACATGAAGTCCCCGAATATCACTCAGACCACCATCATTGCACTCACAGACCACCGGATTTACAGTACCTGTAGTATCTCCGATGTCAGCATTGTGTTCCAACATATACCGAATTAACGCCGTACTGGCCGTTCCCACGCTCAGGGTATTGGTCAGAAGGATGGGAGTCTCCAATGTTCCCAGCTCATCAATCTGTACCAGTCCAACACTTTTTCCAAAGCCATTGATCACATGGCTGGCAGCCATTACTTTATCCTGAAACGTATTGCCTGTGTGAGGAAGTATTGCCGTAACCCCAGTCTGAATATTTCCGTTGGCCAGAGTGCAATGGCCTACACGTACTCCCTCCACATCGCTGATTCTATTTCTCGGTCCGGTCTTCATACTGCCGATCTGTATATTCCATGCTTTCTCAATCCCCATTCCAGCCTCCTATTGTCTTAACTTTCTATTTCTTCCGTTTCTTAACAATAACATATATCACTGTTACAACCATTGCACACACCATGGCAACAACCATAGCATCCACCGATGACGGTGAGGTGATTTTTGCTGCCACAAATATACTTGTGGGGCCATCTGCTCCGCCAATGACGCCAATCGAACTGATTTCCGATTCGGAGAAGAAGATGCTGTCCAAAAGGGTATTCACCAAATAATGGAATATATTAATTATCATCAATATCACATCAAGAGTGACCAATGCTATTAAAAACTTGTCTCTTTTCACAAACTTGTCCTGATCCATATTCTGCATTAGGTCATCTGCGATATCTTTCACATTTCCCAAACTATTAACAGCCTCTTCCTCCGACATCCCATTTTCCATCAGGTCTGAGATCAATTCTTCATATTGATTGATGCAACCGGCACGCTCTTTTCGTTTTACTTTTTTGAGTGCCCTATTTAATTCTTTACAAAATGCTTTCTTCGTCATTTTTTTCTCCTTTGGATATAAAATCTAAAACCTTTATCATTTGTTCCCTGTCACTTTTAAAATCAGATAACATCTGCCGTCCGTCATCTGTCAGATGAAAATATTTTCGAATTCTGTTATTGTATTCTGTATTGTAGGAAGTGACCTTTCCCGCACTTTCTAATCGACGCAAAATTGGATACAGAGTAGACTCTGATATCTCAATACATTCTGAAATATCTCGTATCATCTGATATCCATAGGAATCACGATCTCGCAAAATTGCCAGAACACAATATTCCAATAATCCTTTTCTTAATTGTATATCCATAATTACCCTCCTATGCATATTACTATACATTACATAGTATATATTGTCAACCGTTAATTGACCAAACTTCTGCCATAAATCGGAACAGCGAGATGAAGTGCACCTTCTCCCGCTGTTCCGATGTCCCTATTTCCTATTTTTCAGCTTTTTCCAACCATCTTGAATCAATGCTATTGTATTTTTTCAAGGGTTTTATCGTCATAAAGCCGGTATCCTGCTTCACTTTTTTCTGTGGGCACAAACAGTCCGATCTCATCATAATAGTGAAGCGTTCGCGCGCTGTGAAGGTCAATATTTTTTTGAAAAATTTTTGATACAAAAGTCTACCCATTCTTTCACCTTTTCACCAACCTCTTCCGCATTCAGATTATCAACATTCAATACATCCACGTTTTCCTTTTCCAGGAACCATTTTCTTTTCAGCGGCAATAAATATTTTAGGTGATGTTCAAAAAAGTTCCTTGAACGAGTATTATCATTTTCTTTGTGTCTGATCACTACTTCATTTGATGCATCCAGAAATAATATCCTTGTAGGCATGCATCTGCGAACTGCTTCAAGCTCGTTTCTCAGTGCATTCTCTATTTCCCAGTCCTTCCCAATAGTTTTAGGGTAATTTAATGTGTAGAATTCTACTTCTTCCGCTCCAAAATCCATAATGCTGCACGGGAATTCTTTTGCTTTTTGATAGCGAATTACTTCTTTATTAAGCCACAGCTTTTGAATTTCCAAATAGTCTTCGTATTTGTTCTTGTCCAATTGGCGCTGCTTTATCTCATTTACAACATCAGTATTGATTTCGTAACTGATATGTACATATGGAGCATTTTCCTGCAAATATCTTACTGCTGTTGTTTTTCCCACAGCCATACATCCTTGTAGTGAAAGTATCATATTTTACCGCCATTCTGATATAAATAAAATCTATTGCTTTGCTGTCCAGTATCCATTATAAGCATATCCATCATGTCCGCCCTTCAACAAATGTTCAGATTTCCGGAAGCCCAATTTTTTTATTGCTTTTATTCTTTCTACTGCATATATTGGAGCTTTTGTAATAACTTCACAACATCCCAACATTTCATATATCTGCGGGGTTATAAGTGAAATAATATCATATAATTCATCTTCCTTCTCATAATCACTTCTGACATCCACTCTTAAAATCCCCATATTATTAAAAGCATCTTCTGAAACCCGATAGCATATTTCTATTGTTCCAATTACCTTAGACGTTGCTTTATCCATAATAGATAATCTGACAAACCACCGATTTTCATATGCTGAAAGCCAAAAAAGAATGGCGTCCATCATCCTCTCTTTCGTAGAATAGAAAAAATTATCTCCATTGCAATTATCGCTATTAAAAAAAGGCAAAGCATTTTTATCACTATATACCTCTAACAAGTCATCGCAATCTTCTTTATTAATCAGTCTAATCAAAAATCTTTTATTTTCTAATATTGGGCAATTCTCGTAAATATTCATTGCTTCCTCCTAAAATACCAGCCTTTTATTAAACTTATACCTGCAAATTATGATCACTCAGCAACCAATCTGAAATATCGGAAACTTACATGATAGCCATTCTTTCTCTGCCTCACATACCGCTATATTGTCAATAGCAGCGTGTCTCTTCCCAGTGTTTATATTCACTTGTATCACGGTCAATTTCTTCAACAGTGAACCAACTCTCCATTCAATATTACCTCAAATTGGAATTTTCCGTTTTTATGTTTTCTGCTCAATCATCGTGCATACGAAATTACAACTTAATCCATGAGCCTATTTCACTTCATTAATCATCATTCCACCCTGCATACAGTTCTTCTGTTGTTTTGTTCATGTTCAGACTATTGGCTCGCTTGTCATCAATCAGATTTCTTAAAGTTCTCAGTAATGATGCTGTTTCTTCGTCTGTCGGTTCTTCTGAGAATTCTTCTTCAAGCTGATCGAAGTACTTTTTATCTTCTTTCCAGTCTGCGCAAGGAAAGCGTATAGAGTTTAAATATTCAATACAATCTTTAATTCGTTCTTTATAATCCTTCATGTTGCTTTCTCCTGTTGTATGTAAATTGGAAGTTCTCCATCATTTTACCACTAAATAAAAGATATCTCAATATACATAACTTCAGTGTCCCGGATTGATTGCTACTTTTCAGTCCATCTCTATTTCTCCGCTTTACGACTTTTCTATTGTTGGCATAACTACAAACTTCGCCAAAGGGCAACCGTGAATAAAAAAGCAGTTATATTGGATATAACGCGTATTGCCTTTTTCATGAAAGGTAACCCTCCCTTTTCTGTTAAATATATCAACGGTGTTGAAATTCATTTTCTACTTAATTTACCATCATTGAATAAAAATCTTTTTGCTTGGAATACTGATCATATAACCTACAAAATCAATGGAGGTAATTACATTATGGCTAAAGCCGGTATGAAAAGACCTGACCCAAAAGAACCGCACGGAACAGAAAGTAACCATAAGACACATTTTCCCAAAAATGAAGTTCCTCCCGTACCTGAAATTCAGGGTAAAGCAAAATCCGGTCACAAAAAGGCAAAACCGATGTAAAAGGCTTTGCCTTTTGCCATTGCTGCAAGGATTTGTTCCTCTGTCGGTACCACTTCTAAGATTCCACTCTGCGTATGCCTTAAAGGACCAGCCTATCATCGTCTCCAGTTATAAGCGTTTTCTATACTCCAGAATGTCCCCCGGCTGGCAGTCTAATGCCTCGCATAATTTTATCAGCGTGGAAATTTTCAGGGCTTTTGCCTTGCCATTTTTTAAAATGGACATATTTGCAATGGTAATTCCAACACGGTCCGCCAGTTCTGTCACACTCATCTTCCTCTTTGCCAGCATTACATCAATATTGAAAATAATTTCTCCTTCCATCTCACCCTCCTATATGGTCCAGTCACTTTGCTCCTGCAGGACTTCCGCCTTCAATACCAGATTGGACAGGGCCGCTGAAGCGACCGCCACCGCAACACCCGCAAACACAATGATTAAGGAAAACAGAACAATCCCCGGATGATTCATATTCAGAAACAGATAAACAATATTGCCGGCGAAGAAAAAAGCGGCATCCCCTATCGCAAGCATGGAAATCCATTTTAAAAATTTCGCATTAGATAACGAGAAGGACTTATCTGCACCTATATTATTGGCTATCTTCCACGCCAAAACAAGAACAATGTAACAGGGAATTCCTGTAATCCATATGAAACCAAGCCAGGGCCAGTAACAATAATCAAAGGCACCTTTTTCATAAGCTGCTATTGTCTGTCCCAACATAGGGATAACAATACCATATACGATCAGACCACAGATCCCAACTCCGATAATGATAAATTTTAACCATCTTGATAATGCTGTTTGTTTCATTTGCATGCCCTCCTACAGACTGTTTTTTTACTCATTTGTACACCGTGTCACCGCTTATCCTTATTTCCTCTAGTCCATACTCTAATCATAAATATCGGGATATTTTTTCTCCCATAATTCCAATACGCTTATAAGTAATGCATTTACATAGAAAATCAGTAAACTTTCCAAATTTTCTATAAAAGATATTGAACATCAGATACGCAGCTCTTTGATTCTTTGCCCGCGGCATCCGTCTTAAGATATTTTTAAAGCTGTATATCTGACGGTAAATCCATAAATACCCGTCTGCTAATTCCTGCTCAGTCATGTTCTTGGGTTTAAATACAACATGAGCCGTGTTATACAGAGACAAATCATCAGTGATGATGCGCTCTTCCCACCTTAGTCTATTATATAATGCAGTTCCCGGATATGGTGTGAGAATATGGGAAGTTACCGTTTCGATTCGGTTCTTCACAATCCAATCTAAAGTCGCTTTAAAAGTATCCTTTGTATCACCATCTAAACCAAATACAAAGCTTGCATTGATCATGATTCCACGCTTGTGAATTATTTCCTTCTGTATAATCTTTCACTATTTGCGGCCATGTTCCCTCAGCGGCTCTCATACAGAGAACATCGAAGCAATCTTTCGGTATGGTATCTGCTGCGGTTGTTATATGTATCCCACCGGCAACTACGATACATCCCTTTTTCCGAAATCTTTCAGCGATTACAATTGCCCTTGGTAACACATCTACAGTAATGGAAATTCCCACCAGATCCGGCTCATCATAATTTATTTCCTGTACATTTTCATTTTCCAGAACAACTTTATGTTCATCTCTTAGAATGTTCACTATCGTCAGGAGACCGAGCGGAGGAGCCATATGCGTTTTAATATCCGTATCCATAGGTCTTTTTTTCATCTTTGGTTGTATCAGCTTTATATACATGATATTCTCCCGGCAAAAAGCTGGTGTATTCCATCTTTCTGTTCTCTTTATGTTCATCGTCCTTTATAACGTAACTATATCACTCCCCTTTTCGTCTGTCAACAATAATTTATCGTGTTACAATAATCTTTTGTTGTATAGAGACATGGCCTGTTTTACTTAGTGGTGAATTGCAGCTGCAACCGCAGTTGCGTTCTTAAAGTTTTCCATGTTGACCATTTATATGATCAATCTTCACATTTTTACAAGTTCTCTTGACAAGTTAATGCAGATGAACTATATTATAGTTAATGAATGTGAACTTTTTTATTGAGGTGACTTATGGATAAGTATTTAAAGGCAAATGCTGTGCTTTCAATTTTTGCAAAAAACTATATGGAACTGAAAAAGGGCTTGCCGATCCGCCCGAGCGAAATGGGGGTGCTCAATATCATCACGGGAACAGAAGGTCCTCATACACCGGTTATACTTGCAGAAATGCTAGGTGTTTCAAAACCGATGATTACTGCCCACATAACTTCGTTGGAAAGCAAAGGTTATATATCCAAAGAACCTTCCATGCAGGACAAGCGTGCGTATTACATCCGCCCTACTGACAAAGCACTTGAACTTGTCGAGTGTGCAAAAGCTGATTTGGATCATCAGCTTGACCGTTTAATATGCAGTATGGGGCAAGAAGCCTTTGATACATTTGTAAGTCTTGCGGATATCGCAAACAGAATTTTAGAAAATAAAGGAGAGTAAGTAATGGATCTCAATGATAAGATTTGGAACCCGTGGCATGGATGCCACAAATGCTCAGAGGGCTGTCAGAACTGTTATGCATATTTCCTTGATAAACGGTACGGCAGAAATACCAACGAGGTAGTTAAGAACAAGTCAGATTTTAACCTGCCTGTCAAAAAGGACCGGGACGGCAACTGGAAGCTGCCGGGCGGCTCTTTCGTGCGCGTATGTATGGCAAGTGATTTCTTTATTGAAGAAGCAGACGCATGGCACATTGAGGCGTGGGATTTTATTCGCCGCCGTACTGATGTGACCTTTTCCCTGCTTACCAAGCGTGCAGAGCGTATTAAGGACTGTCTGCCTTCCGATTGGGGCGATGGATGGAATAATGTATCCTTCTCCGTCTCCTGCGAAAACCAGAAGCGCTTGGAGCAGCGCATGCCGTATCTGCTTGATATACCGGCAAAGCACCGTTGGGTAAGTCTCAAGCCTTTCATCGGTGAGGTGGATATCGCCCCTTACCTTGCTACCGGAAAGATTGAAACCGTGCTTGCAGGCGGAGAAAACTACCTGGGCTCCCGCCCCCTGCATTACGATTGGGTAAAGCGTGTGCATGATGCCTGTGTGGAATATAATGTTCAACTCATCTTCGGTCAGACCGGCAACATCTTTATCAAGGATGGTAAAGAATATAAAATCCGCAACCGTACCGACCAGATGGTTCAGGCGCTCAAGAGCGGACTTCACTACCCTCCTGTTGATATTGAAGCAGAAGTCAATGCAATCCTGGAGCGAAAAGCTGCAATGAAGGAAGCCATGGAAGCTCGCCGTAACCCCAAAAACGAAGACAAGTTTCATTGCTAAAGGAGTAAGGGTATGAATTGATTTAACAAAAAGAAAGGTCCCTCAAAATGCGGGACCTTTCTCATAAATAACTACAGCTCCTCCAGAATCTCTTTCTTCTTCTGTTCATATTCCTCTCTGGTGATAAGTGCCTGATCGTAAAGACTCTGCAATTTCCGCAAACGTTCTTCCACATCTTCTTTTTCAGAAGCATCATTTTCAGTCTCATAAGAATATGACCGGAAGCCCGCATGGGATGTGACAGTGACATCCTCTCCATCTTCTTCGATTTCGATTACCTGACTGTCTATCTGCTTATTGGTAAATCCGTTTCTGTAATGGGAGAAAGTAATCCAACCGGCAATGGCTGTCCAGAAAATACCAAAAATCCCAAATATGGGGATTACCATAAACACTCCGATCAAGCAAAATAGAATGCCTACAACAAATCCTGCTCTTGATTGTGATTTTCCCGGTCTTACGTGAATCTTTTTAGACATGTTTCATCCCTCCGCATTCATTCTATAATATTTTACACACTAAATTTTTCTGTGCCTTTTATGCTATTGTCTATAAATCAACAGTCCCAGAGCTTCAGCTGTTAGTACAACTGAAGTGTTCTGTTGCACTTAATTATATAACGAACACCGCCGGAAGTACAGACCATAATTATGCACATTATCTAATCTATCATTCAAAAATTGCTAGTTGACTATCGTTTCCTGATTCGGCATCTTCAGGAGAATATTGAATCAATTCCTCATCCAAAATATCATAGATATAAAAGTCCTGCACATAATAGGAGCCGCTTTTGGATGTTGCCTGAATGATTACCGTATCCTTGTCGAACCAATATGGTTTCCATTCATTTGTCTCATTACTGTTCTCTCTTGAGAACTCCAGATACTTCTTCTTTTCAAAGTCCAACACGCCGATGTACTCATATTTTAAACCAATCTGACCGCCGCTGATCAGCAGCCTCTTTCCGTCAGGGCTGGTTTCCCACAGAACATCCTCATATGTATCCTCCGGCCAGGTAAAGCCCTCCACCGGTATCCTTTCTCCGGTTGCAAGGTCTATTACGGATACATTTCCTACCGCATCCGTTTCCAAGGCAAAATGACTGCCGGTAAACATGGTACCCCAATGAATGGTGGTATCAAATCCTGACAGATACACAATTCCCGCACCTTGTACTTTTTCCGAAATCGCATTAGGTAATCCGGCGAATATCTCTCTGCGTTCCATAGTAGTAAGGTCAATAGCCCAGGCGCGATAGCAATCGTCTTCCAATACCCAGCAAGCCAACGTATTTTCAATCAGACTGCAGGCATCTGCCGGTTCCCCGGAAAGTTCTTCCACGCTGTAAAGCTCTTTGGCGGTGAGATCGACATAATACAGCGTACCATCCGACTGGGCCAGAAGCATCTTGCTCAAATCCTCTGATATCGCCTGATTTGCCACATGCATCAGTTTCTCTGCACCGGTTCCTGCAAGAACATCCATCAGCTCACCTGTCTCCAGATTCAATAAAACAGGATATGCCATTCCGATATTATCGCCTGCCTCTGTAGGGAATACACAATTCAATTCAACTAACATGGCATTCGCATCTCCCGGATTAGCGGAGATTCGATAGTTTTCTTCCACACCGATATAAGTCAGTGCCACCTGACCACCGTATGATGCCCAGTCGAACTCGATATGAAAATCATTTCCCAAAACTATATAATCACCGCTGAACGTATGCTCTTCCAGCTTGAAAAACTCGCCATTTTCTTCATAATAGGCATCATAATGACTTCCCTGATTCATTTCGATCTCATCGGTACAGATCAAATAAACGCCTTCTCGGGCATTACAGGAAACCGGTGCATGCACATAACGTCCTTCTATGATCCCACCGATAATACTTCTGTCCTGCTCCACATACATATTGTCAATGGTGATTTCTTCTGTACCGGATAGTTCCGGAACCACCTCTTCCTCTTCGATATGAAAGAACTCAAATATGATTTCCTTAACCGCCTCGCGAACCTCTTCATTAAACGCCATTGCAGTTGCAACAGTAGTTGACATAGCCAGGACTACAACTCCAATAAATATCGCAGCCCTCTTCATGATCGACAGTGGGGGCACATTGCCTTTTGATTTCTTCTTTTCTTTGCTCGTATCTTCTTTCAAGTATTCCAATCTGTTTAGCGCACTTTGTATGTATTCGTCATCAATATAGGTCATTACTTCTAGAATGTGCCCACTTTTCAGACTCCCTTTCAAAGATATCCCTCCTCCCCTAAATAACCTTTCAGCTTCTCCCGGGTGCGGAAAAGCATTGATTTGATCTTACTCTCACTGAATGCAAATTTCTCACTAAGTTCCTTCACAGAAGCCAGGAACCAGTACCTGCATACAAACAAATCTCTCTCTGTTTCCGGCAATGAATCCAAAAAATCGTTGATTTTCAGTAGCAATTCTTTGTGCTCCACAGTCTGCTCCACATCATTCCCTGCAGGTATGCACTCATCCAGTTCCTCCAAAGCAAGAGCTACCTGTCCTCCGCCTCTTTTGATTCTGTTTTTGGAACGCCACCTGTTCAGACTGATCCGTCTGGTAATCTTTCCGATAAAAGTAGACAGAATCGTGGGAAAATGTGGTGGAATGCACTCCCAGGTCTTCATATATGTATCGTTCACACTCTCGTCGGCATCTTCTTTGCTTAAAAGGATATTATAAGCGATTGTATAGCAGTATCTACCGTACTTAGATGCTGTTTCCTTGATGGCCTGCTCATTTCTGTCCCAGTATAATTTTACAATCTGGTTATCTTCCACCTCCAACACCTCCTCATCTATGTATTTAAAGGTCCCTTCATTTATCTACTCAGCAAAAAACGAATTCGGTTGCATTGAAAAGAAAAATTTCTCCATATTGCAAAGGCTGTTTCCATTTTATCACAGCATATTAAGAAAAAAAACAGTGACAGTTCTAAGTGAACCGCCACTGTTTTTCTTTTACTCATCGCCTTTATTTAATTGCTCCATCCTGCAGTATACGCTGTCCCTGATATTTCTCTGTAAAATGCTGCTGTAGCAGCCTGTCTGTAAGGCCTAAGCCACAGGTTTCCGATACCAAGGGTGAAAGAACAGAGAATGGCCCAGCCGATGAAGCTAAGCTGCAGGCAGAACAGTCGGAATCTGTTACCTTCCATCATTTCCTTAGAGCGCTCTATGGCTTCACTGGCAGTCAGTTCCGGGTGCTCCGCCAGTATATAGCCTGTCATGGCATAACTGTAGGTTGCAATAATCCCCGGAATAATAAAAAGCAGAGACCACAACAGAGTATACAGGCTCTTCAGGAACCTGGCAGATGCTGTAGTCTTCCAATTATTGAAATGAGCAAACAGAGTCTCAATCTTACCTTCCGCCCGGTCTACCAGATCCAGGTTGAATCTTGCGTAACCGACTTCCACCACACTTCCCAGAACAAAATAAACTACAGCTATTACAATTACCGCCAACGCAATGTAGAATGCACTTCCGGCAAGAATTGCACCCAAATGTTCATTTACTCCGCCATTGGTAGAAAGGATTGTCTGTCCTGCTACATCAAAACTAACATTGGCACCGGACGCATCAATATTCAGCTTTGCCTCCGGACCATCAGACCCCAAGCCGCCAAGCAAAGCTGCGATCAGACCGGTAACCACGGCAATAAACCATTTTCCTCGTAGCGCCTCCCGCGCAATCCCACGGAAATCTGCTGCATATTTCATATGTACTCCTTTCTTGGAAAATCCTGCTTATTAAGGATTGTACAGGATCTCCTACAAATCATATAAATTAGCTATTGCAGTTTCATCATAACAGATTTTTCATGCGTCATACAGACTACAATAATGCACAATACCTGTCATAACGTGCATAACCCTCTCGAAAGACTTCCTCTGCTTAAAATCAATGTTGACACTTTCCTTACCCAATCAAGGTTATTTCAGTATCTTCATACATTTTTATCATATAAACAATCTGCCACTCAATTTCATCCACCGGGTCAAAATGCAATGCAGAGCATGCGGAATGTACCTGCAGCTCACTATGCTTTTCTGCCACAAAAACTGCTGTAGGTCCGGCAGCACCACCGATGATTCCGATACTGCAGACCCCACTCGCATCCCCTGTAACCTTCTTTTTGGGGGCATCGCTCTGTTGGCAATCACAAATCATAAACTCATTATTAGGCAGCTTGGACGAAAAGCTATAAGTCATCATCGTATAGTGTGTCGGATACTCATATTCCTCACTGTGCAGTTTCTCTGCATCCAGTTGACGCTTCTCAGTATTCTGAATGGTTATCACATAATCTGTACCTGTGGCTGGATGAGTAAACACAATCCTTTTCTCCTTTTGGGGAGTTCTGAACTTATATCCTACCACCGATACCGGCCTCTGCTCCAGACGAACACACAGTGATCTGATGGCAGGCTTTCTCTTGAAATCCCAGGCATAAGAGATTCGATGGATTGCCCATCCTTTCTTGGTGTCCAACTGATAATGCTGACAAATCTTCTGCCATTCAGTTTCATTACGGGTTCCCTTCGGCCGGCAACTATCCGGAATCCATACCATACTGTATCCTGATTTACACTGCAGCTTTATTCCATTGAGAATCATATCCGAGCGAAAATCTACATGCAGAGGATTCTCTGATTCGATCATATTCTGATGCTCCTGACTTAACCGGTCCGAATCTGCCTCAGCTGCTTCCCATCTCTCCACAAATTTCTTGACCCTATCCGGTTCTGCTTCCAGCAGATAGTCTACTACCAGTCCGGCCTTGCAGACATAGACAGCCGGAATATTCCACTGTCCCTTGTACCATGTAAACTGCTTTCCTATAGCTATCTCATCTGCTGCCCTGTCCCGACCATGGTGTTTCCAGAAGCCGCTTTCAAAATAGACCTTCCACTCTGTGTCCTCTTCTTCCACACCTACGGCTTCATAGTACTCTGGTCTATACTTGATTTTTGTGTAATCAAAGGATTTCTGCAGCGCTTTGATATATTCAAAAGGTCTTTCCATAGGCTTGAGCTCAAGCTTTTCTTCCAGAAGGTGAAGAATCTTTTTCTGATCTGACGTCGGCTGATTTTCAGCAAGAAAGGTATCAAATTGGTCTTTCTCCCACATATGTGCCTGTTCTATGGATGCAAGGTCTCCACATGTCACAAGCAGGCGGAGGAACTCTTCAAAATTCTGTGCCAGGGGATGCACCTGGTCTCCCGGCAGATTAGACGGATTTACTGCAAACACTATCTCGCCAAAGCCTCTGACAAAACAGTAATGGTTACCGTCTACTCCTGCCCAGCCAATAATATCTGCACCTTTCGGGGTACAGATATAAGGATAAAAGTCTCCCTTATTCTCCAGCCCGATTAAAGAACGATCAATTTTTAGCCTCAGATATTTATCGTATAATGCCATCGTGCACCTCCTGACTGCTATTTCGCCTTTTTCATTTTTAATCCCCAAAAGAACAATCGCCTGAATTGCCCACAACATTCAGCGACTTCCTTTAACTGTGTACCAGGGTAAAATCTATGACTCTCTTATATAACCATAATACACCAAGAATAGCGGCCACGGCAATCACAATTTTTTAAAGTCACACCTTTCTGCCGGGTCCATGGAAAACACTCCGAAGTTCTCCATCTAAATCCAAATAGGTATACTCGTACTCCATTCCCTCATCCTGAAAGTCAGGTATCCATCACACTTCTGATTGCGCATCATCCAAGATCGTTTTCTTCCTCGCCCAGTGCAAGTTCACTGAATGCAATGCTATTCAACTCTATCTGTTTTTCAGTTCTTCGGATTATTTACACACCCCGCAAATAGCGGGATATTATCGTTTGTAATCACAAACAAAAACGGTCTATCCAATACAAAATCAATAACCTCTTCCGGTGGTGCCGCACTTCCTGCTCCCGGAATTTCAATGTATGCTGCCGCCTTTACCCCTTCTTCATCAATCTGCACACGTACAGATTGATTCGCTCCTGTTAAATAAATCGGAGAATCCGCAGTAAGCTTCGTAAATTCAGCAACATTTTCATAAAATACATTCGTTGCTCCCATGTTTTTTAATCCTTCACTTAAATCCATCGTAGATGATACATCGAACTTCGGAACGGAAAGATTTACCTTCATATACTTGTAATCTTCCCATTCATTGGATAATATCATTTCCATATAAGCTCCGCCATTTAATACATCATTCACTGTCATACCTTCATCCGGAAGCACAAACCACATACTGCATCCATTTTTTAGACCTAAATTCACTGCACTGAAATTTTCACCCCAATAATAATTCATCTGCTTCAATTTTTTATTCATGTAAACAGCCTGTGTAACTCCATCCTGCATGTGAAACATACCTTCTGTATCCTTGCTTGCGGAAAATTCATCCGACCATTTTGCCTGGAAATACAAAGTGGAATATAATGCCATAATGGTCTCCGGCGTAAGTTCTATACTTTTCGTACTGTCTTTTAAAAACTTACCGGTGTTATTATTTATCCACGCTGCTATATCCTTATTAATTTTGTTACTGCCTAAATCCCCCTGGAACACAGATGCATAATAATGATAGGCAATCGCATCCATTGCTTCCTGGTCATACTGCAAGCCGCTTTCCAGCCATAGTGAGTTCGCCAGAACACAAATCTCTTTAGAATTATCCTGATATACACTTTCCCATACGGCACTCACCTGTTTACGAAGTGCATCCGTATTTTCTACACCAAACAGATCAAGAAGCTGTTGTCTTGTCTCTCCTTCTGTCAGCTCTGCAGCCATTGCTAACCCAATATAAGCATTTACCGGCGACCATAACTTATTTTCGTTCGTCTCCGTCAGCAAAAACTGGCTATTACCATCTTTAAAAAACGAACTCAAACCTGACGTTGCCTGTGCAGCCGTTTCATTCCTTGACTCTCTCTCTGTTTCCCACACCGTCAAATCAGCATTCCACTCTTCACGGTCTTTATAATCATCTAAATCAGGCCTCTCCATAATTCTCGGATCGGAAGCAACTGCAACAGCGTATGCAGTAATCCTCATTGGGGCAGACAAAATATTAGTACCGATTGCAATTACTAATGATGCAGCCACTGCCATCTTTAAAAAAGCTCTTTTCTTAGGAGGTTTCTCTGCTTCCTTGATATGCTTATCACTAATTTCCTCTAATGCGGTTAATATTTCCTCATGCTTCATAACGGTATCCCTCCTTCATAAGGTAATCCTTCATACTGTTTCTAATTCGGTTTAATCTGACAGAAACTGCATTTTCATTCATTTTAAGTTCCTTTGCTATTTCCCCCACAGGATCACCAAACCAGTAACGTCTTATGAAGATATAACGGCTTTCCCTTGATTTTGATTCCAGAAACCTATCCATAGTGCGTCCCAGTTCCCTCGCATCAATAATCTGCTCCACATCTTCTCCGGGCAAGCAACCATTCAGTTCTTCTAAAGAAACATCATATCGACTATCTCTTTTTTTAGCGGTATCTCTATGTAGTCTCTTTAAAGCAGTATTTCTCCCGGTACGGTATACATACGGAGCTAACGGGTCCGGTGATACAGGTGGAATAGCATTCCACAGTGCTAAATAAGTATCATTGGTACACTCTTCTGCATCCAATTGATTTTCCAGAATGTTATAGGCAATACGATGTAATTGCTTGCCAAATCTTGTACTCAATTCACTTATTGCATTCTCAAAATAATGATTGGTATATGATTTGCCCTTGTCAAAAAACACACGACGAAATTTCGCATTATCCAAGAGCTTGCAGAACAATTTCAAAACATCGTCGTGGTTTTTTTTATATTGGTAAATTATTGTTGATCAAAGCAATTCTTTTTTTCTTCTAATGCCATTCCAATCAGCCGGTCCGCTTGATCTGCCATGAACAGAGGAATGTTCAGTACATCATCATCCAGCTTTAGATTATCCAGAGAGAACCGCACACGGAGTTTGACTTTATCCGGGAACAGTTCCTTGAACTTCTTGAGGCTCTTGCTGGATGTATTGGCCTCAGATTTGACCTCAACAGGGAAAATGTCATTCTCACGCTGGATCAGGAAATCTACCTCATAAGGAGGATTGCTCTGCGTCCAGTAACGAGGAACTACTTCAAACTGCGTGATCAAGGTCTGCAACACAAAGTTCTCGGTTAGTGCACCCTTAAACTCAGTGAACAGACGGTTACCTTCTCCGAAAGCCGTAGGGGCCAACTGCGCCAATCGACGGAGCAGGCCCACATCCACCAGGTAAATCTTAAATGCAGAAAGGTCATCGTAAGCAGCCGCCGGCAGGCCGGGAACGGAGCTACGGTAGATCTTGTGCACCAGTCGAGCATCTACCAGCCACTGCAGAGCATCCTCGTATTCACGGGCTCTTGCCCCCTCCTTGACAACCTTGTAGATGAACTTCTTGTTCTCTCTTGCCAGTTGGGACGGTATCGACTTCCAGATCATGGATATCTTCGGGAACTCGCTGACGTTAGGGTGCTTTGCAAAGTCACGCTCATAAGCACCAATGATGCCGGACAGTGCTTCCTGCATAGCAGAAACATCACGGGCTTCTGTCCACATTAACACAGGTTCTGGCATACCACCGGTGACATAGTACATCTTCAGTTTCTCGTACAAAGGATTGAAGAAGGCATCTGGAATCGGCTCGATAGTGTCTACGCTTTCCAGATATTTAGCAAGGTTTTCATCACCGTTAGCAATCAGGAATTCTGAGAATGTCATAGGATCAATCTGCATGAAGTTGACTTTACCCACCGGAAAAGAAGATGGTTTCGCCAATGCAATGCCCAGCAGAGAACCGGCGCAGGCAATATGATACTGCGGAGCGTTCTCACAGAAATACTTCATAGAGTTGATGACCTTGGGGCAGTCCTGAACCTCATCAAAGATAATAAGCGTCTTTTCCGGCACAATCTTCTGCCCGCTTGCCAGCATTAGATTTTGCAGGATGCGGTCAACATCCTTGGTAGTCTCGAAGAACTGCTTGTATTCTTCGCTTTCGTCAAAGTTAAAGTAAGCAGTATTTTCATAATAACGCTTGCCAAACTCTTTGAGTATCCAAGTCTTACCTACCTGACGCACACCTTTTAAAATTAAGGGTTTGCGGTAGGGAGAATTCTTCCAGTCCAGCAGCTTTTTCAAAATAAATCGTTCCATAGATTCACTCCTCACATTTTTTATTGGAGTTTTCGTGCTTCATTATCACACTTTTATTATATGTGGAAATTTCAAAAAATACAATCCCCAATCACAAAATTATATTAGATTTCAGGTGCAATATGTGATATGCTAAATATATAAAACCAACGACTAGGAGGTAATACGCGTATGAAAAACTTTAGAAACTTGATATCCCTTCTCTTTCCGCTGCAAATTATTGTCTTATTATTAAGTCCCCGTTTCGGTTGGAGCATTCATAATTCAGACGCAACACTCCTAACATACGAAGGAACGTCTTATGAAGACGGAGCGTTTCACTGCCTTTACCAGGGTCGCAACGACACCATAGACATCAGTTACGCAAATCCACTTTCCAAGAATTTTACGATAACGGTAAACGATACTGATGAATACAGTATGATAGTCAAAATAGATGGTGCTTCCATAGAGTCTGAGCCGGATATGTTGCCAGGCATCGCGAATGACATTGTATGGGAAGATACATATGGTATCTTGTTTTGGCGCTGCATATTGACAGTTGCCATAACACTGATTAGTTTGAAAGTATTTAAGCACGCAAATAACGTCAGTGGTGTGGAAAGTAAAGTGTTCTATACAGTAGCTTCGGTAATATATGTAATCTCCATGCTAATATCATTACGAATAATTTTTTAAACTTTTAAACGACTGTTTTCCATGTAAAAAACTTTTAATCATTATGTTAAGAGCCTACCCAACATTCAAGTTGAGTAGGCTCCCCTTTTTTTGTGCCGACTGGTACACCTGCATATTCATGTAATGGAATCAGTTCTTCCCCACTGTCCATCACATATTTAAAATACAGTTCCCGGGAATCCGCATCGTCAAACAATACTGCAATTTCCGTGTTGATTCGTTCACTTTTCGGCCATGACTGTATTTCTAAAAGCCATCATCATTCCCTTGATGTAACATTTGCTTTAAGTCTTCCGTAAATACCTCGTCCCCGGGAAAACAGTCATTTTCTACAAGAACCAGATAGGAAAGTGCTCCGCCATCCATAATCGCAGTAATCCTCTCCTCAATAGCATTTCTGCTGAAGCTGCTGTAAAGAGGGGTTAAACCGCTTTTCTTCTCTTCCATGGTAATCAGAGTCCGTGCATAGGCAGACTTTGATTTCTCGCCAAACTGTCGAACTACACTTTCATCACAAGACAATTCAATATCCCGATTGAAAAGTATATACATAGCCCAAACAAGAGGATTGAACCAATGAATACAAAGTGCAAGCGTTGCAACCAGTTTTACTGCCATATCAAAGCGGCAAATGTGCACGTATTCATGTAGAAGAATATTCTGTAATTGCCGGTCATTCCCCCAATCTGTCTTTTTCGGCATCAAAATGACCGGTCTGACAATTCCGTAAGTAAGCGGCGCCGAAATCCTGTCTGACTGCCTGATTTGTATGGTGCGTTTCAACTGATGTTCTCTAAGCCACTTTACCGTAAACGCATTACAGGCAGGCAGAGATGTCTGAAACTCGAAATAGCATCGTATATACGATACCGCAAAGAATACAACACATAATATGAAACCTGCAATCCAAAGGATAGCCCAAACCGATACATTCTGCGGAGCATTCGAAACCGGCAGAGCGTCCCCCACATTCCCAGCCAGATTCAGCTGCTCTCCTGCTACCGGAGCAATCACGGTTGCTGCAGGAATCTCATCCATCGCCTCTCTGATCGGTGTATTCCTCCTTACAAAGGAATACGCACTGAACATGGACGGTATGGAGAAAGGTATCAGTAATCGTAACAGTACGACTTCCCATAACAATGCAAAAACCTTTTTCGGCAGTTTATTGATTGCAATCGTCCGAACCACAATGATCGCCAGAATCATGACAGCCCCGGAAAAACTCATCTGTAACAGACTCATATTCATCATCCCCCTATTCCAGTTCTCCGACGATCTGCTTCAGCTTATCGATCTGTTCAGCAGAAAGCTTCTTCCTCCCAAGAAGTGCTGCAAACAGCTTGTCAGCAGACCCATCGTAAATCTTATTGATAAGTTCGTTTGTTTCTGCCTCCCGCACCTCTTCCTTTGGAATCAGTGCATGGCACATATAGCCCGGTTCCGAACGTCTGATGGCCCCTTATCAATACACCTTTTGATCAACGAACTCTCGATAGAGAATGGGCAAAGCAGTCTGACAGCAACAATACCCCAAAGCAGAACATTGACCCACTTGGGTTCTTTCTTCAAAACAATCCCGAGTATCAGCACAACCAGAACGAGCCAGCTTGCCGATATACTCATGTTGATGATTTTCAAAAAGAGTTCTTTCATTGCGAGCCTCCTTTCCTGATGCGGTCGATCATTCGCTGCACTTCGTCATTATCATCTTCTGACATATCCTGATGCTTTGTAAATGCCGCAATAAAAGCAGGCAGAGAACCTTCGAATTTCTTCTCAACCAGTTCATCAATTTCGCACGCCTGTGCTTCGTTTTTGGAAACGAGAGACGTGATGGTTCCACTAATAGAAAAAACGGTTCCGTCATAAAGGACTTATCACCTTAACAGAACCGTTTTGGGGTTAATTTTTAATTGTCCGGAAGCCCTCCATTTTGAAGTCAATTTCTGCTTCCTCAATTTTATTTAAACTCAAAAAACTTCGTATCCAATTCCGGATATGATCTCTTTAATGAAATCGGCCTTCCGGTTCTTGTTAAAAAGCAATGACTACTCTTTGCAGTTGCTCTTTTTTCTCCGGTTTCCTTATCATACATGACATACTCCAATTCCATTTTCACACCGTTATACTTTGTAATGTGTGTTTCAATCACGATGGTATCATCAAAATGTACCATACTTATGTAATTGACACTGATAGAAATAACCGGACTGATGATTTCCATTTCTTCCATCTGCTTATAACTTAAACCAAGTTGATCCATAAGGTTCATCCTTGCTTCTTCCATCCATTTGACATAATTGGAATGGTGAATAATTCCCATCTGATCCGTTTCATAATATTTTGCATGATGCTCATATAGATGGATAATAATACGCTCTCCTCCATGCTGAAGTTCAATTTCCTGTTCGCTCACTATCTAATTCTCCATTCATCCTAATTTTCTTTTCCTACTGCAAATCTGCATATATAGTATAGTGGTCTATGTAATCCCCCATTTGGGAACTAATCAATCCCCACCACAAGTCTTCCCATGTAACTGTATTATCATTTGTCAGCACGTACCTTGTGTATGTATCATAGATTGCACGTGATGTGGGAGCTTCGCCTGTATAGCACATCAGATATTTATAATTTCTTTCGTACTCTTTACTCCCCTCATTCCAACACAGTGTATAACTGTTTCCATCATATGACAGATCAATGACATACAAAAGAGAATAATCCTCCTGATACACCTGATAGTACTCCTCGCTGCAGCTTTCCGGATCCAGTGTATAGTAATGGGCAACCTGTATCGAATCACTTTTCCCTTCTTCTGTTGTCTTTACGAAGTCCTGCCATATCTTTTCCCCAAATGTCACATCACCATCCTCCATAATCACACAACCATCTTCTTTTGCCTGCTGTAGTGCGTCCGGATCTGAACGTTTTGAAGGACAGTATTGATATACAAATTCATAATCTGCACCTGCTACTGCCAAAAGGGCGGAATAGTCAGGATATTCCTTGACAGCATATACTTCCCAATGGACATCTTCCGGTTCTGCTTTCTCGGTAAATTGGTATAGAATCTTATCCTTTGTAGTCTTTATCGTATTCATATCCATCCGTTCATAGCGGTAAATTCCCTCTTCAAAAGGGACATACAGATATGCATCAAAAACACCTTCTACATCAACTTCTGTAGGAGTCATGATGACAGCATTTGCCATATCACGATCAGTATCTTCCAGGTTTTCAGAAGATGGATCTGTCATCAGGCACACTGCCAGAACAACACAAACAAGAGCCATTGCAATTATCATGCAGATTGTAGGTTTTTTCAAATTCGCCAGATTTTTGATTCTCCCCCGGGTATCCCCTTCTCCAAAAGCAAGGGGCGTACCTGATATGATGCGTCGGCCGGTAGAAAAAGTAAGCAGAGATGCTGCATAATCTGCCCGAATCTCTACACCCATTTTCCTGACCACAGCCTCATCACAGCTCATTTCCATATCTTTACATGCCAGGACAAATGCCAGCCACACCAGCGGATTGAACCAGTGGATGCTAAGTGCCAGAAATGCAAGAACTTTCACAAGATGGTCACGGCGTTTTATATGGTACTGTTCGTGGAGAATAATGTATTCTTGTTCTTTTTCCTGTAAACCACAGGGAAGATAGATTTTGGGGCACATGAATCCCCTTACAAAAGGCGAATGAATATCATCCGCAACAAAAATGTTGTCACGCAGCCTCACGACCACTTTCAGACTTTTTTGAAACTTTTGATAAGCGATCACACTGTACAGCACCATGACAACAACTCCTGCAATCCAAACATACTGACCAAATAAGATCCATACGTCCCACCAGTCTGTAGTGACATACCTTGTCATTCCATATTCATCCTTCTCTGTCGTCCGGATATACTGGATTCCCAAGCCGCCGTTTATGACATCACCAACTACCCGGTAGGCCGCCTCTGAAGCTCCCACCAGAGATATCTGCTCCTCTGTCAGGGAATACGTTTCAGAAGCATAAGAAAACTTCGGCACCACACTTGCCGGAGTTTCAAAGGATACAGGACACAATAGTCGAAACAGTACCGCTGCCCAAAGCACATAGGAAAACACTTTTGGTGCCCTCATTAGCAGAAATCTGACACCTATCACTACGAGAATTACGATACCGGCAGTTCTTGTCATATCCAGAATCTGCATAAAGATTTCATCCAGCATGGCGTCACCCCCTCATACGATCGATGACCTTCTGCAGTTCATCAATTTCCTGCTCCGTAAACTTCTTCCTGGTACTGAAGGCAGCCAGAAAAGCAGGCAGGGAACCACCAAAAGTCTCTTCTACATACTGCTCACTATGTCTGGCATAGAATTCCTCCCTTGAAATCAGGGACGTCACCTCACCACTCTGATTCCGGAAAATACCACGGTCGCATTTTTATGAGACAAATATACTTCTCTAGATATCCTCCGCCAGAACCTTCCGCTTCTTCCATCTACCCGAAACAAAATAAATCAATCCCGGAACACCGCAGCCGTAAGGTGCAAGTCCGTATCCAAGCACAAAACCATAAAACCCCCATTCCAGAACGATACCGAATAGCCAACTTAACCCTATCCGCAGTACAACACCATCCAGAAGAGAAAGCACCATACTCAGCTTTGCATTACCGATTCCCTGAACAAAAGCATTACTTCCCCGCATAATTGCCATTGCGGGGAACATCCATAGAATCGCACTGATAAAGATACCTGACATTTCATGTACCAGAATGTCATCTGAAAACATCATAAACAGCTGTTTACCGCAGCCAAGGTAGATTACCATAAATACAACTGTCAAAGCCGTCGCATAAGCCCATGCATAATAAACCACCTTCTTTGTCCGCTCCTGCTGTCCGGCTGCAATATTTTGACTGATCATAGGCATAGCTGCATACTGGATTCCCTGAGATATTTTATTGATAATATCATCAATTCGCACCCCTACACCAAAGGTTGCGGAAGCAACCACACCTACATTATTAACCATAGAATTCACAAACATCATGGACAGATTAATACAGCCGGATTGGATTGCCATAGGGGTTCCCAATTCCATGATCATTTTAGCGTATTTCTTTTTGATCTTGAAGCTTTCTTTTTGAAAATCAAAGCCAAATGCTTCTTTATTTTTGTAAAGGAAATACAGGGAGAACAGGAAGGAAACAGCCTGTCCAATAATCGTTGCCAGAGCAGCACCTGCCACACCCATACCCAGCCTTCCCGTAAACAGGATATCCAGTACCAGATTTACGGCTGACGCAATGGCAATAAAAATAAACGGACGCTTGGAATCTCCCATTCCCCGAAGTACTGCTGAGACCATATTATATCCGGCAGTGAAAACCAATCCCAACCCGCAGATTACAAGATAATCCATTGCCATGTCATAAGATTCAGCGGGAATATTCATGATGTTCAGGATCCACCTGCGCCCGATCAAAAATACTGCCGATAATACCAGCGCTATCAGCACAATCTGACTGAACAATGTTCCGATGATGTCATTCATCTCTTTTCTTTTTCCTGCTCCAAGTGCCTGCGCTACCAGCACCTGTCCGCCGTTGGAGAATCCCAGACACACCATGGTACCGAAATTCAGGATAAGACTGCTCTGCGAAACAGCTGAGAGCCCGGCAGTACCCACATATTTTCCCACAATGATCATATCAATGGTGCTGTACAGTACCTGAAATGCATTGGATGCCATAAAGGGGAGCGCAAACCAGAGTAATTGCTTTGCCACATTTCCACTTGTAAAATTTTTAGATAGACTCTTTTCTTTCATTTCACTTTCCTCTTCAGTTAAACTCCCCTGAATGCTTATGCATTTCTGCAGATTGCCGCTGCCACCGCTTCCGCCACTCTGATACCGTCCATAGCCGCCGAAGTAATTCCCCCCGCGTAGCCGGCCCCTTCTCCGCAAGGATACAATCCGCGTACAGCAGACTGCAAGGTATCATCTCTGTGAATCCGAACCGGTGAAGACGTTCTGCTCTCTACTCCTGACAGAAGCGTATCCTCTCTGTCAAATCCCGGAATCATCTGACCGAATCTGGTCATGCCCTCTACAAATGCCTTATTGCATTCAGCGGGCAGAATCTGACTGACATCCGCATAAACGTAACCGCCTTTATTCTGCGGAATTAGGACGGACTCTGGCTTTGATGCGGCATCCGGAATCTCGTCTATATGAATTCCCTTGTCCGACTGCTGAGGTGCATCCTGCAGTTCCTCACTCCTCTGCTGCTCCACGCATCTCCTGAACTCGCCATATCGCTGCACGGGAATCTTTCCCTGCCCCAGTTCATATGCCCTTTTTTCCAATTCTCTCTGAAAAGCAATCCCTGCCAAAGGATGGTCTGAGCCAAAATCCTCAGGCGTCACTGACACGATAATGGCGCTGTTGGCGTTTTCCCCATCCCGTCCGCTGTAGCTCATACCGTTGACTGCCAGCCTGCCCGGCTCCGAAGAAGCATTTACCACATATCCACCCGGGCACATACAGAAGGAATAGACACCTCTTCCCACACTGGTCTGGGCAGCCACTTTGTACGGTGCTGCTCCCAAAGTACCGGGCTCTGTCATTCCATACTGGCTTACATTTATCATAGTCTGAGGATGCTCTACGCGAAGTCCCACCGCAAAGGACTTTGCTTCCATAGGCACCTGCTTTTCATACAGCATATCGAAAGTATCCCTGGCACTATGCCCAATGGCAAGCACTACATGATCGCAGCAAAATTCTTCTTTTCCGTTGATGATAACTCCTGTTATCCTGTCACCATTAAGCTTTAACTCCGTGACCTTACTGTCAAACCTGACTTCTCCGCCCAGCCTGATGATTTCCTGACGCATCCGCTTGACGATGCCGCACAGCACATCCGTCCCAATATGGGGCTTTGCTTCATATAAAATGGACTCTTTAGCCCCGAATTCTACAAAAGTCTTAAGAACCGCAGCATTACGCCCATCCTTATCTTTTACCAGCGTATTCAGCTTGCCGTCGGAAAAGGTACCTGCTCCTCCCTCGCCGAACTGCACGTTGGAATCCGGCTTCAGAACTCCCCCCTGCCAGAATGTTTCTACATCCTTCATTCTCGTATCCACATCGGCTCCGCGCTCCAGCAAAATAGGCTGAAAGCCCGCCTTTGCCAGAAAATATCCGCAAAACAGACCGGCTGGTCCCATACCAATAATAACCGGCCTGTTCTTAATCATTTCGCTCACTTTCTTTTCTGCCGGGAAACGATATACCACCGGCTTAATCAGGCTTACCTGCGAATTTTTGGCACGCTTGCAGACCTTTTCTTCCTGGTTCGTTTCTATATCTATTACATAACTGTAAAAAATATCAGGCTTTTTACGGGCATCAATAGACTGCCTTACGATACGCAGGCTTTTGATCTCTTTGTCCGAAATCTTCAATATCTGAGATGCCTTTTTTCGAAGCTGCTGCTCTGTATTTTTCTGATTCACCTGAACATTTATCTGATTGATCCTTATCATGCTAAGTCTTTTCCTTTACTAAATCGCTTCTTTTACCGGATTTTTTACCGGATTGTTTCCTGCTGCAGCCTTTCCAGCCAAATATCCGCTGGTCCATGCCCATTGCAGATTATAGCCACCGCATCTTCCGTCCACATCGAGTACCTCTCCCGCAAAATACAGTCCCTTTACTGAGACAGCTTCCAGCGAACCCGTAACTTCCTTCATACTGACGCCACCTGTACAGATTTGGGCATTATCGTAAGAATTACTTCCAACAATATGAAGAGAAAAGTTTTTACACAGTGAAAATACATCCATAAGCTGCTTCCTGGGAACATCCTTTACCATTGCATTGGTTTTCAAACCAGCCATTTTCAGGAATAAAGTCATCAGCTTTTTATGAAGCATTCCGGTAAAGAATCCTTCTACCGTCATATCCTTGCAAGCCTTAGCCGCCTCAATTCGCCTGTTGCCAAACTCCTGCCATTCTGCTTCCGTAACATCCGGCAGAAAATCGATCTGTGCCACAAGCTTTCCGTTTGCACCTTCCCGCAGTAGTTTATTCACCTGACCGCTCAGCTGAAATACGGGAATTCCGGAGATACCATACTCTGTCAGCTGCAGTTCTCCTCTTTCTTCTGTCACGATTTTCTTCCCATTCAAAATATGTATCCCGGCATCTGCCCGAATACCGGCAATAGCCTTGCAGAAATCCTCCTGACATTTTAACTGTACCAGCGCCGGCATAACCGGTGTCACCGTCAGACCCATCTGCTTTGCCAGCTTATAACCGCTTCCATCTGAGCCGGACTTAGGTGCTGCTTTGCTTCCACAGGCGATAATGACACTGTCATACACGGCTTTCGCACTTTGACGATTGTTGGCCTTAGCGCTTTGGCGGTCACTAGCTTCCACATCCCATCCTACCTCCAACTGGCCGTCTTTTCTCCTGGCAATATGATTCACTTTTGTATCATATACTACCTTGATGCCCAGCCTTTCCACCGCCATACGCAATACATCCAATACAGCGGCAGCCTGCTCACTGACAGGATATAAGTACCCGTTTTTCTCTCTGATCATCAGACCAAGCTTTTCAAAAAATGCAATCGTCTCGTTCGTACCGAACTTAGCAAGACAAGTTTCTACCAACTGCAGATTATCACTGTGATAATCTGCGATGGACAATTGCAGATTGCCCAGATTACACTTTCCGTTGCCGGTGGCCAGAATCTTCTTTCCCAACCTGTCGTTTCTTTCATATATTGTAACACAGGCGCCTTCTGTGGCTGCCGCAATGGCAGCCGTCATTCCGCAGGCGCCTCCTCCAATAATTGCTATATTCTTTTGTTTCATATCCTTAAAACCGCTTTCTTTTTTAACTGGAATAATTCTCGAGAAAGTCATACAGACTTTCTTCATCCGGAACATACATTATTTGAATAATATCATTCTGAAGTTCCTCCGGCAGATCTTTTAATAAAATATCGGTATCCATATAGACCGTTTTCCTGTCTTCCAGATAAACCACTACATAATTATCTTCCACCATCAGATAAAAACTGCTTCCCGGCTGTACATATTCATAGTTCATCTGTACCACTACTTTGCCCACAGAAAAGGAAAGTACCTCCAAACTGACAAAGCCTCTCTCCAGCTCTTCTAACGGCGGCGATGCTTCATAAAGTTCCATAGCCTCCAGAAATTCTTCCCTGTTCATACCGATATATTTTGCCGGCAGCCTCCATGTGGTCTCTACAACAGAGGCATTACGAAGGTCCGTTTCCTCCAGCACATAAGCAGTATCCGCATTCAATACTTCTTCCTGGAAGACGACTTCTGCGGAATCAGAGGACTGCACCATCTGATTATCGATTACAGCTTCCCCGTGCGTAATTTCACCGGATACTCTCTGCCATCCGGCTTCACTCTCTCCCTGACCGACACTATTGGTGCTCACATTTTCATCTACCAGTTCTACCTTTAGTTCCTCCGGCACCGTGATACTTTCCTCAGGAACCACGAATTCTTCCCCCTGTTCTATTCTGGTACCGGCGCTTCCCGGGTAAAAATAATCCATGAATAACACGCCTCCCAAGAAGCCTGTCCCAAGCAGAAGAACAGGATAAACAACATAAATTCCGAAATATCTTAAAGCTCTCATAGCCAACCTCGCCAACAGGTGTTTCTTTACCACCTTTTGGTATCAGTATTGGCTGATTTTCCTAATTTATACAATATGCATCCATTCTTTCAGCTGACTTAGTATCCAACCACCGGGAAGGATCTCCGTTTCCTGCCTGCTAAAACTGCGTAACAGAATAAGAACTGCCCAGTAAACAGCGCTTCCCACAACCAGTCCCAGAATCATCGTAACCGGATAACCCAGGTATGGTGTCAGGAATCTGCCCAAAAGGTACCAGATCAATCCGCAGATCAAAACTGACAAACATGGAATTCCGATCCAATACATCAAATCCACTTTCACGCGCAGCAGCTTGAAAACAAATGCGCCCATACTGATACACAATACCAGCAAAGCGGCAATGCCTGCCAGAACAAGACCTTCTATATCACATTTCATGGGACCCAAACAGATTACAGTTCCCACCACAAATATGATTACATATACTCCTAAAGCAGTAATGACATGATAAGTCTTACCCGTATATAACAAAATCCTGCCAAACAACAGGGAAAGCACAGTCAATAGTACAGCCACTGCCCCATTCTGCAGTAAGGAGGTAAGAAACAGCGCACTTTCGGAATCAGCCGCTATCACAAAGCTGACCTGCTTCGCCATCAATGTGATGAAAAGCGCAGCAAATAATCCTAAAATGATTGTCATATGGAAGCCTGCACCGAAAATATCTCTGGCATATCTCTGCTCTCCTTTACGGACAGCAGCAGCTGTTCTGGCAGCAACCGAATGTAGAATACTGCCAATTACAAGCACCGGCACTGCGCAAGCAACCAGATATCCACCTACATATACTCCATAATTAGAAGATGCAACATAAATATCTTCTACATTTCGCTGGTACAAAAAACAACCGATCCCTACAGGCAGAAAAGCCAACACATCAATTAACACCATAAGTCCCATGGAACTGTACAAACTGCCTGTGGCACTTAAAAAAGTCTCCGTCTTCTTAAGTCCCTCTTCCTGCTTCTTCTTTGATTTACCACCTGCCAAATAGACAATCAGTATAAACAAAAGTACCAGCACTTCAGATAATACCACCCCGACTGCCATTCCTGCTGCGCCATACATAGACGGCATGGCATCATTCAATAAAAGCGACGCCACTTTTTCACCATAACTCTTTAAGAGCTTAACGAACAGACATCCGAATCCCAGGTAGAATATCTGACGCAGCAGTTCCACCGCCAGTGAAGGCAACAGGTTTCCTTTTCCCTGAAAATATCCTAGCAGCACACCGGTCAATACTCTCAGCGTCAGCGCAGGAGCCAGAATCCGCATAGCAAGCATTCCGTAAGGCATCAGGAATACCTTTTCAGCCAAAACATTTGCCAGGAGGAACAGTATAATTCCTCCAACTACTCCTAATATCGCCTGAAAAATCAATACACTGATTCGGATGGTCTTCGCATTTTTATATTGTCCTCTTGCATTTCTTCCCCTTAACAGCTTTCCAAGAGCATCCGGAACCCGCTCTGCCAGCACAGACAACCCAAAAGCAAGGCATTCTACAGCAACGGCAAAATAGGCAATCCCGCTATACCCAATCCATCTGCCAAGCAGCAGCCAGGTAACTACACTCGTTAAACTGATGATTGCATGAATCTGCTTTTTTCTTACTTCTACCTGATTCATTCGTAACTCCCTTAATCCTCTCTTGTAATCCCAAGACTACTTAAAATCTGCTCCTGTTTGGCTTCCATAACAGCTGCTTCTTCCGGTTCCATATGGTCATATCCGCTCAGATGCAGCATACTGTGCGCCACCAGGAAAGCAAACTCTCTTTTCAGGCTATGGCCGTAACTCTCTGCCTGTTCTGCTACTTTGTCTACAGAAATAATAATATCTCCCAAAATCAGTTCTCCACTGTCAGGATCAAAGTAATCCGCCTCTCTATCTTCCTCAATTTCAAAATCTCCCGGCTCTGCAAAATCCAGATTAGGGAAAGAAAGTACATCAGTTTCTCTGTCAATCTGACGATACTCCCTGTTATATTCATGTATTCCGGCATTGTCAGTTAACAGTACATTTAGTTCCACTTCATAAGGACACTGTTCTGCATCCAGGACCGCCAGCGCCACTTTTTCTACAATCTCCTCTACATCAAAAGGAAAGGTTACTTCTGTCTCATTCTCCACATAAAAGGTCATCTTTCGTCCTCCTCAAACTCTGCATCGTTTAGCATGCTTATCCCCTGTCGGACCTGCTGCGTCCGTATTTTTCATGGGTATGTGTCTTCTCTTTTGCCTCGTAATCATCATAAGCCTTAACAATCTTCTGTACCAACGGGTGACGAACTACATCCTTGCTGGTAAGGTTACAGAATGCGATATCGTCAATCTTACTTAAGACTTTGGTAGCGATATCCAGGCCGGACTTGCTGCCTGCCGGCAGGTCTTTCTGGGAGGAGTCACCTGTAACTACCACCTTTGAGCCAAAACCGATACGTGTCAGGAACATCTTCATTTGTGCCGGTGTGGTATTCTGTGCTTCATCCAGAATAATATAAGCATTATCCAGGGTTCGTCCTCTCATATAAGCCAAGGGCGCTACTTCAATAAGACCTTTTTCCATATTTTTAGCAAAGCTCTCTGCTCCCATGATCTGATACAATGCATCATAAAGGGGACGCAGATACGGGTCTACCTTGCTCTGCAGATCTCCCGGCAAAAATCCCAGCTTTTCCCCGGCCTCAATGGCAGGTCTTGTCAAAATAATACGGCTTACCTCGTCATTCTTAAAAGCAGTGATAGCCATCGCCATGGCAAGATACGTCTTACCTGTTCCAGCCGGTCCCAGACCAAACACGATCATGTTCTTTCGGATTGCATCCACGTATTTCTTCTGCCCAAGCGTTTTGGGCTTAATAGGCTTTCCGTTTATGGTATGACAGATTACATCACTGTCTATCTCTGTTATTACATTTTCCTGTTCTTCCATTCCCATAGTTATCGCGTAATCCACACTCTGCTCCTCTATCTCATTGCCCCGACGGGAAATTTCTGTCAACTGTTCCAAAATACTTTTCACTTTGCGAACATTGCGTTCCTCTCCGGTAATGACCACACTGCCGTTTCGGTCTACTACCATTACCTGAAAGTCTCGTTCCAGCTTCTTTAAGTAAGCATCCTGCATGCCGAATATCTTTTGCATATGTTCGCCGGGAATTACCATCTTTTCGGATATTTCACTCATTTCAAATCTACTCCATTGCATCAGCCTCTGCAACAGGCTGGTTCTCGTCCATAACGGTATCAACCTTCTCCCCTGCCAATTCTTCCACAATTAAATCGGCAGACAATATCCATTGCTCGTTATCATTATCTATTCTAACATTTTTTTCAATAATTTGTACCCCTTTTTCCTTTAAATCTGAAAAAATTTTATTGATTTTTTGAATCAGGAGCTCTTTAGCCTGAGAAACAGTATATTTGTACTCCACATTCTGATATTCTCGGTAAATAATGCTGCCCCAAAGAATGGGAATGGAAAGCTTTTCAAAAGCCACCGGTGTCTTTTCCCGAATAATACTGTCATATACCAGAAAAGGCTTTTCTTCTGTAATTTTCAGCTCCTTATCTCCAAATCGTACAAAATATCGTGTTTTCTCTCTGCCTGTATACTCTTTTTTAATGTAGTCAAAGGGGATCGTCTCCTGATACGCCATCTCATGTCTGATATAAATATCTGCATCAGAAGTCACATATTGATATTCCCGGACAGTAGCATCTTCATTGTAGATAGGTACCTTTCCCTCTACCAGAATCGCATCTTTCGTGACCACATCTCCGATAGCCACTTTCGGTACCCCTTTTCTGACAATCATGGATACAACGGTTCCGTCATATTTCGAAATCAGGTCTTTACCACCCTCATCCTCTATGATCACAGGTACAAGCGCTACATCATTTTCTTTGATATCCACAATCAGCTTCGTCCCATCCAGCTTAACCGAAGTCCACGTCACGACATCGAACTCTTTTCTGATGGCTTTTTCCAGTTCCTCTATATCCAGTTCGCTTTTTTTCATACCTATACGGACAAAATTGGTTTCCAGAAAAGTCATAATCATGTCATCTGTTATCTGATAATTTCCGGTACACTGAATATCCCATACAAGCAAAGAAGACATCATCCAGAATGCAACGCTGGCGAACATTCCCAGACAAAATACTTTCCTACCCAAGATTACAGGCACAAAAAAAGGTAGTCCCACTCTTTGTATAATGACTACCCTGGTTCCCGTCTTTCTGGCAATCGGTTTCAGCTGATAGAAAGCCTTCAGGCTGATGCACATGGTATAGATGTCTCCATCTTTCACGATATCCCACAGCAGGATCTCTCTGTTGCTGCACAGATTCATAAATCGTTCCGGAGACGCGCCCCACACCCTGATGCGGACATATCCCCTGATATATTTTAATAATGCTACCATGCCTGCTCCTTTCATACATATCTGACACAGGTGATACATCCGCTTATCTTCATATCTTCATTGGTGTAATAATCGATGGAGAGCCGGCTTCCCTCAAAACAGACCTGACAGGTCTTTGCCTGCAAAAGTATGGTAGTGCCTGTATATTCCAGAATACCTCTGTAATTCTCGATCCAGGCCTCACTGTTTCCTGTCAATGTCACACGTAATGCGCCCAGACAGACGTCCTTTGGGAGCTGCAGTGATTCTACGATTGATTCTTTTTTCCTGTTTACAGTTGATTTTTTCATACTCTATTTTATGCGGTTGGGGGGTGAGAAATGACTGGGGAGGGAACTATTCTAAAATTTTCTTAATCAATTTTGACTTCTGAACCACATCCGGCGAAAAACTGTATGCCTCCAAAAACCTCTTCTCTGCTTCCTCTGCCTTCTTCACATCATTAGCATGCATCCAGGCCAATGGCTCTCCTTTATGTACATAATCCCCTACTTTACAAGTCAGCACCAGCCCAACCGACAGATCAATTACCGATTCCTTAGTCTCTCTTCCGCCGCCGAGCATCAAAGATGCAATACCCACCTCGTCACAAGTAATGTGCGAAATATAGCCATCACAAGGTGCTGCTACAGAACGCACGATGGATGCTTTTGGCAGCAGTTCTGTATCGTAGACCGCTCTTGCATCGCCTCCCTGGGCTTCCACAAATTCAGCCAGCTTCTTTAATGCACTGCCATCCTCAATGGTTCTCATCAATAGTTCTCTGGCTTCTTCCTGATTTTCAGCCTTTCCGCCTGCCATCAGCATACAGCTTCCCAGTGTCAGGCACAGTTCCAGAAAATCTTCAGGACCTTTTCCTGACAGAGTATCGATTGCTTCTTTCACTTCCAGGGCGTTGCCCACAGCATAGCCAAGTGGCTGGTCCATATCAGATACCACTGCAATGGTACGTCTGCCTGCATGAGTACCGATACGTACCATTTCATCCGCAAGCGCAAGAGCGTCACTTTCTGCTTTCATGAAGGCACCGCTGCCCGTCTTTACATCCAGAACGATTGCATCTGCACCGGCTGCTAGCTTCTTACTCATAATGGAACTGGCAATCAGTGACATGTTGTCAACCGTAGCAGTCACATCCCGCAATGCATAAAGTTTCTTATCAGCCGGAGCCAGGTCAGCTGTCTGCCCCATGATTGCAATGCCGATACGATTTACCTGACTGATAAACTGCTCAGAGGTCAAACTGGTACTGAATCCCGGAAAGCTTTCCAGCTTATCGATCGTACCTCCCGTATGTCCAAGTCCCCTGCCGCTCATTTTTGCCACAGGAATTCCGCAGGCAGCCACCATAGGTGTCAGCGCCAGTGATGTCTTATCTCCCACTCCTCCGGTACTGTGCTTGTCGACTTTGATTCCGGAAATATCTGACAGATTCAACATATCACCGCTTTCCGCCATGGCCTGGGTAAGCTCAGCTGTCTCTTTTCTCGTCATCTTCTGAAAATAAATAGCCATCATGAGTGCAGAAGCCTGGTAATCCTTGATTTCTCCGCTGGTATAGCCTTCAATGAAGAAACGGATTTCCTCTTTGCTCAGTTCTTCTCCGTTCCTTTTCTTCATAATGATGTCGTACATTCTCATATTTTCAGCCCATCCTTTCCGTTGTCAGAATCATCTTACTTATAGCCTATCAGTTCTGAAAATATTCGTCAACTGCTTTTATCAGAATTTCACTGTTTATTCATTTGATGCTCCTTCTGCTTCCTCGTTCGGCGCAATGCCAAATAATGCAAACAACATTACAACTAAAAGTACTAAGAAACCGATAGCGATTATCATTACAATGGCAGCCATATTATAAGCCCCACAGACATAATTCAGGACCTGTAAAAGCGCATAACCAATCCTTACCTTCTGAAGCGTTCCTGCAATCTCCGGCTGCCTGTCTTCTACGCGTACCATCACTTCTCCCAGATACACATAAATGGTATAGATGCTGATAATTGTAATCATTAAATTTTCTACACCATTGTCAAATGCAAATATCCAGTGTAGGAAATAGTCAATGACCAAGGCAGTCAACAGTGGTTCTAACCTTTTTTCTGTCTCCGTTTCTTCCCATTGACTGCGCAGAGCCATGATCAGCAAAAGCACGCCCGCAAAATTCGGCAGTAAATCAAACCGTCCAATATTTATATTGAAGAACATCAGCACAAAGCCCCATTTAATATATCGTAATGATTTGGCTGTCACTTCTGTATCACCTCCACACATTCTCCGTCGCAATAGATCCATGCTGTAAAATGAAGTTTTTCATCTCCATTCCAGCTGTCGTAACCACCGCCGCTTCCGTCAATCAGCTTTCGTTTTCCATTCGCCAACTCAGCACCATCAAAAGTATGATAGCTGTATCCATCCGAAGAAGAATATCGATTTTTCAGTTCTGCCACCATTTCTTCCTGTTTCTTCCCGACAATCACTGTATTACCTGAAAGAATATCCAACTCTTCTTTTGTAAGTTGTTTTCCTTCATGTAATTCTGTATTTGCAAGCTCAGGATTTTGTTTCAGTTCTTCTTCATCATACATCCGTATGAGTACGTTTATCATGCTATCCTCGAGAGATTTTTCACCTTGATAGGATAGATAGGCATATCTCCACTTAATCGAATCTTCAAATTGACTCGGATAGTCAACTACCTGTGACTCTGTTATCCCTCCTGTTACCGTGCTGGGGACAAAATTCCAACCCGACTGAACAAATACCGCCATAAAGGATCCTTCATTCCTTGCCTCCACTTCAACCATCCAGCCATTCTTTTCCTCACTGACTGATAAAAGTGCCGGCGCCATTTCTTTCGGATCGGTAATTTCTTTTTCGTCCAGTCTTCGCACCTTCCATCCATCTTCCTTGATAAATTCCAGATCCCACCAAAAGGATGTTTCTTCCCCATCGTACTTAAATACCACTTCAGCCACAGCACTTCCTCTGTTTTCATCTGCAACCATATTATAAAAGAAGCATGTCACCATTCTGTTGCCATCCTGAATGAACCATGGATTTGGCAGTATCTCTTTATAATAAATCCAGTTCTCCTGCATCAGCTTTCCCTTTTCATCATGATAGAAGCCTTCTGCCCTGTAAGTATTACGAATCCATTCCTCCAGTGCAGGTATCTCCTCCTTTGGAAGCACTGCCATTAAATACATGGGATTCATATCCTTCATCGCTTTCAGGTAAAGATACGCTGCTTCTTCTGCCGTATCAGCCTCAAAAACCTGTGCTCGCAGCATTGCATGGTTTAAGTCCGTTTCATTCTCAATATCTTTCACAATGATACTTTTTCTTGCATCATAATTAGCAATACTGGATATGCTTAGGATGATAGTAATGCATAATGCAGCAAAACCGATACCTGCAGGCACTTTTCCAAAATCAACGATTCTTTTGATCCTGATTTTCATGCTCCGATAGGAATTCGCCATATTGGAGGTACCGATTGTATTTTTTCCAAAATGCTTATTCTCCGCCATATTAAGAAGCATGGTGCCATATTCTTTTTGCCTACTTTTCTTACAGCTTTCCTCTTGATTACTTTTCTCCCAACTGTTATCTCCACAATCTGCTTCTGCACTATTAACCGCCTCCAATACCCGCTGGTCGCAAAGAGCTTCACTGTCATTCTGAACAACACCGGTCACGTACCAGATCAGCGGATTGAACCAGTTGAAAATGCGCACTACATGAAGCAGATAATTCACCATTACATCCCCATACTTTTTATGCAAAAGTTCATGTAATATCACTTCTTCCCAGCATTCTTCCCCAGCCGGAAGAACCAGAGTCGGACTGATCAGTCCGCACACAAAAGGTGTCCCTGTGGGTGTCAGCTTTATCTTATTACAGGTCTTAAGATTGTATTTTTCTGCAATGACCGCTACACGTTCCACAGTCTGTTCATCTGCAGCAGGCAGCCTGAAAATCTTCACGCGAAGTACAATGGAAATGAGCAGATAATATGCAGTCAGTGCGAATACTCCACTCACATAAATATTCACCACTATCTTCAACACTGACTCTATTCCTGCTTTCTGTGCCATAAGTTCCCACAAATCAACCCAATACCCCACCGGTATTGCCTGAAAAAGTGATATCGGTGCTTTCATCCATTTCATACCAATAGGAACCAGAATCCTGACAGCCAACACCAACCAGATGAAATAATGCCATCTGGCATCCAGCTTATCATGAAACACTCCCTTCATAAGTAATATCAAAAGTGCTACGATAGATATCGCCAAAGAATATTCTGCTATCTGCCAAATTGTCATTCCTTCCCCTCCAATTCCTCCAACAGCTTACGAAGTTCAGACACCTCTTTCCCGGAAAGCTCACCATCGCGTACAAATGAAGCAACCATACGTCCTACACTCCCTTGATATACCCTCTCTACAAAACTCTGCCTCTCTTCCTTTACGCATGATTCCCTGTCAATCAGAGCCCGATACCTGTGAGGTGTTTCCTCCTTCTCCACCGCAAGAAATCCCTTATCGCAGAGCCTTTTCAAAAATGTATGTACCGTATTTTTATTCCACCTGTCCCCAAGCTTATTCATAAGTTCCGGTTGTGTTATTCCCATTCCTCTTTCCCAAATGACCTCCATAACCTGCCATTCACTTTCCGTGATTTTGCCGCTTTTTTCCATGCTGGTGCCTCCTCTCCACATGTCTGAGATCTAAATATATTCTACAAATTTCTCTTTAATTGGACTGTGACATTCCGAATCAGCCTACAAATGTAGTTTCTAAAACAAGACTACACCTGTAGTCTTGTTTTGTCAATACTTTTTAACAAAAATCGGAACTAAATACAAAAAGCCATATCCGGGGAATGAATGTATTATACTATCTACCCCTAGACATGGCTTTTTCATATAACGTAATTACTTATGATACGGCTCCCCACTGATAATGCGATATGCTCTGTAAATCTGCTCACAGAGAATCACCCTCATCAACTGATGGGGAAATGTCATATCAGAAAAGCTGATACCCTGATTGGATCGTTTCAACACAGAGGAATGCAGCCCGAGGGATCCTCCTATCACAAATGCAACATGACTTTTTCCGCCAATAGCTGTCTGCTCCAGCATCCCTGCAAAGCTTTCAGAAGTATATTTCTTACCAAGGATTTCCAACGTGCATACATATACATCATCCTTAATCTTGGCTAAAATACGTTCTGCTTCCTTTAACTTGATCTGTTCCTCTTCTGCTGCCGATGCCTTATCCGGAGTTTTTTCATCCGCAACTTCCACGATTTCCAGCTTACAATATTTCCCGAGACGCTTGGCATACTCGTCAATAGCGTCCCGGTAAAATTTTTCTTTTATTTTGCCTACACAGATAATTGAAATTCTCATCTTGTCCTACAAATAATATCTCAGAAAATGAGTTTTATGTTTATTTGTTGCTCAGGAATTCATCAATACCCTTAGCTGCTGCTTTACCTGCGCCCATAGCCAGGATAACGGTTGCAGCACCTGTTACAGCATCTCCGCCGGCATAAACGCCTTCTTTAGAGGTCTTGCCGTTTGCTTCATCAGCTACAATACATTTCCACTTGTTTACTTCCAGACCTTCTGTGGTAGAAGAAATCAGCGGGTTAGGAGAAGTACCAAGAGACATGATGACGGTATCCAGTTCCATTACGAATTCGGAATCAGGAATCTCTACAGGACGTCTTCTTCCGGAAGCATCCGGCTCACCCAGTTCCATCTTGATACACTTCATTCCGGTTACCCAGCCCTTTTCATCAGCAAGGATTTCGGTGGGGTTGGTCAACAGGTCGAAAATGATACCTTCTTCTTTTGCATGATGTACTTCTTCTACTCTGGCAGGAAGTTCTTCTTCGCTTCTTCTGTATACGATATGTACCTCAGCACCCAGTCTCAGTGCGGTTCTTGCAGCGTCCATAGCCACGTTACCGCCGCCTACGACAGCAACTTTCTTACCATGCATGATAGGCGTATGAGAGTCAGCGTCAAAGGATTTCATCAGGTTGCTTCTTGTCAGGTACTCATTTGCAGAGAATACACCATTGGAGTTCTCTCCCGGAATACCCATAAACTTGGGCAGTCCTGCACCGGAACCGATAAATACAGCATCAAATCCTTCCTCATCAATCAGCTGATCGATAGTCACGGATTTACCGATTACTACGTTGGTTTCAATTTTAACACCCAGTGATTTTACATTTTCGATTTCCTTGGCTACAACTGCCTTCTTAGGCAGACGGAATTCAGGAATACCATATACAAGTACTCCGCCGGCTTCATGCAGCGCTTCAAAAATTGTTACATCGTATCCCATCTTAGCCAAGTCTCCTGCGCAAGTCAGACCTGCAGGACCGGAACCGATAACTGCCACTTTTTTTCCTTTTTTCTCAGTAGCACCCTGAGGAACGATGCCATTCTCTCTTGCCCAGTCAGCTACAAATCTTTCCAGCTTACCGATGGAAACAGGCTCCCCCTTAATGCCACGGATACACTTTCCTTCACACTGGCTTTCCTGAGGACATACACGACCACAGACAGCCGGAAGAGCGCTGGATTGGCTGATAATCTGATATGCCTCTTCAATGTTTCCTTCTTTTACTTTAGCAATAAATCCCGGAATATCAATTGACACGGGACAGCCCTTTACACACTGGGCATTTTTACAATTGATACATCTGGATGCTTCACACATTGCCTCTTCCAGATTATATCCCAGACATACTTCTTCAAAATTCTTTGCACGTACCTGAGGGTCCTGTTCACGAACCGGTACTTTCTTTAAAACGTCCATGTTATCCTCCAATTATCTCTTTCTGAAAATCGCACATAATTATTCACATTGACCGCAGCCGCCATGGTGAGTGTCGCCCTCTTCCAGCTTCAGGATGTCTCTTCCCTCCTGAGTCTTATACATCTGCTGACGTCTCATAGCTTCATCAAAGTTTACCTTATGACCATCGAATTCAGGACCATCTACGCAGGCAAATTTCACTTCACCGCCTACAGATACACGACAAGCACCGCACATACCGGTTCCGTCTACCATAATAGGATTCAGACTGACAATGGTAGGAATCTCAAGCTCTTTTGTCAGCAGGCATACAAATTTCATCATGATCATAGGTCCGATCGCGATGCATACATCATACTGCTTGCCTTCCGCAATTAAATCCTTAATAACCTGAGTTACCATACCGCTTCTGCCATAGGAACCATCATCGGTAGTTACATACAAGTTACCTGCTACTGCTTCCATTTCCTTTTCCAGAATCAGCAGATCTTTGGTCTTACTTCCGACAATAACATCAGCAGCAACACCATGTTCATGCAGCCATTTCACCTGAGGATATACAGGTGCAGCACCTACACCACCTGCTACAAACAGAATCTTTTTCTGTTTTAAAGTTTCCTGATCTTCTTTTACAAGTTCTGAAGGGCATCCTAAAGGTCCTACAAAATCATGGAAGCTATCGCCCTCTTTCAGATGCGCCATCATCATGGTTCCGGCACCAACAGTCTGGAACACGATGGTCACTGTTCCCTTCTCTCTGTTGTAGTCACAGATCGTCAGGGGAATTCTTTCACCTTCTTCATCCATTCGGACAATTACAAATTGTCCCGGTTCACAGTGCTTTGCTACTCTTGGGGCTTCCACATCCATCAGATAAATGTTCGTGGTCAGCTCTTTTGCTTTTACAATCTTATACATTACACACCTCTCTTATCCCTCTTGTGGGGAGTCTATTAAAATTTCAACTATTGAATAGTTGTTATTTCCATCAATCGATAATTTAAAGCATCTTTTTTCATTGACACTCACTGCATAATAGCTTCCTGTCTTATTTTTTACACCTTTTCCATCCATAAAGCTTTCGGCAATCACATAAAAATTGCCCTGTTCTTTTATACTGATGACATACTGATATTCATAAAGATAGCTGGCCGAAGAACTTGTGGAAATTTTCCCCTCAGCATTATATATTTTCTGCTGCATCATCATGCATTCCACAACCAGTGCCTGTGCTTCTTCTATGGACACAGCAGTTTCCAGTTTAAGATAATATCTTCTTTCAGCCGCCAAACCACGATTTCCACTTTCATCCACATAAGCAAAATTATAGATGCTCCTGCCCAAAGGCATAGGAATGGGCCCTGTGTACAGATTAGAATGCAGATTGGGCTGCGTACCGTCTGTAGTGTAATAAACATCTCTGCCATCAGCTTCCAGCACCTCTATCATCATAGGCATATAATATGTCCCACTGATTACACTGATTTTCGGTGCCTCTTCCATATCTATCTTGACATTATAAGTCTTAGTAACTATCTCGCTGTAAATACCATATTCATTAACTGCTACCGCTTTTATTACGGTATTAGGTGAATCAATTAGTATTGGCGCAGTGTACAGACTACTATTGATATCCGGGTCACTGCCATCTGTAGTATAATAGATTCTCCCTATGGTATCCGAAGATAGTTTAAGAGGTACTGCCTTATCATAATCACCTTCTTCGTAACTGAATCTTGGCGAAGCAGCAAGATAAGTCTGATAAGCAGTCCTGATTGCAGTATTCTCACTAAGCAGCAGAATTTCATTAATCGCATCATATTCCTCGCGAGCTTTATAGATTGCAATAAGCTTCCCATATGCCCGATCCAACTGTTCCTGACTGCTGGATGAATTGCGGATAATCTCTCTCAGCAAATATTCATATTCTATTTTATTGCCTTTTTGCAGATAGGCTTCCGCCAGCAAAAAAACTACTTCTACATCAGTTTTCTCCAACTCCAGGGCTCGCAAGTAATATGTTATCGCCTCAGTATACTGTTCCTTTGACATGCACGATACTGCACGCTGTATTTGATAATCATAAGAATAGTAGTGCCCCAGGCTGATACCCGTCACCACAAATGCCAGAATAAGCCCTAAACAGCATACTCCGTAAGCTATCTTTACGATATATTTCTGTTTTTGCTTTGTCCCGGCTATTGTTCCATTAGTATGACAATTTTCTGGAGTATTCTTACTTTCCTTGTCAGCTTGATCCTGAGAAGCTTGCCCTGAGCGAACATCTGCCGCTATGTATTCAATTGATTCTAAAATGTTACTTTCCAGTTCCAGATCATAATCAGGTACAATATGGATATCGCAGCCACATTTCTCACAATACCATGAGTCGTCCGGCATATCCTCGCCACAATTTGGACATTTCATAAAAACTCCTACATTTTCTGCAGAGATACGCTTTCTACACAATTGTGCATCAGCATGGCGATGGTCATAGGCCCTACTCCTCCCGGAACCGGAGTTATTGCACTACATTTGGGTGCCACACTGTCGTAATCAACGTCCCCACACAACTTATTATTTTCGTTACGATGAATTCCCACATCAATTACAACCGCACCCTCTTTTACATAGTCTGCCGTAATCATCTTAGGTCTCCCTACGGCAGCTACCAGAATATCTGCTCTTCTGGTTATCTCTTTCAAATCCTTTGTTCTGCTGTGCGCTATCGTCACTGTTCCATTCTCACGAAGCAGCAAAAGTGCCATAGGCTTTCCCACAATATTGCTTCGTCCGATAACCACACATTCTTTTCCTGCAATTTCGATTCCCGAACGCTTCAGAAGCTGAATGATTCCTGCCGGTGTACAGGATACAAAGCCCGACTTACCAATACACAATGCACCTACATTTTGTGGATGAAAACCATCAACATCTTTTAACGGACTAATTCTATCCAGTACCTTTTCTTCGTCTATATGCCCGGGCAAAGGAAGCTGCACCAGAATACCGTTTACATCCTGCCTGTTGTTGAGTTCATCAATCAGTTCAAGAAGCTCCTTCTCAGACGTTTCCTCCGGGATCTCATAACTCAAAGACCTGATTCCAATGTATTCGCATGCTTTCTTCTTATTGTTCACATATACGCTGGAAGCAGGGTCCTTACCCACCTGAATTACAGCAAGTGTTACTTCTGTTCCCTGTTCCTTCAGCCATGCTACCTTTTCCTTTAATTCATCCTTTATCCGAGCAGATATCTGCTTTCCGTCAATTACTTGTGTCATATCTGTCTCCTTTTCATTTATAAAAACACCATAAAACTATCAGATTATTCAGCCATTGCTGTCTGCTCTTTAGAATAAGCCCACAATCTTTCCATCATCATCCACATCAATGCCAAAAGCTGCCGGTTGCTTGGACAATCCAGGCATGGTCATAACAGTACCGGTAAGTACTACTACAAAACCTGCACCTGCGGATACATATACTTCTCTGACATTCATCTCAAAACCTTCCGGTCTTCCTAACAGTGCCGGATCATCAGACAGAGAATACTGCGTCTTGGCCATACATACAGGGAAATTACCAAAGCCCATCTGCTCAATCTTGGCAAGCTGCTTAGCAGCTGCAGGAGCAAAATTCACACTGGCAGCACCATAGATTTCCTTTGCTACGGTAGTAATCTTCTCCTTCAGGCTCTTCTCGTTTTCATACAGAACATGGAAATTGCTTTCCTTCTTTTCAATGGTCTCAAGTACCTTTTCAGCCAGAGCAATACCGCCCTCTCCGCCTTTCTCCCATACTTCTGAAAGCGCAAATTCACAGTTTCTTTCCTCGCAGAACTGCTTCACAAATGCAACCTCTTCCTCAGTATCAGTAATGAAAGAATTCAAGGTAACAACTACAGGCACACCAAATTTCTGCAGATTCTCGATATGCTTCTCTAAGTTCACAATACCTTTCTTCAATACCTCCAAATTTGGAGCAGAAAGTTCTGTTTTAGCTACACCGCCGTTATATTTCAGGGCTCTGATAGTAGCTACAAGCACTGTTGCTGCTGGCTTAAGTCCTGCCATACGGCACTTAATATCATAAAATTTCTCAGCACCCAGGTCAGCACCAAAGCCTGCCTCAGTGATGCAGTAATCAGCCATTTTCAAAGCAGTTTTGGTAGCTCTTACGGAATTACAGCCATGTGCAATATTAGCAAAAGGTCCTCCGTGAACCAATGCAGGAGTATGCTCCAGTGTCTGAATCAGATTAGGCTTCAGTGCGTCCTTTAACAGCGCAGCCATGGCGCCTACTGCTTTCAGATCACCTGCGGTAACAGGTTCTCCGGCATAATTATAAGCTACAACGATTCTGGATAATCTTTCCTTCAGATCCTTCATGTCGTCTGCCAGACAAAGAATCGCCATGATTTCACTTGCTACCGTAATAACAAAATGATCTTCTCTTACAACTCCGTCCAGTTTATTTCCAAGTCCTACCACGATATTACGCAATACTCTGTCGTTCATATCCATACAACGCTTCCATACAATCTGTCTGGTATCGATCTGAAGCTCATTGCCCTGCTGGATGTGGTTGTCCAAAAGTGCTGCAAGCAAATTATTAGCAGAAGTAATCGCATGGAAATCTCCTGTAAAGTGAAGGTTCAAATCTTCCATAGGCACTACCTGGGCATATCCGCCTCCGGCTGCACCACCCTTGATGCCGAAGCAAGGTCCCAGTGAAGGCTCTCTTAAAGCAATCACAGCTTTCTTACCCAATTTGCCAAAAGCCTGTCCAAGTCCCACACTTGTGGTGGTCTTACCTTCTCCTGCCGGGGTAGGGTTGATAGCTGTTACAAGAATCAGTTTTCCATCCGGGTTATCCTTAATCTTCTCCATGTATTCATCAGAAATCTTGGCCTTATATCTACCGTATAATTCCAGCTCGTCAGGTGCAATACCAATTCTGGCAGCAACCTCAGTAATCGGCTCCATCACAGCTTCCTGTGCAATCTGAATATCAGTCTTCATCCTTTTCTCCTCCTGTATACCGGCTTTAAGCGCCTCTCTTATACTTTATTACTTTTTATGCTTCTTTATATAATATTTGAAAGTATCAGATTTCCTCCAACAACTGTTCAAATTGTTCCATACTCATTAATACCTTACGGGGCTTTGTTCCTTCCTCTTCCCCGACAACGCCATATTCAGCAAGCTGATCCATAATTCTGGCAGCACGGTTAAATCCAATCTTTAATACTCTCTGCAGCATACCAATGGAGGCTTTGTCCTTATCGATAATAAACTTACCGGCTTCTGCAAAATATTCATCTCTTTCATCCGCAGAACTGCCTGAACCGCCTGAACTGCTGCTTCCCATACTCTTAATTTTCTCTTCTATGTCTTCAGCATAAACATTGCCGATCGCCTGATTTTTCAGGAAATCCACCACATCCGATACTTCTTTATCTGACACAAAAGCACCCTGAATACGGGCAGGCTTGGAATATCCCTGAGGATAAAAAAGCATATCACCCTTTCCTAAAAGCTTTTCGGCACCGTTCATATCCAGAATGGTACGGGAGTCCACACCGCTGGATACAGAGAAAGCCACGCGGCTGGGCATATTTGCCTTAATCAGACCGGTGATAACATCTACACTGGGTCTCTGGGTTGCAATGATAAGGTGAATACCTGCCGCTCTTGCCAACTGAGCCAGTCGGCAGATTGATTCTTCCACTTCTCCGGGAGATACCATCATCAAATCCGCCAGCTCATCTACAATAATCACTATCTGAGGCATCTTGGCCGGAGCATCCTCCTGTCCCTTCTCCCTCATTTCTTCGACTTTCTTATTATATCCTTTCAAGTCACGTACATTGAAATCCGCAAACTTCTTATATCGGTCTGTCATTTCTGACACACCCCAATGAAGTGCCGCAGATGCTTTCTTAGGATCCGTCACTACAGGAATCAGCAAATGCGGAATACCATTATAGACGCTCAGTTCTACCACTTTCGGATCTACCATAATCAGCTTCACATCATCAGGATGAGCTTTATAGAGAATACTCATAATCAAAGTATTAATGCATACTGATTTACCGGATCCTGTAGCACCTGCGATCAGCATATGTGGCATCTTGGCAATATCAGCCACTACCACCTGACCTGCAATATCCTTACCAACCGCAAAAGCCAGATTGGATTGGAAATCACGGAACTGACTGCTTTCTAACAGGTCTCTTAAAGCAACCGGTGTATTTTCTTTATTTGGCACTTCGATACCGATGGCAGCTTTACCGGGAATCGGTGCCTCAATACGGATATCCGTAGCTGCAAGATTCAGCTTGATATCATCTGCCAGATTCACAATTTTACTGACCTTCACGCCCTGTTCCGGCTGAAGCTCATATCTTGTAACACTAGGTCCCTGACTGATATCTGTAATCGTTACTCTGACACCAAAAGTATTCAATGTCTGCTGCAGCCTCATGGCAGTCTCTTTCAATTCCCTCGTAGAATCCGCATTGGCGGCTGTTCCTCTTTGTAATCTGGACAAAGGCGGGAAAATATATTTCCTGGGCACCTTATTCTGCATCTCTTTTCGGATCTCGTTTTCACCGGAATCGTGTTCCGATGCACCTGATTCCGCACACGTATTTCCAGCAGGCTTCGCCACCGGACGGGACTTTTCAGTTGCTTCACTATGTACTCTGATAGCCTGAGTATCATGGTCCAGAAGAACCTCCTCACGCTCCACCTGTCTGACTTCCTCAGCCTTCTTCTCATCAGACTCAACTATAGTCATTTGACGGGCAGACCGGATCTGAATCTTGTCAAAATCAAAATCCGGCTCCTGAAATGCAGGGACTTCTTCTATCTCTTCCTCGTCGACAGAATGAAGTTCATATGCTTCACGTCTTGCTCCTTCCAGGTCTTCCAACGTTATCTCATGGATATCATCCCTATGATTCGACTTGGGCCTCTCCAGTTCTGTGTTGAACATCACACCACTGGCTTTTTTATCCATCCTCAGAATTTTATCATTTTCTTTTATTTCTGCTCTTAACTTGCGTTCTTCTTCGCGTTTCTTTAACTCTTCTGCACGCCGGATTCTGGATTCTTCCAGTTCTTCCCGACGCTGTTTAGCTCTAATCGCCTGTTCTTCCCGACGAATCTGGGCACGTTCCTCCTGCTCTTCCCGACGAACCTGCGCCATCTCACGTCTGTACTCAGCATCTTCCCTGGATCTCTCCCTGATTCGGGAACCGCTTTCTTTCATTCCTTTTAGCAAAGATTTCTCCGTCAGAAGAATGATACTGATCAGAGAGAAAAGAGCCACTACCAATATCGTCCCAATGGTCTCCAGATATTGCTGCAATAAGTAACTTACACTTCCTGCAATGCAGCCACCGCCATTCCTTGATCCAAGACTAAGCTCATACAGATGCTTAATGTCATATTTTATCATCTCTGAAGCAGTACCGGCTATCAGATCGAATATAATTCCCAGCATAATAAAAAGTACTGCACCGGCTATTATCTTACGAATTGCCGTGGGATTTCCTTCATTGGCAAACCAGAACGCTGTCCCTGCAAACAATATAACTGGAACAATGTAAGCGGTAAATCCAAACAGTCCGAACATCACTCCGCTGATTGTATTCCCTACAGGGCCGATTATACCAAAATTACAAAGAAACAGGAATACCATTGCCACAAATAATACAATTAAACCAATCTCACGAAACATTTCACTGTCTCTGGCAGCCTGTTTCGCTGTATTCTTCTTTTTTGCGGCAGATGATTTTCCCGAAGTACTGCGCTTTGCAGGCTTTCTCTGCGTCGTATTCTTTTTGGAAGACGATGTCTTTTTGCCTGATGTTGATGCCATACCATCCTACCCCTTATCTTTTTGATAAATTTATATCAAACATTAGTATAACATTTTTCCTGCAACTTGTCACCATCATTTTTCATCTATCATCTGATGAAGTTTGGCAAGCGCTTTATCAATTCCTCCTACCTCATCAATGATTCCGTGTTTTACAGTCTCTTCCCCTACCAGAATGGTTCCTACATCCTTGGTCAAGACACCGGTTTCCATCATCAGTCCTTCCAAATGTTCCTGACTGATTCTGCAATGACTGCATACAAATCCCGTAATACGATCCTGTATCTGCTTAAAATAATCAAATGTCTGTGGAACACCGATAACCATGCCATTCATTCTTACCGGATGGATTACCATCGTTCCTGTAGGTACGATATAAGAATAATCGGTGCTGACTGCAATTGGGACACCGATGGAATGACTGCCTCCCAACACGAGAGATACCGTAGGTTTGCTTAAAGAAGCCAGCATCTCCGCAATTGCAAGTCCTGCTTCCACATCTCCGCCCATAGTGTTTAACAGTACCAATACACCTTTTATTTCACTGCTGTCTTCTATGGCTGCCAGTTGAGGAAGGACATGCTCATATTTTGTGGTTTTGGAATTATTGGAAAGATTATCGTGACCTTCAATTTCACCGATAATCGTAAGCAGATGGATATTCTGCTTTTGGCTGTTATTATCAAGTGTCAACTGCCCTGTCTTTTCTATTCTCTTATCTGCCTGTTCCTGCTCATCGATTTTTTCCTGTTTATTTTCCTTGTCCGCCATATCATCTCTCCTGTTTACTCAGAATCTAAAAGGCCTGCAATGCAGGCCTTCATATTGTTACCAAAATCAATTATTTCATTCTGAGTATTACAGGGATTTCTTACGCTTTTAAATATCGTAATCGTCATTCTCATCCACTTCGATATCGTAATGCATCATGTCTTCTTCCGGAATAAAACCATATTCCATTGCTTTTCTGACATGCTTCTTGGGCATAGGAAGCGGATTTTCTATCAATTGAATCTTTTTTCCTTCTCCCAGATCCACAAACTCCATATCACCGGAAACTTTTCCTTCTTCAACCTGCATCGTTCCTTCCTCCTGAATTTCTTCCACTTCACCGGAAAGTGCCTGTCCATCATTTGTTTCTCTCCTGAATGAAATGCTTTCAGAAATACCGATTCCGCACAGGATGGCTGCTACATATGTCATCAGCCCAAAAGAATCCAACTGAGCAGACGGCATATGAAAATATTCCAGTATGCAGAGCGTTAATCCTGCACAAATCCATGGAGAAAGTTTTTCCGACTTTCTATGTGCCCAATAAGCAAATGCTGCTAATAGCATTCCACTGTATAGCACAATAGAAACCGTCATTCCGTTTTCTCCTATCCAGAATAACTCGTCATATCCTTTTATAGCGTATAAGCGGATTAAACTATTCCATACATCAATAATACCTTTTCCGCAGGAATATCCATATAATGCCAGATATCCGGTATAAAAGAGCACTGCAGCCCCAATCAACACGCACAGACCAATCCACACATTGGCACACTTCTTCTCACTCTTCTGTCTGCTAAGCCACAACGCACTGACAGCCATGACAGGAAGTGAAATACCGCTGATATCAAGATAGCATACAAATGCAATCCAGGCTCCCGAAAATACCAGTATGATGACATCATAGATTGATACCATCTCTCCTTCGGCATATTTATTCAGAAAAGATGCCACACAGACCAATCCGATTGCATATATACACAAATACATCATATCGGGTGAATAAGTTAAACCGCGCAAAATTTCTGTCGGTAAAAACATCATGGCTGCCATAAAAGTAAGACCTGACATCTTACCGCCAATCTGGCCAATTGCAAGATACATCAAAACAGCTGCTATCATCTGCAGCACAATCTGCAGCCAGATACCTGCCATCCACTTATTTCCAACCAACAAAAACAGGCCTCTCAGTAAATGAAGATATACATAAGTGGCACCATGAACCGTTTGCGGTATGGTGCTGCCCTCCGCTACCAGTGCCATATCAAAATAGGCAGCTTCTTCTCCTGCATATTGCATACTGAATATCCTGATACCGATGCCGGCTGCCAGAATGCCTACGTGCAAAACGCCTTCCAATACAGCCAATAACACCGGTGAAGCCGGCTTTATCCGCTCATTCAGAATTTTTCCCACACCCCGGATAAGCAGAAACAGGAATAATAGAATCAGCCACATTCCTGTTCCCGGCAGAATACATGCACTTCCTTTGTATCCCCACATCAGAAAAGTATCATAGAAAAAATATATTAGGGCTGCACTGCTCCCCAGCAGAAATGCAGCCCATAAAATAATGCTTAATCCATTTTTCTTCCAACTCATCTTTTCTTACAGCACTTTCTCGATATTGTATCTCGGTCTGTGTTTCACTTCAATGTAAATCTTTCCAATATACTGTCCCACAAGGCCAATGGCCAGCAATTGCAGGCCTCCCAGGAACCAGATGGAAAGAATCAATGATGTCCATCCCTGCACCACATGTCCGGTAAAATAAGAAATAAATGCATATACAGCGGCCAGTATGGAGCATGCGATAATAAACAATCCCAATCCCAGAATCAGACTGATTGGCTTGACACTGAAAGAAGAAATACCGTTAAATGCCAACGCCAGCATCTTTTTTAAAGGATATTTGGATTCCCCTGCCACCCTCTCTTTACGGTCATAATATACGCTGTCTGTCTGATATCCGATGAGCGGCATCATACCGCGAAGGAATAAGTTGGTCTCCTTATACTGTGAGAACTGCTCTACAGCACGCTTGGACATCAGGCGAAAATCCGCATGATTATATACTGTCTTGACTCCCATGGCGGCCATTATCTTATAAAATCCCTGAGCAGTGGTTCGCTTAAAGAAAGTATCTGTCTTTCGCTCCTTACGAACGCCATAGACAATATCATTCCCATCATGGAACTTATCGATCATCTCTTCTATTACCGTTACATCATCCTGAAGGTCCGCATCAATGGACACCGTCACATCACTCATGTCCTTAGCTGTAATCAGGCCTGCCGTCAAAGCAAACTGATGGCCTACATTACCTGCCAGCTTTACCCCTCTGACCTGCACAGGATATGCCTGATGCTCTTCTTCAATCAACTCCCAGGTACGATCTTTACTGCCGTCATTTACGAACAGAATAAAACTGTCCTCCGCAATTTTTTTCTTCGCAATCAAGTCATCGAGAGTACCTCTTAAGGCTTCTGATGCGATCTTCAAAACCTCTTCTTCATTATAACAGGGAACTACGATTGCAAGTTTATCCATGAAGCTCCTCCTACTTTAAATACTTTCCAATGCCTGCTCCAGATCGGCAATGATATCATCAACATGCTCAATTCCTACTGAGAAACGGATCAAATCAGGTGCAACACCTGCTTCTACCAGCTGCTCATCGGACATCTGCCTGTGAGTATGGCTTGCAGGATGAAGGACACAGGTTCTGGCATCAGCCACATGAGTTACAATAGCTGCCATCTTCAGTTTATCCATCAGTGATTCTGCAGCTGCTCTTCCGCCCTTAAGACCAAAGGAGATAACGCCACATGTACCGTTAGGCATATATTTCTGCGCTAGCCCATAATATTTGTTACTCTTAAGGCCGGGATAAAATACCCATTCAACCTTGTTGTGTTCTTCCAAATATTCAGCCACCTTCTGTGCATTATAGCAATGTCTCTCCATACGAAGAGGTAATGTCTCAAGACCTACATTCAAAAGGAAAGCATTCTGAGGAGACTGGATGGAACCCAGGTCTCTCATCAGCTGTGAAGTTGCCTTGGTAATATAGGCAGCCTTGCCGAATTTCTTAGTATAAGTAATTCCGTGATAGGATTCATCGGGAGTGGTAAGTCCCGGGAATTTATCAGCATACTTCTCCCAGTCAAAATTACCGGAATCCACAATGGCTCCTCCTACACACATAGCATGTCCGTCCATGTATTTTGTGGTGGAATGGGTCACGATATCTGCTCCCCACTCAAAGGGTCTGCAGTTGATAGGAGTCGCAAAGGTATTATCCACGATTAAAGGCACACCATGCGCATGAGCAATCTTGGCAAACTTCTCGATATCAAGTACCACGAGAGCAGGATTCGCAATAGTCTCAGCAACCACGCACTTGGTATTAGGACGGAAAGCTTTATTCAATTCTTCCTCGGACATATCCGGATCTACAACGGTGCACTCAATACCCATTTTTTTCATTGTTACGGTCAGCAGATTAAAAGTACCGCCATATACAGTAGAAGACATAATTACATGTCCGCCTGCTTCACAGATATTGAATACTGCATAATAGTTGGCTGCCTGCCCTGAACTTGTCAGCATGGCGGCTACGCCTCCCTCCAGTTCGCAGATTTTCTGTGCCACATAGTCATTAGTAGGATTCTGTAGTCTCGTATAAAAATAGCCGCTTTCCTCAAGATCGAACAGCCTTCCCATCTGTTCTGATGTTTCGTATTTATAGGTTGTACTCTGAATGATTGGAAGTACTCGGGGTTGTCCGTTTGCCGGTTTCCATCCTGACTGCACACAAACTGTTTCCTGTTTCCACTGATTTGCCATTTGTACTGTTCTCCTTTTGAAATATCCCGATTGTAATATTATTTATTCATCCCAGTTATGATATACTGCCTGAACATCATCGTCATCATCCAGAAGGTCCAGAGTCTTCTGCAGATTCTTAACAGCAGTCTCATCGGTAAGTGATACATAATTCTGAGGAATCATAGTAACCTCAGCACTCATCATAGGAATGCCTTCTTTCTCCAGAGCCTCTCTTACCATATCAAAGCTGTCAGGATCGGTCAGCACTTCAAAGCTGTCCTCTTCCTCTGAAAAATCCTCTGCTCCTGCATCCAGTGCCATCATCATCAGATCGTCTGCTTCCATATCGCATTCTTCTTTGTCAATGATGATCTGCCCCTTCTTATCGAACATAAAGGATACACAGCCGGGAGTACCTACATTACCCTGTCCTTTGGTAAATGCGCTTCTCACGTTAGCCGCGGTACGATTCTTATTATCGGTCAGTGCATCAACGATGATTGCGATACCGTTAGGACCGTAGCCTTCATAAGTAACATATTCGTAGTTTACATTGCCTACATCTCCTGCAGCCTTCTTAATACCACGTTCAATGGTATCATTTGGCATGTTGTTGGCCTTTGCCTTGGCGATTACAGTAGCTAATTTAAAGTTATTAGCCGGATCGGGACCGCCCTCTTTTACAGCTACAGCAATTTCTCTACCGATAATGGTAAATATCTTACCCTTAGCGGCATCATTTTTCTCCTTTTTATGCTTAATATTAGCAAACTTTGAATGTCCTGACATAATTGATTACTCCTTTTTTCTTCCAATTCCTATACCGCCCGACAACCGTCGGAACAATAAAATATCCTAAGTATCATAGCACTATTTGCTCTTTTCTTCAAGAGAGACTTTCTCATCCGCCTCCCCTGCCTCTTCCTTAACTGCTTCCGGAAGTTTCGTCACCAGAACGCTGGCAATCATTTTATTCTCTACTTTCAGAATCTTGAAATTATAACCCTGAACATCCACATCAAATTGCTCGTCCTCCTCAGGAATACGATCCAGCTTCGAGATCAGGAAACCGTTCAGTGTCTCAAATTCTTCTTCCTCAAAAGAAATATCAAATTTCTCTTCCAGTTCTTCTAACGGCGTCTTACCTTCAATGATGAACTCATTTTCGCTCTTTTCTTCGATATACTCCGTATCCTCGTCGTATTCATCCATAATATTACCGACGATTTCTTCCAGAATATCCTCCATGGCTACCAGACCGTCTGTCTGACCATATTCATCAATAACAATGACCATCTGCAGCTTTTCGGACTGCATGTCCTTAAAAAGCTCATCAATATTCTTTGTCTGGGGCACAAAATGCGGCTCCCTTAAAAGACCTGTAATGTCCCTGATCGGAAGTTCCATATTCCCTTCTTCCCGATGAAACCTCATGGCATCTTTCAGATGCAGGATACCGATGATGTGGTCGATGTTCTCTTCATAGACCGGATATCGGCTGTTATTTTCCGATAAAATAAAAGGAATCACATCTTTTAAGAGCATATTACCGTCTACCCCGATAATGCTGTTGCGGTGGGTCATAATATCCTGAGCTTCTTTATCACCATATTCAAAGATATTATTGATCATCCGGGCTTCACTGGCCTGAATGATCCCCTGTTCATGACCTTCATTGACCATGCTGATGATTTCTTCTTCCGTCACATCATTCTCATCATCACCGCCATGTGCACCAAACAGGCGCAGCACTAAATTGGCAGTCGCAGAGATGAGACCTGTCAAAGGCAGCAATGCAGTAATGATGAAATAGACCTGATTCACACAGTAATACGCCCATTTCTCAGAGACACGCGCTGCTATCTTCTTTGGCAGTAAAACTCCAAAGGTCAGTAATATGTACAGAATAATCACCACAGTAAGCACCATTGCGACTCCTGATATCACCTCTCCGGGAATATTCAGATTCTTCAAATTGTTCGCAACCAGTAATTTTAGGGAATCGTCAATGCTCTTACTCCAGATTCCCACATAAAATGCTCCCACGATAATATGAATCAGGGATACAACCACTTGTAACGTGTTGACATATCTGGCCGGATTGCCGATTATCTTCACAAGCTTTTGAGATTTCTTATCATTTTCCTCTTCAGCTTTCCTTTCTATCTCTTTCTCATTCAACGAGGTAATCGCCGAACTGAATCCATAGAAAAACATATCAATTAATACTAATACGCTAAAGAAAATAATACTGGCAGTAGGCCCACTGTCATCGTCCATTTTTTCCTCCGTTTCCGTTGTCCAACCAACAACACTTATTACAATTTATTTCTTTATTACCTAAATATAACATTTCATACAGAAAACGTCAAGAACTGTCGTTATGTATCCAGTTCCAGACTGATTTTCAAGGCCTTGTTCACCTTTTCCATGATTTCTCCATCCAGATGGCAGACCTTATCTTTCAAACGTTTCTTGTCTATGGTTCTGAGCTGCTCTAAGAGCACGACAGAATCCTTATCCATGTCGTAAAGCATCGCATTTAATTCAATATGGGTAGGCAGCTTCGCCTTATTCATCTTGGAGGTAATAGCTGCGCAGATTACGGTGGGGCTGTGTCTGTTGCCGATATCATTCTGAATGATCAGTACCGGCCTGATGCCTCCTTGTTCTGAACCGATTACCGGTCTCAAATCTGCGTAATATACATCTCCTCTTCTCATAACGATCTCCTTCTTCAAAATCTGGTAATAGTATAGCCAGTTTATCTGAAGGTATTCAATTAACTACGCATAAGGTGCTCTGATTTCCACAATTTTTCCATCCTGTATATAGACTCTGGGAATCCGCCTCCCTAAATCACACACCAGTTCATAATTAAATCTTCCGGACAGCTCTCCAAGAAGTTCAGCTGTAATCGTCTCTTCACCATCCGTACCGATCAACGTTACAGAATCTCCTTCCTTCACGCCTGTGATATCTGTAACATCTACCATAAACTGATCCATACATACCCGGCCGAGAATGGGAGCTTTTTTGCCGTGAATCAGTACATAGCCTTTCCCGGAAAGCATTCTGGGATATCCGTCACCGTATCCCACAGGAATCGTTGCTATCCGCATCTTGTGCAGTGCCGTAAAAGTGCCTCCATAACTGACACTCTGTCCCGGAAAAATATCTTTCACATACACCACATGACTATGCAGAGACAGTGCCGGACGCAAAGAAATAATTTCACGACTTACTTCGTCCGATGGCCGCAGACCATATAATATGATACCCGGTCTCACCAAATCCATATTCGCCTGGGGCATTTCCACGATGCCCGCACTGTTGGAACAATGCTTTACAGGAATTATAAGTCCCAATTCCTTTTCAATTCGCCCGATAAACGACTGAAAGACTTCAAGCTGCTTTAATGCACTGGACTTATCAGTCTCATCTGCTCTGGCAAAATGTGTAAAGATGCCTTCAATTTCAATTCCCGGTGTCTCCATTGCTTCTTTTACAAAATTCAGTCCTGCATCATCCGGTGAAATGCCGATACGGCTCATACCTGTATCAATTTTAATATGTACTTTAGCTGTTTTTCCTGCTTTCTCAGCAGCTTTGGAAAGTTCCCTGAGCATATCGTTTCGAAATACTGCAGGTCTGATATCTTCCCTAATCAGTTCTTCATAGCTGTAAGGGAAAGTATATCCCAATATTAAGATTGGTAATGAAATACCTGCTTTCCGTAAAATAACAGCCTCTTCCACGGTGGCAACAGCATAACCATACATGAAATCAAATTTCTCCAAACATCTGGCTATGGGAACACTGCCGTGTCCATAGCCGTCTGTCTTGATAACTGCCAGCAGCTTTGTATGAGGATTGGTATTACCATTTATATTCACGATATTTTCTGTAATAGCATCCAAATCCACCTGAGCATATACTCTTTGAAATTCCCGCTCTCTTATGTCTTCCAACTGCATAATCTGTTTCTTCCACCTTTCCAGTGACAGTTCATTTTGTTACTTCTGCCACAACCTCCGCAAGGTCACAGGCTGTCATTCCATATCGTCCCAATCTGTCAGCTGCCACATCTCCAGCCAATCCATGCAGATAGACCCCTAACGTTGCAGCTTTCCATGTATTTACTCCCTGTGCTATTAATCCGGCGATAATTCCTGTCAGGACATCACCACTACCTGCTACAGCCATACCACTGTTACCTACAGTATTCATGCACACAGGTTCTCCATTCTTACATACCAGCGTCCTTGCATCTTTACTAACTATAACACAATTCAGCTTCTGTGCAAGGCTTAAAGATGTTTCTAACAGTGAATCTTTTACTTTATCTATAGTGGTTTTGCATAGTCTGGCAAGTTCACCAACATGGGGGGTCAGAACAAACTCTCTTCCTGCCATGCCCTGCTCCCTCATTAACTCCAGCAATTCCTCATGCCGGGAAAGCAGATTCAGACCATCGGCATCTATCACCATCGGCAGTCTGCTCTCCTTCAGAAAGGTGTACAGTATCTGATAAGCCCTTTCATCAGTTCCCAGTCCGGGTCCTATGGCAAGCACATCCGCCCACTGCAGGAATTGCTTCTTTTCTTCCGAAACCGCCTCCGGTAGTGATGTTGCAAGCAAAGCTTCCGGCACAGCGGTCTGAAGAATCACTCTGTTACATTCCGGCGTAAGTACTTTCACCATACCTGCTCCCACACGATAGCAGCTCTTTGCCGAAAGCACAGCGGCACCTGCCATATTCCGGGTTCCTGCTGCCAAAAGCACTTTTCCGAAAGTCCCTTTATTTCCATCATTTTGCCTGATGGGAAGCAATTCTCCTATTTTCTCCGTATACCGGAACATACCAGGGATTTTCCCTTCAAAAGCTTCTTTCCCAATGCCGATATCCTTAATCACCACTTTTCCGGCATATTCACATCCCGGATAATAGAACAATCCTCTCTTGCCGAAGGCAAAGCAAACTGTGAGATCAACTTTCACTGCACATCCCATGATCCTGCCCGTATCAGAATGGATTCCACTCGGTACATCTACTGCTATTTTCCAACCTTCTGCCTGATTGAACCATTCAATCATCTCCGCATACTCACCGGACACTTCTCTGGACAACCCTACTCCAAATATCGCATCTATTAAAATATCATATTCCGTTGCCAACGTTTTGCGTCCTGTCCTAACGGGAAAATGCCGCAATATTTCGTACTGGATCTTCCACTCCTCAGTTGCCTTCTCCTGATTTCCCAGTATCACTACTTCTACCTGGAATCCGGAAGAAAGCATCCTGGCAAGCGCCAGACCATCTGCACCGTTGTTCCCACAGCCGACCAAGATCAGAACCCTCTTCTTTTGGCCAGACAGCTTAGCCGCCTGTATTTCTTCATATACGGATAATGATGCCCTTTCCATCAAAACAAGGGAGGGTATACCGATTTGCTCGATTGTTACAGCATCATAACGTTTCATCTCTTCTGCTGTTACCAGATATTCCATAATTACTCCTTTTATTTCCGACACATAAGGAAAAGACTGCTCCAAAGAACAGTCTCAGCTTAGCAACTATTTTTCTTCACGCTCTTTCTTATAACGACTGATGTTATAAGAAAGCTTCATCAGGCTGTCTGACAAATGTACATTTTCCACCTGAATTCCTTCCGGAACAGGCAGATCCACATGTGCAAAATTCCAGAACGCCTTAATGCCGTACTGTACCAGCCTCTCTGACACCTCCAGGGCACTTGCCTTCGGAATCGTCAGCACAGCAATATCAATATCATTCTCCCTGACAAACTGCTCCATATTTTCCATAGGCTGTACTTTGATGCCCCTGACATCCTTGCCTACCAGTTCCGGATTCTTATCAAAGATTCCACTGAAAATAAAACCGCGTCTCTCAAAATTCAGATAATTTCCCAGCGCCTGTCCTAAATTTCCTGCGCCTATAATGATAAAATGATGTGTCTGATCCAGACCAAGTATTCTGCCGATCTCATTATACAGAAATTCTACATTGTAACCATATCCCTGCTGGCCAAAACCGCCAAAATTATTAAAGTCCTGACGAATCTGCGATGCTGTTACCTTCATCAGTTCACTTAACTCCTGTGAGGAGATTCTCTCAACGCCCTCGTCCTTCAAATCACCCAGATAACGAAAATACCTGGGCAATCGCCCAATGACCGCCTGTGATATCTCTTTCTCTTCCATTGGGGTCTACCTCCCGCTACTATTCTACGTTACATTATACCCACGCCTCAACAGAATGTCAAATACTAATCATCATTTTTTCCGTTTATATTGCATTTTTAACAAAACAATTTTTATACATTAAAAGTGACGGTTGCCTTTCTCTGCACTCTTTGATAAAATATTATCGAATGAACTTTAGGAGTGAACCAAAATGTTACTATCTTGTCAAAATATATCCAAAGCATTTGTTGAAAAGGAAGTTCTGAAAAACGTATCCTTTCATATAGAAGACTATGAAAAAGCCGCTATCGTAGGTATCAACGGTGCAGGCAAGACTACCCTGCTTCGCATCATCGTAGGGGAAATGGCTCCCGACGACGGCCTTATCACTTTTGCAAAGGATAAGACCTTCGGTTACCTGGCACAGAATGCTGCTGTGGATACCAACAATACCATCTATGAAGAACTGCTGAGTGTAAAGCAGGAGCTCATCGTTCTGGAGCAAAAGATGCGCCAATGTGAACTTTCCATGAAACATGCTGAGGGTGAAGAACTGGAGAACCTGATGAAGCAGTACACCGCTCTGACTCATGCATTTGAAACAGGTGACGGTTATTCTTATAAAAGCGAACTGGTAGGCGTCCTGAAAGGTCTTGGCTTTACAGAAGCTGAATTTGATAACTCTGTCGCCACCCTCTCAGGCGGTCAGAAGACCCGTGTGGCCCTTGGTAAGCTGCTTTTATTAAAACCCGATCTGATCATTCTGGACGAGCCTACCAACCATCTGGACATGAACTCCATCGCCTGGCTGGAGACTTATCTTCTCAATTACAAGGGTGCTGTCATCATCGTATCCCATGACCGCTATTTTCTGGACAAAATAGCCGGAAAAGTGATTGAAATAGACCAGACAAAAGCTACTACTTTCATGGGCAACTATTCTGATTATGCTTATAAAAAAGAACAGCTGCGCGTGGCTGCATGGAACGCTTATATGAATCAGCAACGTGAAATCAAGCATCAGGAGGAGGTTATCGAAAAGCTGCGTTCCTTCAATCGTGAGAAGTCCATTAAGCGTGCCGAGAGCCGTGAAAAAATGCTGGATAAGATCGAAGTCCTGGAAAAGCCGACGGAAGTACGCACTGATATGAAGCTAAAGCTGACTCCTCATATGACCAGCGGCAATGACGTATTGACCGTCAAGGAGCTTTCCAAGTCCTTCGACCAAAAGCTTTTATTTGAACATATTAATTTTGAAATCAAGCGAGGGGAACATGTTGCCATTATCGGAGATAACGGTACCGGCAAGACTACTCTGCTGAAAATTTTAAATGATCTGCTGCCTGCAGACTGCGGTACTTTTACACTTGGTACCAATGTCGTTATCGGCTATTATGATCAGGAGCATCACGTTTTACATAGCGAGAAGACTTTGTTTGATGAGATATCTGATGATTATCCTTATCTCAACAATACCCAGATTCGCAATGTGCTGGCTGCTTTCCTCTTTACTGGTGACGATGTATTTAAACGAATCAGCGATTTGAGCGGCGGCGAGCGGGGACGCGTGTCTCTGGCAAAACTCATGCTCTCCGATTCCAACTTCCTGATCCTGGACGAGCCTACCAACCATCTGGATATTATGTCTAAGGAGATCCTGGAAGATGCTATTAACGCTTATGAGGGAACTGTGCTTTACGTTTCTCATGACCGTTATTTTATCAATAAGACGGCACACCGTATTCTGGATCTGACGGCTCATCAGTTTGTGAATTACATCGGGAATTATGATTATTATCTGGAAAAGCATGATACAGTGATGGCGGCTGTGATGGGGGCTTCCCAGGCGGAAACTACTTCTGCACAGGCTGCGGTAAGCGAATCTGAAGTGAAGCTGGACTGGAAGGCTCAGAAGGAAGAACAGGCACGTATTCGAAAACGGGAAAATGATTTAAAGAAATGTGAAGATAAAATTACTGTATTGGAAGAAAAACAGGCTGCTATTGAAGAAGAAATGGCACGGCCGGAGGTAGCTACCAATGTGGCACGGCTTCAGGAACTGACGAAAGAGCAGGATGCTATTGCGGCACAATTGGAAGAGCTTTATGAGTTGTGGGAGACACTGGCATAAAAGGGAGGGCTTTACGCCCTCCCTTTTCATCTCTTACATCGCCTCAAACGTCTCCCTGATAGCCTTAATAAAGTCCAGACTATTCAAAATCACCGGATTCTCACAGGTAGAAATCAAAGACAGACTCTTAGTCATTTTACCATCTTCCACAGTCTTGATGCAGGCAGCTTCCAGCTTATCGGCAAATTCCATCAGCTCAGGAATGTTGTCCAGTTCACCACGTTTTCTAAGGGCACCGGTCCATGCAAAAATCGTTGCGATGGAGTTAGTAGAGGTCTCCTCTCCTTTCAGGTGCTTGTAGTAATGTCTCTGAACAGTTCCATGCGCTGCCTCATACTCATATACACCGCTGGGAGATACCAGAACGGAGGTCATCATGGACAGATCACCGTAAGCAGTTGCCACCATATCTGACATTACATCACCATCGTAGTTCTTGCAGGCCCAGATAAAGCCGCCTTCAGAACGGATGACTCTTGCTACAGCATCATCAATCAGAGTATAGAAATATTCAATACCCAGTTCTTCGAATTTCTCCTTGTACTCAGCATCGTAGATTTCCTGGAAAATATCCTTGAAAGTATGGTCATATTTCTTGGAAATGGTATCCTTAGTTGCAAACCACAGATCCTGCTTGGTATCAACGGCATAGCCAAAGCATGCTCTTGCAAAGCTTTCGATAGAAGCTCTCGTGTTGTGGATACCCTGGATAATTCCTGCTCCGGTAAAGTTGTGGATCGTCTCACGGATTTCGGTGCCATCTTCAGCTGTAAACACAAGTTCAGCCTTTCCGGCACCGGGTACCTTGATTTCCGTATTTTTATAAACATCACCATAAGCATGACGTGCGATGGTGATAGGCTTGGTCCAGTTGGATACGTAAGGAACAATACCCTTTACCAGGATAGGTGCACGAAATACTGTTCCGTCCAGGATGGCACGAATCGTACCGTTAGGGCTCTTCCACATTTCTTTCAGGTTGTATTCTGTCATTCTGGCAGCGTTTGGGGTAATGGTAGCACATTTTACGGCAACACCATACTTCAGTGTGGCATTAGCAGAATCTACCGTAACCTGGTCATCGGTTTCATTACGATGCTCAAGGCCCAGATCATAATACTCTGTCTTTAAATCGATAAACGGAAGCAACAGTTCATCCTTAATCATCTGCCAGAGGATTCTGGTCATCTCATCTCCATCCATTTCTACAAGGGGAGTTGTCATTTTAATCTTATCCATGGGGTAATGTCCTCCTGTTTTTGCACTTAGATTTATTCTTTATTTTCTTTCTGGTAAGCCTCATGAAGGCCGTTCTTTACCATATTTTCATAAGCATTGATCATGTGCCTGTTGGCAAGGCGCTCAGCCTTATCGGCATCTCCTGCCTTGATGGCTTCCATGATCTGTGCATGCTCTTCATTTGATTTGGGACCGCGATTGACGTTGGCAAGCGTCTTCTTACGTACTCTCAGTACATACTGGTGAAAATCCTTCAGCTGATGTTCCAAGATCTTACTGTCACATGCTTCATACAAAATATCATGGAAACGGTTGTCCAGCTCTGCCAGCTGATCCAGATGCCCTTTCTGGGCATGGAAGCTTGCAAGGTACACATTCTCTTCCATCTCTTCCATCTGCTCTTTAGTAATGTGCTCTGTTGCCCATCTGGCACAAAGCCCCTCAAGCAGCGAACGGATCATATAAATATCCTTAACATCCTTTTCCGTGATACCTGTCACATAAGCGCCCTTATTGGGAATGATCTGAATCAGGCCCTCCAGCTCCAGCTGTCGGAACGCTTCCCTAACCGGTGTCCTGCTGACTCCCAGCTCTTCTCCGATTGCAACTTCTCTCAGTTCTTCATAATCCTCATATTTTCCGCTTAAGATATCCTCTCTCAGCTTGTGGAACACCCTTCCACGCAGGGAGTACTTGTCAGTTACTTCCTGCTTTACATCATAATTAGCCACTTCACTCTCTCCATTTCCTGCCGGGAGCTTCCCGGCAACCGGCCAACCTTCGGCGCGGCATCTTCACTGCATCAAGCGAAATTCCTTAACCGATCTGAATCTGCTTTTCCTCACAGACCTTGTTAAGCTCTGCCAAGATTTCATCATCCGTCAGAACTGTTACACGACCGCCGGCATATTCTGCATCTACCCACTTCTTGATCTCTTTTACAAGCTCAGAAGTCTTGTCCACCTGCTTGTCGCCTTTTAACTTAAAGTAGGTATTAATCCAGTGGGCAATGCCTGCCAGACCGGAAGTATTGGAAATCGCACAAAGTACCGGGCGATTCAGGAACTTCTCTGTATCAAATATATTATAAATCTCCTCATTTTTCAAGAGTCCGTCTGCATGAATACCGGCTCTTGTCACGTTAAAGTTCTTTCCTACGAAAGGTGTACGGGGAGGGATCTCATAACCGATCTCTTTCTCATAATATTCAGCAAGCTCGGTGATCACGGTGGTATCCATGCCATTCAGATCACCCTTCAGCTGAGCATACTCAAATACCATAGCTTCCAGAGGCGTATTACCGGTTCTTTCACCGATACCAAACAAGGAAGTATTGATACCGGAACAACCGTATAGCCATGCAGTGGTAGAGTTGGATACTGCTTTATAGAAATCATTATGTCCATGCCACTCGATCAGCTCATGAGGCACGCCGGCATGGGTGTGAATCGCATAGATGATACCCTGTACACTTCTGGGAATAACGGCACCGGGGAAATTGACACCGTAACCCATAGTATCGCAGGCACGAATCTTAATAGGAATCTGGTACTCTCTCATCAGTTTCATCAGTTCCAGACAGAAAGGCACTACATAGCCGTAGATGTCAGCTCTTGTGATATCCTCCAGATGACATCTGGGGCTGATACCCTCTTCCAGACATTCCTTGATGACACTGAGATAATGTTCCATAGCCTGTCTTCTGGTCATCTTTAACTTCAGGAAAATATGATAGTCGGAACAGCTTACCAGGATACCGGTCTCTTTCATACCGATTTCTTTTACCAGTTTGAAATCTTCCTTACTTGCACGAATCCAGCTGGTAACCTCCGGGAACTGATACCCTCTCTCCATACATTTATATACAGCGTCTCTGTCCTTCTTACTATAAAGGAAAAATTCGCTGGCTCTGATCATTCCGTTGGGACCGCCCAATTTATGCAGATAATCATAAATCGTTACAATCTGCTCCGTGGTATAAGGTGCCCTGGACTGCTGTCCGTCGCGGAAAGTAGTATCTGTGATCCAGATATTCTTAGGCATATTGTGGGGCACGATACGGTCATTGAAAGGAATCTTGGGGATTTCCGAATAAGGAAACATATTACGGAAGACATTAGGCTTCTTAACGTCATCCAGGATGTACATATGTTCTTCTATTTCCAACAGATTATTCTTCTGGTTCATCGTGACCGGGCGGTTCTGAAAGGTATCATTCTCAAACATAAGTCTTCCTCGCATTCTGCCGTAAAAAGGCAACTGTAAATAATTAGCTTTCGCATCTCGTATCATTGTATACAATCATACCGTTTGTGTCAATAGTTTTCTAATAGTTTTTTTACATTTACCATCCCCCACCCCTGCTGATTCCATGGGAGCCCCAGATCATCCGCCGTATAAGTCAGCTTCCGCTTCACTTCTTCATTACTCATCTCAGGAAATCTCTGCAAAAGAAGCGCAATCGCCCCCGTCACCACCGGTGTCGCCATGGACGTCCCGCTCTTAGTCGTATAAGCACCCTTCCTGTAATAATCAACACTGCAGGACATGATATCTGTCCCCGGCGCCACCAGATCCGGTTTCCTCACTCTATCAAGCAGCTTTCCCCTCCCCGAATACGTTTCACACCGTTTCGGATTGTCCTGGCAAAATCTCCCGTCATGACACCCCACCGTAATCACCTTCTCGCTGGCACACACCGAAGAGATACTCCCATCTCCCGGCCCCTTATTCCCCGCAGCACATACTACCACAATCCCAGCATCCCACACCTCCTCAATTTTCTCCCGAAGCAGCTTCTCCTTCCACTTATCATTCATCTCCCCAATTCCCACAGAAATGTTAAGCACTTTTATCCCAAACCTCTCCCTACTCTCCAATACCCAGTCAAGCCCCTCCATCATATGCTGCGCCTGCCCGTCCCCCTTCTTATCAAGCACCTTCCCCACCACCAGCCTGCTCCGTGGCGCCATCCCCTTCATCCTCCCCCCGGACATCGCTCCGCTCCCGCAAATGATCCCACAGACATGCGTCCCATGCCCGTTATCATCATACATCAGATTCCTCCTCCCCACAAAATCCCGAAATCCCACAACCTTCCCTCTAAGATCCGGATGTCTGCTCACCCCCGAGTCCAGCACCGCCACTGTCACCACATCCCCTACCTCTTTATTTCTCCCTTCCCCCCTCATCTCTCTCAACACATCCTCAACTCCCACCTGCACCCTAACTCTCTCCATCTCCCAAACCTACCCTTCCTAAAATTAACCCTCTCCCCCTAACATACGCCCCCTCCCTCCTCCCTGTGCTATCTTTATTTCTTCTTTTATCACTATATTTTCTTCCTATTATTTTATAAACCCTCGGAAGTGCAATTTATTTTTTGGGTCCTTGCAGAGAATGAGGAGAGGGGGCCGGGGAAGGGGTTCACATTCAGACCCTTGAAAAACGTCGGTCCTTGGGCTCGGTACTTTCGAGCCCTAGTACCGCTACGTTTTTCACGGAGCGAGAGCGCGTCTGAATGTGAACCCCTTCCCCGGCCCCCTCTCCTCATTCCCTGACTAGAACCACCCCCCAAAAAATAATTTCCACATCCAAGAAACTCTGACAAGCAGCCCTGCATAGAATAAAGCATAAAACAAAAAAAACCTGGAGGCACTAAAAAATGAGTGACTTAACTGCTACCAACTGTGGCTGCAACAACAATTCCTGCGGATGTGGATGTAACAACAGAAACGGATTATTCGGCGGAAGCTGTATCTGGATCATCCTGTTATTAGTATTCTGTGGAAACGGCAATGGCATCTTTGGCGGAAACTGCTGCAACGACTGTGATAACTGCAATGGCTGCGGCAACAACAACTGCTGTGAATGGATCATCTGGATCCTGCTGATCAGTTGCTTCTGCGGCAATAACAACGGCTGTGGCTGCAACAACTGTGGCTGCTAATCATCTGCTCTGAGAAAGTAGGCTCTTCGGAGCCTATTTTCTTTTTTCGGGCATACTTGCAACTACCTAATCATAATATAATAGAAACAGTCATTTGCAGGGAGATACGATGAGCGAGAGGGAACAGGACAAAGTCTGGGCGTTTGATACCCTATTCACCAACAATCACATACAGAAGCTGAAGATCCTGATGCCCTACTTCGACCGTTCCATGCAGAAGCACCTGGCTGTCTATATTAAATTTCTGGAACTGCAATATACCATGAACTTCTTCCGCAGTTATCCGTCAGCAGACCTGGCACCGTTACCGCAGGAGTCTTCCATGGACTTTTCCAAAATGTGCACCGAAATGATTCCCTACTGCAATCCTTCGGAGCGCACTCAGATGGAAAATATGCAGAATATGTTCCGGACATATGAAAATTATAAGGAAATGATGGAAATGGTCCAGATGATGAAGGATATGTTACCGGAGGGCGAAAATCCAATGAACAGCATGTTCGGCGGCATGGACATGAGCCAGATGCCCAATATGTCCCAAATGCCCGACATGTCTCAGATGATGGATATGTTCCAGATGTTCAATTCTTTCAATGGAGGTGATTCAGATAATGGAAACAACAAATAACAGACCTGCCTGGATGGATGACGATGAGGTCAAAAATATTGACCCGAAAAAGCTTGATTTCCTGGGCAAGCTCTTTGCAGAAGGAAAGGGCAAAAATCAGAAGGAAATGATGGCGTACCTGATGCCTATGATGCGAAAGGCCAAACAGGAGCACCTGACCTTTACGCCTCAGGAAATGCAGGCGGCTATTAATGCCATTAAACGGCAGAGTACAGAGGATGAGCTTAAGCAGATTGATAAGATACTGGCGAAGGCGGCTGGTGGGGGGAAGAAGTGAGGACGGTTTTTTCGGCCTTTACATCCTAACTGTGATAGAGAAAACAGGCGCAAAACAGGTGAATTTTGCTGTTCTGCGCCTGCCCTTTCTTGAGAGTTTTTGAAAGGTTCTACCTTACCTCATGTATCTTGCCCAACACGAGTTGGCAGCAACTTTGATATATTTTGACAAATATTCAGCTGTCATTTCTACAATTACAGGTTTTTTCCACTTTTTCATCTAATCACCTCCCTTGCAATTAATTTGAATATTTAGTTAATGAATCACACAACCTTTTAAAATACTCTTTATTAATACTGTATAAAACAGTCCTACCTCGCGTTCTAGTCTTAAGCATTTCGGTTTTTAACATAAGAGATAAATGATAATAAGCATTTGTAGCAGTAAATCCAAGCTCACTTTCTATATCCTTTATTGTAACTTCGCCATTCTTAACCATTAGATTCAAAATCTCAACTCTGTTTTTCTCAGAAACTGCATTTCCAAACTCATCTAAATCGGGATATTCACTATATGAAAGAAACAAATCAATAATATCCCAAAAACCTGTTCCACATTGCAAAATCAAAGTTTTATCACAAAAGAGCATATTAATATGTTCTTTACTGTTGAGGCAAACTGTTACATATATATCTTCAAAATCCTCTACATTTATAGTTTTTTCCGTCTGCTTCAGCTTGGTTTCCAACTTATCGTATTCAAACTTATTCTGAAATTCTATAATCTGCATATAATTCTTTTCATACTGTCTTGCTAAAATAACCTCTTTTTCCATTAACTCATAAGAAAGTTTTTGGATAATAGGTGTCGGATTGATATAAAAAGAATACAAAGCACTTTTAATCTCTCCACTGTATTTTGATTCTTGTATCATCTTGTTCATCACAAGCAAAGAGCCTTTACTCTTGTCAAAAACATCATCCGGTATGTCTTTAAAATAGTACTTAATTAGATTAACATACACTTGATCATAATTCATCAAAGTAGCTAATACTACTGATAAATCATACTTACCATCAGGGAAATTGCTTTTGTATGGTTGAAAAAAAAATTCTGTCATAAAGGATATCTTGCCATCCACCAAACGAAAAAACAGCAAAATGTCATCGGATATTGGCAAGTAATCCCTTAATATTTTATTAAATTCTTCATCATCCCCATATTTTTTATTGTAACCAAATGGATTCTCCTGTAAACACCGCTTATTAAAATACAGTATAAATAGTTGAAACAAATCATATGTGTAACCCGGTTCTTTTATAAATTTTATATTTTTCATGCAATATTCCTCCTACAGTTGCATTAATCATATATTATCATAAATTCACCCCATACACAATCTTGCCCTTTTTATTTATATAAGATTCTCTTCTTTTCCACCATCCTTATTAAACATGGGAACATTATTTTATCATTTTCTTCAAGCGAAATCAAATAATTTCTTATTTTATCCAATATCTTCTCATCGTGTGTCAAGTTATACTTTAAACATAAGTTACACATGATCGTAGCCATTTGCATATCTTTTTCCACCATCTTCCATTCCAAAGAATACTTGCTCTTCCACTGATCCCCCATTACATATGTAAGTGATTTTTCAAGAATCAGCTTATGTTCTTTCAGTACATAGAACGCTCGTCTATCCAAATTAGCTCCCGAGTTACGCGCAACTCCAATATAATCCTGCATAAAAGAATATATACCTATTCCATATATTCTTTCTAATGGAGCCCTACTGATAATCCCAGGTACTCGCCATCTTTTTACACTATCTTTTTGTTCAATATAGTCATTTAATAAATTTATATACATTTGAATATTAAACTCAAAAAGAGAACATTTATCAGTATATTTTACACATCTAAACTCAGGTGCCCAATCAATATCAATCATTTCTTCTCGCTCTGAAAGTACTTTTGTTGCTTGAATGATTTCACTATAACTTGCGGTTCCCAAAGAATACCTTCCATACATATAATTATCTGCAAAGTATACCTCTTCTTTTTCATCATCATATCCATATATGAGCGGATCATGTGGAAAAAATTGCCCACACCTATATGCAGCTATCTGACTTACATCAAATACTGCATATATATAAAATTCCCGATCTATGTAATATTTAATAAAATTAATTATTCCATTCGTTAGATCCAATGCAATGTTTCTTTCTAGTTTGTTCATTTTAACACATGGCAAAGCGGTATAGATATAAGGTGTTACATAGTCAACAAACACTCTCTCCAAATTATTGATAACAGAAAGTTGCACATAGTAATTATAAATCCATGGAATATGATATTCTGATTGAGCTCCTACAATAGAACAAACATGTGCGTGATAGGGATAACATTTTATTATTGGTTCCGCCATTGGCAAAATTCTAGTCATACTCGTATCCTTTCTACTTATACCATTTTTTTTGAAGCTCATACATTCTTTTATACTCACCTTCCATTGCAATCAACTCCTCATGTTTACCATCCTGCACAATTTTTCCATCTTTCATAACAATAATGCGGTCTGCAATTTGTGCTGAGGCCAATCTGTGTGTCACAATAATCGCTGTACAAGCATGACACATTTTCTGAAAACTCCGGTATAAATTATTTTCTTCTAATGCGTCAATTGCCGCAGTCGGTTCATCCAGAATCAACAGCTTTTTCTCGCGAAACAGCCCTCTTGCAATAGCAATTCTCTGCCACTGTCCACCTGACAGCTCTGTTCCTCCAAACTCCTTTCCTAACATACAATCCATACCGCCAGTCCACTCCGTACTAACCCCAACCTCTTCGCAGAGCAAACGCAACTCTTCTTCTGTAACCCGCCTGGTAACTTCGCTTATCGTGATGTTTTCACTCAGTCTCATCTTATAACGGCAAAATTTCTGGAAAACTGCGGAGATACCTTCAACAACTCGTCCGTCATCCCTTTGTACCTCACTGTAAGATAATAATCCCTGTGTAGGCTCATACAAACCTGCTATAACGTTACATAATGTACTTTTTCCGCTTCCGTTCTCACCGACCAAAGCAACTGTCTGGCCCCAGGGAATTCGTAAGTCTACATGCTCAAGAGCAAATAATCGTCCATTCCCCTCATCAGGCTGCGGATAGGAAAAGCAAACATCCTCGAGTTTGATTTCAAACTCTTCCGGTAATCTCACGTTTTTTCTTTCCTTATCAGCATCTTTAATAAATGACAGGTAATTTTTTACCGTTGCCACATTTTCCGCTGCCCAGGCGAATCGCTCTGAAATCACCTCATCCATAAATCCGTAAAATTCTCTAAGCGAAGCTAAGACTGCCGCAAACGCTCCCACTGAAATCGTACCTTTCATGACATAATATACCAGCAAGAAGATAATACCACCATATGCCAACACCGTTAAAAAGTTAATGAAGAAATTTACTTTTTCCTTCTGCAACTGTGCACGAAAATGCAGCTGATTCAGTATTCGAAGTAATTTTGCATGTATACTCTTAAAATAACTGCAACAGCCCAATATTCTTGTCTCTTTAAAATATTCCTTATCAGTCATACATTTTTCATAGTATACAAACTTTCTCCTAAGCGGCGCCGCTTCATTCTCCAACTGTTCAAACGCTACCATACGCAAAAGTTTTGCTGCAACATTCGGGATAAAAATTATAATCGTACTGATACTTAAAATCGGCGTTAATGAAAACAAATACCAGCTCATCATCATAAAATAGGAGGTATAGAAAAACAAAATATCTAATATGGTAGTACTGACCCAAAACACCCCTTCACTTCCACGAATCGCTTTATGAATTCGATCAAGCGCATCAGCACTCTCAAAAGCAATCACTTCCTGGCGCTCAATACTTCTGAAAATCAGTTTATTAGCTTCCTTCCCAATCCTGCGATTCAGAATCTGCCCGAAACAGTTCGCCACACCGTTCATAATCTGCGCAAACAAAAAAGCTCCTCCCATTAGTAAAAGACTTGTTGCTAGTTCTATAGTACTTTTTCCGCCACCTTCAATCGTATCAAAAAAATACTGCATAAAAACAACTTGAAGCATCCATGATATCCCATGAATTATCTGTAATACACAATATAAGCTCATTGAGGCAGGCAACATTCCAAATAAAAGCTTCAAGCCTAAAAAATTATAATAAAAAAAATTTTTATGCTTCATACCAACTCCTCTGACTTTCAAACATGTCTCTATAAAGTCCTTTTTCATGTGTCAATAACTGTTCATGAGTTCCCTGTTCTACGATTCTCCCCTGATCCAGCACCAAAATCTCATCCGCCAGACGTGCCGCTCCCAGTCTGTGGGTAATAAAAATGGTAAAGGCTTTACTATTCACCTTTTGAAAAGTCTCGTATACTTTCGCTTCCGCTTTTGCATCCAGAGCAGCTGTCGGTTCATCCAAAATATTGATGGGTGCCTCGCTGTAGAGCAGCCTTGCAAGCGCAAGCTTTTGCCATTGTCCTCCGGACAAATCCACACTGCCCTCTTCTACCTTACCAAGCATACTGTCCAGGCCATGTGGTAACCTCTGTACAAACTCATCTATTTCCAATTCCTTGCAGATCCTCTTAAGCAGTTTCTTATCCTTATGCTTAATATTTCCTATTAAAATATTATCCTGAATACTCAACGCATATCTGGCAAAATCCTGAAATACCACTGAAATCATCCCCTTAATCTCTGCATATCGATATTCCTGAATACCCAGACCATTAATCAATATTTCTCCTTCATAATCTTCATACAAGCCGACTAGCAGTTTAGTAAACGTGGACTTTCCTGCTCCGTTTCTGCCTACAACGGAATAGCACTTGTCTCCCCGCAGTATAAACGAGCAATCACGCAATACATATTCTTTCTCTCCCGGATAGCGAAAGCTAACATGGCGAAATTCAATGCTATGTAACTGAAAGTCCGATATTTTCTGCGGTTCTACATCCGCATCTTCCTTTTCCTCCAAGTTCCAGAAAATATTCACATCCTCTAAATATGCTTTTGTACTTGCATATCCCTGCATAACACCCGACAAATTCCAGGACATACCCTGAACCAGGCTTAAAACAGCACTTACTAATCCCACATACAGACCGCTTGATATCCTGCCCTCTTTCATTGATGGCAGTAATAAAAACATAATAATTACGCCAAGCAGAATAGTAATAAGAGAACCGCTCTTCATATTTGCATATTTCTTTTTCTCAATATGCTCTTCTTTCCGGTTAGCATACTGGAAATACTTATCATATTCCTCTTCTATATAATTATTGTAATCAAACACCGCCCTTTCTTTTGCATACTCCCTGCTTGTAAGAATGTCGGCCAAATATTGATATCTTCGCTTTATCTCTAATGCCTTGTTTTGCAAGGCATAATTTTTTTTCCCTGTCTTCATAGCCATATAAAAAAGAGGAATACTGACTGCCAAAATTGCAACACCGCTTATCCAGCTTGCCCGCATAACAATACCCAACAAAGAAATGCATTTTACCACCAGACCAATCCCGTCACATATATTTTGAAAACCTTTTCCAAAACGCTTTTCCGGTTCCTCACACACACGATGTATTAATGCACAGAATTCTTCATTTTCAATATAATAATATTTAAGTACCGTCTGTTTTCTAACAAATCGTTCTCTCAAAACAAATTTCAAACGATTCTGTGCCGATTCATTTACCAAATTTGTAACAGAAGGCATGACATTCTGAAAAACAATAACTGCAATCATTGCTGCAAACGGCCATATTACCTCACTGGTCGTTCCAACACTTGTAAATATACTTTCCACAGTATTTATGAATTCCGCAACCGCAAAGGTCTGCACAGCCGGAATCAGCGCATTTATTACGCTATTGAATAACAAGTAAGCTGTTTGCCACGGCATAATTATTATCATTTTCAAAAAAAACATGTAAATATTATAATTGGAAAATTTCTTTACGCTTCCCATGCTCTATTTTGATTACCTTTCTAATTAATCTAACAGCGATTCTTACTTGTTTTCAGGAAAATTACCTTGCCTTCTACCATCATCATCCAACTGCCATTAGCTAAAGATAGCGGGCTAATTAATGGTCTCTGTCCTTTTTTTATACACATAATTTATCTTTGACATCATTTTTTTGAAACGTACAACTTCATCTTCATCTTCAAAATTATATTTCGTAAGCGCTGAGTTTTAGGGTATCGCCCCTGAAAAATCCGGGTTTCCCCGGATACTCAGCACTATTATGATTTATTTACACAACACTCCTGAACGTTTGGACTCCAGGGCGCTAGATTTTCAAGTTCCGCATCAGACATGTTTAGGTTTGGTCTTGCTTCCAAAATGTATTCCAGATATTTCTGGGGATTCAGACCGTTTGATCGTGCAATTTCGAGAAGTGAATATACCATCATGCTGGCATCAGCTCCATCCGTGGTGTCACAGAACAGCCAGTTACGTCTCCCCACTGTCACGGGACGGATCGCATTCTCGCTCATGTTGTTCGAAAGGCTGCAGTGTCCATCTTCAAGGTATATCATCATGAAGCCTTGCTGATTTTTCGCATAGGTCAATGCTCTTGCCAGACGGCTTCCATTTGGAGCTGTCTGCTTACTTATCCACACCAAAAAAGCCTCTACAACAGGTTTCTGATCCTTGAGACGGCGGTTATATATCTGTTTATAGGAGAGCCCCTTTTCACGGTAACTCCGCTCGTATTCGAATAGTTTATTGCAATAGAGGAATCCCTGTACTGCCGGATCGGTATAGTCCTTTTCCTTTCCTTTGGGGATCGCCTCTGCGAAGTATCTCCGGATGTGTGCATAACAGCAGCATCTTTTAAAGTCCTTCAGTTTATTATAACCGGCATATCCGTCTACATTGATATAGGTACCGGGGGGGTGAATCCTGAAAGAACTTTGCTGCAGCATCACCATTTCTTGTCGGATGATACTGGTAAACAATGATGGGATTTAGCCCATCATCTCCAGAGCGGAACAGCCACACATAAGACTTGGACTGAGGGCGTCTGTCTGCTTCCTTTAGCACCTGAATCGGTGTTTCGTCCCCAGCGACAAATTTTCTTTTGGTCAAAAGACGATGGAAGTAGTCGATCATGGGAGAAAAATAATTCTGTGCACAGTAGATTGTCCAGTGTGCCATGGTGCCGCGGCCTATTTTTACGCCAAACTGATTCTCAAAATCCTTTTCCTGGCGATAATAAGGCAGTGCATTGATAAATTTTCCATACATGACATGTGCTGCCAGTCCAGAAGAAACATAGCTGTGAGGAACTAACGGTGCCTTGCCTTCATCCTTGATAAACTGAGGCTCCAGGGAATCCTTACATGCAGGGCATTCATATGTAGTGGCTATGTAATCGACACGTTCCAGATATGCCGGATGGAAAACAAGCTCTGTGCGTGCCACCTCTGTCCCGATTGGGATCATGGGTGTTCCGCAAAGAGGACACTGTTTTTCTTCATCGGTCAGAGTATCCAGAAGCACCTGCCTGTGGGAAAGATTGTCAAACATTTCCTCATAAGTGGCTTTTGCCTTGCGTTCTCTTTTGTGGGCAGCTACTTCGACGATCTCCGGTTCAATGAGTTCGGGGATCCTGTCATCCGGCAGTTCTTCCTCAAAAAGGTTCATCTGCCCCGGAAAAGGAACTTTGTACTTTTCGCTGGAAGAACCAAAGAGTTTTGTTTTCAGATAATCCACTTCAGCCTGCTTGTTGCTCAGTTCCTGACGCAGATCTTCAATGGTTTTCTGCAAAGAATCCATGGACTTTGTCTGTGAGACGATCAGTTCATTCAGTTTTAAAATAGTATCCTTAAGCTCTGTGAGTTGGATGTCTTTGGCTGAACGTGGCATACTTTTTCTCCCGTTTGTGATACCTTTATTCTACCACAAAACGGGAGAAAAATCCAGTAAAATCAATGGTTTCACAGGGTTCTTTCACGAAGAAATTTCCATAACTCATAGCCGTTAGATTTTATTACCGTAGCTACTTTTCAGCAAAGCACCCAAAAACTATGCCTCTAGCAAAGTGTTCCTGCGAGAAATGCGCAAAAATCCCCCTGATTTT